>BPIR01000002.1:357265-662687 GCA_026004215.1 Candidatus Binatia bacterium
TACTGGATGGCGAAACCGCCGCAGTAACCGTAAGAGACGTGGTGGCGCTCGCCGATGGGCGGAGGCTCGAGGTCGGTGTCGGTGTCTCCGTGGCAACTGGTGTGCGCGTTAGTGTCTCGGTGGGCGCACTCGTCCGACTCGGAGACTCGGTCGGGCTCCCGGCCGCAGTCGGCGTTGGGGATTCGGCGGGCTCGAGCAATATCGCCGCCCAGGCAACCATGTCTGCGGCCGTGACCCGGCCATCGAAATTTACGTCAGCCTCCGCACACCGGAGGTCACCGAACACAACCGGCAGCAAGTCCAGCACCGCATGGTCCGCCGTGCCATCGCAATTCACATCCACCTGAGCCGGCGAGGCCGCGGCCATGCAAATCAAGCCCATCGCCAAGAAGACTTTTTCGATTCTCGTCACCACTGTGGCCCGCCGTCGTTCGAACGAGCATCCTTTGATGCCTGTGCGCACCAGCATTTGCAATGCACCATTGTGATGCCGGGCAGGATGCTGCAGGCCGCGAGCGTTACTCGATGCGCTCGGCCCGTGCCCGGATTGACTCCGAGAAGCTCCTGCGTTCTCATGCGGGTCATGCGTACCGTGCACACCGTTCTCGGCCCGGTGCCGGCTGACCAACTGGGCGTCACGCTCATGCACGAGCACCTACTGATCGGCTGGCCAGGGTGGGAGTGGGATGCGGCTTCACCGCGGGCGTCGCTTGCCGAGCTCGCGAAGATTTGCACCGAGCGCATGCTCGAAATCAAAGCGCATGGCGTGCAAACTTTAGTGGATCCTTGCCCCATGGACTTGGGGCGCGACGTGGAGCTAATGGCGCGTGTCTCCCAAGACAGTGGGGTGCATATCATTTGCGCCACCGGCTTGTACAAAGAGGATCAAGGAGCCACGGCCTACTTTAAATTTCGCCAACAGTTTGCCGACGCGACCGAAGAGATTCGGGACGCCTTCGTGCGGGAAATCACCGAGGGCGTCGGGTGCACGGGAATCAAGCCCGGAGTGATCAAAGCGGCCACCGGCGCGCACCAGATCACCCCGTATGAAGAAACCGTTCTGCGCGCGGCAGCCCAGGCATCGTGCGCCACCGGAACTCCGATCACGACACACACGGACGAAGGGACCATGGGCCGCGAGCAACTCGACATCTTTGCCGCCGAAGGTGTGGACTTGCGTCACGTCATTATCGGGCACAGTTGCGGCACTGCAGATCTGCGGTACCACGTGGACTTGTTGGATCGGGGTTGCTTCATCGGTTTCGACCGTTTCGGCTTGGAGATTTTGCAACCCGATCGGCTCCGCCTAGCCGCGCTCATTGGGCTGCTGGGTGTCGGCTTTGCCAAGCAAATCGTGTTGTCCCACGATTCGGTTTGGTGTTGGCGCGGGCGGCCGTTGCCGCTTCCAGAAACGGTTCTTCCCCATTGGCGGCCGACGTATCTCTTTACCGACATCTTACCGCGACTGCGCGAGGCCGGAGTGAGCGAAGACAAAATCCACACCATGCTGGTGCTCAACCCCCGCCGGTTCTTTTCGTGATTCGGGGCCGCAGCTTCCGGCCCGACTCCGCTCGGCTGCCCTCACGAACGCCGTAGCCCGAACTGGTACACTTCGCGGCGCGATAGGCCGTATTGCTGCGCCACCCGGCGCGCAGCGTCGCGCAACGACATGCCCTGGGCGCAAAGCTGTGCCAGGGTTTGCTGCCACTCCGAGCTGGCGGCGCTGCGCCGTTGGGCTCTCGCAGAGGTGCCCTCGGCAATGACGGTCAGCTCCCCCCGCAACGGTTGCGGCCGCGCGGCGAGCTGGGAAAGCAGTGCGCGAGCAGAGCCTCGCAGGAATTCCTCGAATTTTTTGGTGAGCTCGCGCGCGATTACGATCGTTCGATCGTTCCAAATGGGGACCATGTCTTCCAGGGTTGCGCGCAGTCGCCGTGCGGTTTCGAAGAACACCACGGTGCGGTGTTCGTCGGCAAGCTCGGCCAGTCGAGCGCGGCGCTCCACCGCACGCGGAGGAAGAAAGCCCTCGAAAACAAAACGATTGGCCGGCAACCCGGCAGCGGACAGTGCTGCAATCACGGCCGACGGGCCGGGCACGGGCACAACTTTCACTCCGGCTGCCCAAGCACTGCGGACCAAGTGGAAGCCCGGATCGCTCAGCCCCGGAGTGCCCGCATCGGAAACCAAGGCCCCGCTTTCGCCGGCAAGCAGCCGTTGGATCAAGCGTGGCGCTTTTTCCCGTTCCGTCCAGTCATCGTAGCGCGTCAGCGGCGTACCGATACCGTAGTGATGGAGAAACTTGCGCGTCACACGGGTATCTTCCGCCGCAATCCAATTCACCTCTTTGAGGACTCGCAACGCACGAAGGGTGACGTCTTCGAGGTTTCCGAGTGGAGTCGCGACGACGTACAGGGATCCGGGAGCTGTCATGGCCGTTCGGGGGCCACCATCCGCCAAGTCCCCTCGCTAGCGTCCCCAGTCGCGCGCGTAGCGAAAATCGCGGTCGATTGTACGCTGTGAGACCTTGGCGATAATCGGCAAGCGCCGCTTAAACTGCGAGTTGCGCACCATCTCACTGACGCGGCGGACAAACTCCTCCGGAAAGCCGGCGGCAAGCAACTCCGCGCGCGAGTAACGCAAGTCCACCATGCAATACAGCAGGCGATCCACCTCGCGATAGCCAAAGCCCAGTTCCGCTTCGTCGGTCTGGCCGGCCCACAAGTCGGCCGAGGGCTGTTTGTGCACGATTTCTGCGGGCACACCGACTGCTTCGGCCAGTGCCCACACCTGCGTTTTGTACAAGTCGCCGAGGGGATTGACCGCCGAGGCCATATCGCCGTGCAACGTACCGTAACCGAGCAGCAATTCCGTTTTGTTGCTCGTGCCCAACACCAGCGCATGCCAGCGCGCCGAATGATCGTAGAGAATGGTCATGCGCTCGCGTGCCATTTTGTTGCCGCGTCGCACCCGATCGGCGTCGGGGAAGCGGGCAAAATATGCGTCGATCTGAGGGGTGATGTCGATTTCCAGCGACTCCACGCCGGCACGTGCAATCACCAAGTTCGCATGAGCCAAACTCTCGGGGCTCGAGGTGCGGTACGGCATCTTGATCGCCAGAACATTGTGCGGGCCCAGAGCCTCGGCCGCCAGTAGACAGCTCAAAGCCGAGTCGACCCCTCCGGACAAGCCGACGACGACGCGTTCCACGCCGACCTTGCGCACCTCGTTGGCGATGAAAGCGGTCAAGATGCGGCGCAGGAGCGGCGGATTCGTTGGAATGGAGGGGCAAGTCCAACGGTCGGCCGCCTTCGTCCCTCCGCTCGCTCCCGCTGCGTGTTCGAGCGTTTGCGACTGTTCAAGATCGTTCGCGCTTCCCGCCATTCGGGGTCTCCTCGCTCGCTTCTTCGTCGGCAAACTCCCCCTTGTACCCGAGCACGCCGCCCGTGCGACGAATCCGGCAAAGCTCGCGGATGGTCAGGTCCACGTTTTCATCCCGCAACAGAGGCGCCGCCACCCGCTGGCGTCGCGGTTCTTTGAGCGACAGCTCGGCCACGATGAAATCCTCCTCGTAGTACTTCGCCTTGGCCAATCGCTGCCCGGTGGGCGACACCACTTCGGAGCCGCCCCAAAAACCGACACCGTCTTCGAAACCGACGCGGTTGGCGTACACCACGAACACGCCGAACGTTTGCGCGTACACCGCGTTGAGCAGTTCCCAGTAAGCCGCATTGTCGTCGTGGTCGCGCCCTTCGGAGATCCCGCGCAAGGGGCTGCTCGACGGGCAAATGATCGCCAGTGCGCCATCGAGCGCGGCGACATACGCCGTCGAAGGATGCCAAAGGTCCTCGCAGATGAGCACGGCCGCACGCCCCAATGCCGAGGCGAAGCAGCGAATCCGGTCACCGCGAGCAAGGTAGCGAGCCTCGTCGAACAAGCCGTAGGTGGGCAAGTACACTTTGCGGTGGACGTGAACGAGCACGCCATCGCGAAAGTACAAGGCGCTGTTGAAGAAGCGGAAATCTTCGCTTTCCTCCACCGCTCCGACCACGACCTCGATTCCACGGCTCATCGCTGCCAGGCGCTCCATCTCGGCGCTGTCGTGACGAATCGCAACCGTGGAAACCATATCCTTCAAAAAATAGCCGGTCAGCGCGAGTTCAGGGAACACGACAAGATGCGCTCCTTCTTGGCGGGCGCGCCGCACACCGGCTTCGAGCTGCTGGAGGTTGTACTCCACGTCTCCCAACCGGGGCGCGAGCTGGACCACGGCAACACGACGAAACAGTTCAGCCATCGTTCCTTAAGTATCCGCGAAGCCTGGGAAAAAACAATCGCTCGCGCATGCTCCCAGCACACGGCTTCGCCCGCAGCACTCGCGATGCACCGGGAAAAGGTGTGCGTCCCGAAGGGCGAGGATATGCCGCGCTGCATAAGAAAAAACCAAAGCGGTTGCCAAAGTGGCTTATGGGTGATAGGGGTCCATCTCGCGATGTGTTCGTCGCGGAAGAGATGGTGGTGGTTGGTGCAACGTCGCGCCCAAGCTGTGGACGTTCTTCCTCAATCTGTCGCGCGGTTGCTCGTGTCGTTCCACGGAGCGGATTCCCCGAGCTATCCACATTTCCTCATTGCCGACCCCTGCAAGCGACAGGTATACTTTCGACCGGTGAAGCAATGTACGATGTGGAGCGAGTGACCGAATGACGTAGGGGACGCGAAACGAAAACAGTGCGGGCATCACCGGCGGCAACGCCAAGGAGCTCGAGATTATGATGCAGGACGACAAGACTGAATTCCAGCGGTTGATCGAACAAGACCGAGCCGCACGGGGTGCGAGAGAGTGGCGGGGAACTTTTCTCGATTACCTCGAGCGGGTCAAACAAGATCCCACGATCCCCAAACTGGCGCACGCTCGCATTTACGACATGATCCTGCAGGCGGGCGTGCGCGACGTTCTCGACACGGACGATTCGAGAACCAAGCGGCTATTCAAGGACGAGCCGGTCAAGATTTACAACTTCTTTGCCGACTCGTTCTTCGGCATCGAGCGGGTGATCGCGCAAATCGTGCGTTATTTCCACGCCGCGGCGCTCAAGGGCGAGGAAAGCCGGCAAGTTCTCTACCTCATGGGCCCGGTAGGTTCCGGCAAAAGCTCGCTGGTGGAGCACATCCAGCGCGGCCTCGAACAAAGCCCGCCGTTTTACGCCATCGAAGGTTGCCCGATGTTCGAAGAGCCGCTGCACTTGCTACCGCGCCATTTGCGGCGCGAGTTCGAGAAGATGCTCGGGGTGCACATCGAAGGAGACCTCTGCCCTGTGTGTCGCTTCCGCCTCAAGGAAGAGTACCGGGGCAAGTACGAGGAGGTCCCCGTGGTGCTGCGCTCGTTCTCCAAGCGCAATCGTGTCGGCATCGGGGTCGTGCCTCCGGTGGACCCCAATAACCAAGACACCTCCGTGCTCATTGGCTCGGAGGACATCTCGAAGCTGGACTTGTACTCCGAAGGCGACCCGCGGGTGCTCGACCTCAACGGCGCCTTGAACGTGGGCAACCGCGGCATCGTCGAGTTTATCGAGGTGTTCAAAAACGAAACGGAATACCTGCACGCGATGATCACGGCCACGCAGGAAAAAGTCATTCCCGCGCCGGGCCGCCACGGGATGGTGTATGTGGACGAGGTGATCATTGCGCACTCGAACGAAGCCGAATGGCAAAAGTTCAAATCCGACCATACCAACGAGGCCATCCTCGACCGCATCGTCGTGGTCAAAGTGCCTTACAATTTGCGGCTCTCGGAGGAGGTGAAGATTTACGAAAAGATCCTGCGCAACTCCGACTTCCGGGCGCACATCGCACCGCACACCTTAGAAATTGCCTCGATGTTCGCGATTCTCACCCGCTTGGAGCCGACTCCGAAGTGCGACTTGATGACCAAGCTCAAGCTCTACAATGGCGAAGAGGTCATCGAGAAAGGCCGCACGAAGAAGGTAGACGTGCGCGAGTTGCGTGAAGACGCCAAACGAGAGGGCATGTTCGGGATTTCCACGCGCTTTATCATGAAAGCGCTGGACAACGCCCTGTCCGACAACATCGAAGGGAATTGCATCAACCCCATCAGCGTCCGCGAGGCGCTCATCCAAATGACCAAGGAAGCCGACCTGCCGGACGACACCCGCAAGCAGTACCTCGAATTTCTGCAAGACACGTTGCACAAGGAATACCTCGACATTTTGGAGCGCGAGATCACCAAGGCGTTCGTATACTCGTACCAGGAGCAAGCCGAGGCGTTGTTCCAGAACTACCTGGATCACGCCGAGGCCTTCGTCAATCGGACCAAGGTGCGGGATCGCAACACAAAAGAGGAGCTCCAACCCGACGAGGCATTTCTGAAGTCCATCGAAGAACAAATCGCCATCATCGGTTCGGCGGCAGAGGGGTTCCGCCAAGAAGTGATTGCCTACCTGTGGGCGGCAAGTCGCCGCGGAGAGAAGGTGTCGTACCAGAGCTACGAACCTCTGAAGGAGGCAATCGAGAAGAAACTCATGACCTCGGTGCGCGATATCAGCCGGATCATCACCAAGGCGCGCACGCGGGACGCCGAGCAGACGGAAAAATACAATGCCATGGTGCAAAACTTACTCGCCCAAGGATACTGCCACAGTTGTGTGGACGTGGTGCTCAAGTACGCCGCGAACAACCTGTGGAAGGACTAGCCGTGCGATCGCACCCGGAATCGAACCGGGGTCCGGCAGCTCGCGCGGCAGGGACCAGCGGGGGCCGTAGCCATGGCCGTACCTGAGTCCATCTTCCGGCCGTTCAGTCCGTCCGACGCGGAGCGCAGCGACCGCGCCGCCGGTGATCGGTTGCGGCACCGGCAGAAGGTGCGCCAGTGCATCCGCGACAACATCGCAGACATCATCGCGGAGGAAGCGATCATCGGAAAGGACGGCTCGCGAATCATCAAGGTCCCCATCCGTGGCATCAAAGAATACCGCTTCGTTTACGGAGACAACGTTCCCGGCGTGGGTCAGGGCGAGGGAGATTTAGAGCCCGGGCAAGTCCTGCGGCGCGGCGAAGGCGAAGGCGAAGGGAAGCCCGATCGAGCGGGGGACCGACCCGGGGTGGACTACTACGAGACGGACGTCACGCTCGACGAGCTCGTAGACATCATGTTCGAAGACCTGGAGCTGCCGGATCTCGAACGGCGCAAACTTCGCGAGCTTCCGGCCCAGCGCATCCTCCGCCGCAAAGGTTATCGGCCCGCGGGCCTGCGCATCCGGCTCGACAAGCGCCGGACGGTGAAATCGAAAGTGCGCCGCCGCCTGGCCACGCAACGCCGTTCGGAACTCGGTCTGGGGGACCGCTTTCCGTTCCACGAAGACGACCTCACCTACCGCCACATGGTGCCGGACATCAAGGAAGAGTCTAACGCCGTAGTTCTGTGCATGATGGATACCTCCGGCTCCATGGACACGATGAAAAAGTACCTGGCGCGGAGCTTTTTCTTCCTGCTCTACCAGTTCGTGCGCACCAAGTACCGCAACGTGGAGCTGGTGTTCATTGCGCATCACACGGAAGCGCGCGAGGTCACGGAAGAAGAGTTTTTCCACAAAGGCGAGTCGGGCGGAACGTTCATTTCTTCGGCTTACCAAAAAGCGCTGGAAATCGTCCGAGAGCGCTACCATCCCTCGTTGTGGAACGTTTATGCCTTCCACTGTTCCGACGGAGATAACTTCGAAGCGGACAACCCCGCGGCCCTGAAACTCGCGGAAGAATTGTGCGAGGTGTGCAATCTCTTCGGTTATGGCGAAATCAAGCCGTTGGGGTCGCGCTATTACGAAGGTTCGATGCTCCAGCTTTTCCGCCGCGTCGAAGCGGAAAATTTCCACACGGTCCTGATCGAGCGCAAGGAAGACGTGTGGCCGAGCTTCAAAGCATTTCTGGCGCGCGACCGCGCGAGAGAGTGACATGCTGCGCTCGTATGAAATCCGCGATCTAATCGAGTGGGACCAGCGGATCCGCGACGTTGTCGCGGAGTTCGGCCTCGACTGCTTTCCCCAGGAGTTCGAGATATGCGACCACAATCAAATGCTCGGGTACATGGCCTACTCGGGCATGCCGTCGCATTACCCTCATTGGTCGTACGGCAAGGCATACGAGAAACTGAAAACGCTGTACGATCACGGCGTGTCGGGCCTGCCCTACGAAATGGTGATCAACTCGAACCCGGCACTCGCCTACCTCATGCGCGATAACACGCTGTCGCTGCAGATCCTCACTATCGCGCATGTTTACGGGCACAATGATTTCTTCAAGAACAACTTCACATTCCAAACCACGCGCCCGGAGTTCGTGATCGGAGCGATGAAAAGCCACGGCCAGCGGGTGCGCTCGTACATCGAATCACCGAGCATCGGCATTGACCGGGTCGAGCAAGTCCTGGACGCTGCCCACGCCCTATCGCTGCAATGCCGGCGCAACTTGGCCATCCGCAAGCTCTCGGAAGACGAGTTGCGCCAGCGCAAGCTCGAAGCCGCAGAGCCGCGGGAAGATCCGTTTGCCCGCGTGCACAAGCGGCAAACGAGCGACGAACCCGACCTCCACAAGGTCCCGCTGGAACCGGAGGAGGACTTGCTGCTCTTTATCCGTGACTACAACCCGTTTCTCGAAGAGTGGCAGCGCGACCTGTTGACGATTGTCCACGAGGAAGCCCAGTACTTCATCCCGCAAATCGAAACCAAGATCATGAACGAGGGCTGGGCGACGTTTTGGCACAAGCGCATTCTCGAGCGGTTGGAACTCCCCCAAGACCTGCACTTGGAGTTCCTCGTCCGCCACAATCAGGTGGTACGCCCCGTACCGGGCGGACTGAACCCTTACCACATCGGCTGGAAAATTTGGGAGGATATCTACCGCCGGTATGAACAGCCGGATCCGGAGGAGGAGCCAACGCTGGAGTCGGGAGTGCGGTCCGGCATGGAGAAAATCTTTTCGGTACGGGCAGCCGATCGGGACGCATCGTTCCTGCGCCGCCACCTCACGGAGAGGCTGGTGCGGGAGCTCAACTTGTTCGAATACCGCGTTCGCGGCGGAGACTGGGTGGTCACGGAAGTGGCCGATGATGACGGCTGGCGCAAAATCAAGGAGACATTGATCCGCTCGGTCGGGATGAACAATGTTCCCGTGATCAAGGTCGAAGATGCCGATTTCGGACACCAACGGATGTTGCTGTTGGTACACGAACACGACGGGCGCGACTTGCACCTGGAATACGCCGAGAAGACTCTGGCGTACGTGTACCAGCTCTGGGGCCGCGATGTGGCGCTGCAGACCTTGGTGAATGGGAAAAAGGTGCTGCTCCAATACGGAGAGCGCGGCTTTACCACCCGCCAACTCACTCGTTAGCTTGGAACAGCCAACATCCCTGCAACCTGGATTTCTCGGTGTGGCAACCGCGCCGGAAACGCGCCACCCTCTTCAGCATCCGCGAGCCAGCCGACACTTCGCTCCCACTCGGCCATCGCGAAGCGCCGAGCGTTATCGGCGCCACACAACCGCGGTCACCCAGCCATTGCGCGCAGCAAGTTTTCTGTGACTTCGTAAGGCACGCCGGTCGGTAAGTTCATCAGGAACGTTCCCACTCCCTCCGCTCGCCATGCGGCCATTTGTTCGCGGCAGTATTCCGGCGGCCCACAAATCGCGATCGCATCGATCAAGGCATCATCCACGGCCGCAGTGGCCTCGGACCTTCGTCCTTGCACGTAAAGGTCCCGCACCTTGGTCGCGTTTTCTTCAAAGCCAAACCGGCAAAACATTTCGTAGTAGTAGGTCCCCATGCCCCCGATGTAGAAGGCAACCGTCGGTTTGAGCATGGCGCGGGCTGCAGAGCGATCTTCGAGTGGAACGATCCCCACAAACGGCGCCAGCTCGATGGCTTGCGGATCTCTGCCTGCCTCGCGCGCACCGGCGGCAATCCAGTCGAGTCCGGTCCGGAAATGCCGGTAGGGCCAAAACGTCGGCACCCAGCCATCAGCGATGGCTCCGATCTGGCGGATGGCTTTTTCCTGCAGTGCAGCGATGTAGATGGGGATATTCGGCCGGACAGGCTTCATTTCCAACTTGAAATGCCGCACGGGAAAGAGCGTGCTCACACCGGGACTCAATCGTTCGCCGCGCCACAGGGTCCGCAAGATTTGGATGGTCTCCTTCATGCGCGTCAGCGGTTTGCGGTACTCGACACCATGAAGATTCTCCACCACGAGCTTGCCGCTGGTGCCCAAACCGAGAATGACTCGTCCTGAAGAAATTTCGTCGAGCGTGGCCGCGCTCATGGCAATCAAGGCAGCCGAGCGGCTGAAAATGTTCACGATGCCCGTGGCAACCTTGAGTCGCTGTGTGTGCAGGGCAATCTCGGCCAGAAGCTGAAACTGCTCGTATGCCCACGCCTCGGGGATCCAAATAGAGTGGTATCCCAAGTCATCCGCCAACTGAGCGGCGCGCAGCACCAGCTTGCGGTCGTAATTCTTCCAAAACGGGACAATGCCAATTTGAAACTGCATATGGGTCTCCTTGTATTGCACGTGTCGGCTCCTGCCTACCGCAAAAACGAGGGATGTTCGATGTCGGCAGGCTCGCAACCGGCTGGAGCTGTGAGCGGGTTGCATCGAGCCGGCGTTCCTCCGGGAATGGAAGCTACGTACCCGTGGCCCCAACGTTGGTCGGGAACGGGGTAATCCGTACTCACCCACTGGGCACCACTCGCCAGCGCTCGATCCCGCGGCTCGGTGTTCCCGGTTCGGGCTTCCACTGTGTCGGCGTCCGCGCGGGTGCGAACCACGTAGCCGCGCGACACGACATCACGAATCGTGTCGAAGTCGCCTATCGGGTCGTTGAGTTTCACGAACCCCGCCTCGGCTTCACCAGGAAAGGCGCTGACAAACATGACCCGGCCACGCAACGACGAATGGCCGTCGAGATACGCTGCGCGGATCGAGCCGCCGTTGTCGAGACAAAACATCACCTTGCCACGCACCTCCCCCAATGTGGGCCACCCCCGGTTGCGCACGGCATCGTCCAAGGTTGGCCGATCGCCGCGAACGAGGTCTGGAGTAATCAACCGGTCCGCCGAAAAGACCGAACGAATTTCCGCGTCGAGCGCATCGAGTTCGGCCGCCCCGATCGGCACCGGCAAGGCGGAACCCGCCACCGGAATCCATTCGTCCTTCGCCTCGATCAAGATCATCAACGGCATATGCAGCGGGTGCTCGTCGGACCACCTTTTGACCTCCTTTAGGCACTCGATCAGCGTCCAACAGGTGCTTTCGAAGTCGATGTCCTGTACGTGCAGGACTTTGAAACCGGGTTGCAGCAGTCCCGGAATTCCCGCGTCTGGGTTTTGCCGGATCAACGCCAACCCCGCTCGATGGGCAAACAAGCCCCCCTGCGGATCCGCAAACACGTCCAGCTCGATTTGGCGTACTCCCTGACGCTCGAACTGTTCGCGCAGCGGCGCATGACTGTATTGAAAACCTTCGGCCAGCGAACCGAGCCGCCGCAGGAGGTAATCCATCAACTCTGGCCGAGGTTCCACATGGTAACTGTTGTGCGTGCCGATCACTTGGAAGTGGTTCAGCCGGAGTTCGCGATCTCGAGGATAGTAGGCGCCGCTGCGCTCTCCGTCATCCCCACAGCCCCACGACAACAGTAGCAACAAGAGAATTCGAACTTTCCATTTCCCGGTGCGAGCCGGTCTACGAGCGCAGCGCATGCGGCCACTGCTTACCGCGATCGCTTCGCTCGACACAAGACGCCCGCACAGCGGGCCGCGCCGGTACATGGCCGCACCCGGGAGTATTCCGCACCCCGAGTGGCTTCCGCCGTTCTTGGCGCCAGAAGCCGCGCCGCACAAAAGAGCGGTGCCGGGGCAGCGCGAGTGGCGTAAACGGGCCAACCGCCACTCGCGCCACACGGCCGACGGAGCATTTCAGGCCGGGGGGCAACGGCCAAGGAGGCACTCCGCCGGCCGCCCTGTGGGCTAACCCACAGTCGCCGGCATAACCGCAGTAGACGTACTATCGAATCACAAATTCAAATGCCAGAGCCTTTTTCGAACTAAAACCGCCGGGGGATCACCCCGCGTACGGCATCCGCGAAACGCTTTTCCACCACCGACCAATTCACGTTGCGCCAGAAAGCCTGCATATACTGCGGGCGCCCCGCGGCGCCGTAATCCACCATATAGGCATGTTCCCAAACATCCATCACGAGCAACGGAATGAAGCCAGCCACGTTGCCCTCTTCGTGAACCTGGACGAAATGATTGTTTACCACTCCCAACTGCGGGTCGAACGCGAGGATGGCCCAGCCAATGGAACGCGTGCCACCACACGCCAGAAAATCATCCCGAAATTGGTCGAACCCACCGAACTGCCCTACGAGCAGCTTATAGAGTTCACTGGTCTCTCGCAGCTCACCCGCATCCGCCTTCAGGTTCCCGAAATAGTACTCGTGCAGCACCATGCCGTTGTATTCGAAGCCGAGGCGGCGGCGTCGGTCTGCGTACTGCGGCGTGTTACCCTTTCCCTCGCGGCGTAAGTTGTCGAGCTCAGCTCGCAGAGCATTGACTTGCGCCACGTAGCCCTCGTACAGCTTCCAGTGTTGGGCAATTTGTTCTTCCGAAATCCCGTGAAGATCCTTCGGTCGCAGTGCCACTTGAGGTTCATAGCCCATACCTCGATCCTCCTTTCGCAGCTCTTCAACGTCTTCAGAATAGGTACCGTTCGCGACGTAGAGGGAAAGGGGTGGCGAAGAAAAAATGTTTTGCGCCCACGTGTTAGACGAGTTCATGCATGGGATCCCGAGTGGCCGCACAAACCCGCGAAGCGGCCCCCGCGAGACACGAGCCGCACGCTCCGCTCATCGCGGACAGTACGACCGCGCCACGCGGCGCGCGGCGTTTTTCACGGACCCTGTTCGAGCAGCCGCAAAAGATAGGCGCCGTAAACGCTGTCGGCCATTTCCCGAGCCAGCGCGCGTAACTGCTCCTCGCTAATGTATCCCAGGCGAAACGCAATCTCTTCCAGGCAAGCCACCTTCAAACCTTGGCGTTCCTCGATGGCCTGAATGAAGTTGGCCGCTTGCAACAGCGCCTCGTGCGTGCCGGTATCGAGCCAAGCAATGCCTCGGCCGAGGCGCTCCACGTGCAAACAGCCTGCCTCGAGGTACGCCCGGTTCACGTCGGTAATTTCCAGCTCTCCTCGCAGGGACGGTCGCAAGCCCTTCGCAATTTCCACCGCTTGCGCATCGTAAAAATACAAACCCGTAACCGCGTAATTGCTTTTCGGCTGCCTGGGCTTTTCCTCGATGCGCCGCGCTTGGCCTTGCTCGTCGAATTCCACGACACCATAGCGTTCCGGATCTCGCACCCAGTAAGCAAACACGGTTGCGCCGGTGCGGCGCGCGGAGGCGGCGCGGAGCAGGTCTGGGAACCCATGGCCGTAGAAAATGTTGTCTCCCAGCGCGAGTGCCACCGGCGCACCTGCCAAAAACTCTTCGGCAAGGAGCAAGCCTTGAGCGATTCCCTCCGGGCGTGATTGCGCGGCGTAACAAATATCGAGGCCGAGATGCGCCCCGTTTCCAAGCAGACGCCGGTAAAGAGGCAGGTCGTCAGGCGAGCTGATCAACAAAATTTGTCGGATGCCCGCAAGCATGAGCGTCGACAGCGGGTAATACACCAGCGGCTTGTCGTACACGGGCACAAGTTGTTTGCTGATCGCTCGTGTGACCGGATAAAGTCGCCGGCCACTGCCTCCAGCAAGCAAGATTCCCTTGCGCACGCCTACTCCCGCGAGATGCGCAATCCCAGCCCGAGTCGCTGGCGGTCGTACCGTCCGGCCAGCACCGCCTCGCACCAGTCGCGATGTTCCACGTACCACTGCACGGTAGCCTCCAGTGCAACCATAAACTCGTGCCGCGGCGCCCACCCGAGTTCGGTGGTCACGCGGCTTGCATCCAAGGCGTAACGCCGATCGTGTCCTGGCCGGTCCTCCACGAAGCGTTTGAGCTCTGCATATGCTTCGAGCCCACGAGCGAGCATGCGTGCGTTTTCCCGTGCGGGCACAACCTGCTCGAGCACCCTACAAATCGCCTCCACCACTTCCAAATTCGTTCTCTGGTTACCTGCGCCAATGTTGTACTGCGTGCCCGGCACACCACGTTCCAGGACGCCAAGCAAAGCTTCGCAATGATCGGTGACGTACAACCAATCGCGCACGTTTCCGCCATCGCCGTAAATGGGCAACTCGCGCGCGTCCAACGCGTTCAACACCATGAGGGGGATGAGTTTCTCGGGGTACTGATACGGGCCAAAGTTATTGGAGGAGTTGGTGAGCAGCACGGGCAGCCCGTATGTATGGTGGTACGCGAGAGCGAAATGATCGCCGGCAGCTTTGGAAGCAGCGTAAGGCGAGCGCGGCCGGTATGGCGTCATCTCGCTTGCCGATTCTCCCTCGGGAATGGTGCCGTACACTTCATCGGTGGATACTTGCAAGAAGCGGAACTCTTCCCGCGCCTGCCGGGGTAGCTCGGCCCAAAAAGCCCGCACGCACTCCAGCAGCCGGAACGTTCCCAGCACGTTGGTGTGCACGAACGGGTCGGGGCAGTCGATGGAGCGGTCGACATGGGTTTCCGCGGCAAGATTCACGACCCACCTGGGACGGTACTGCTCCAGGAGGCGCCGCACCAACGCACCATCCGCAATGTCTCCACGGTAAAACACCAGCCGCGGATCTTGCGGAACATTACCCTCGCTGGCTGCATAGGTGAGTTTGTCCAAGACGACGACGCGACCGACCTCGCGACCAAGAAGGAGGCGCACGAAGTTCGTGCCAATGAAGCCGGCCCCGCCACAAACAAGGATCGTTCGCTCCAACATCGCTTTGGCTCGATCGAGACGGCTTTGTCTTACTGGAGACCTCTGCGCTCTACAATGCTTTGTTTTTCCGCACCGAGCCTCCTCGTTGCGGGCGGCAACGCCCGCACGGCTCGTCCCACACGCGCACTAGCCAGTCCCCAACGCCTTCAGTAAGGGTGTACGATGAATTCTCGGCCGGTCGAGAGGTTATCCATGAGCCCAATGCGATAGAGGGACCCCTGTATGCGTTTTGTGCTGGAGGCGCTGCAACAACAACCGATTGCCAGACGCCGCTGCGAATTCGTGGAGGCCAAAGGCGTGGGGCATCCGGATACGATCTGCGATGCTCTCGTGGAATCCATTTCCGTGGCCCTTGCCCGCATGTACCTGGAGCGGCTTGGATTCGTCGCACATTTCAACGTAGACAAAGCGCTGCTGGCCGCAGGGCAGTGCGCGAAAACCTTTCTCGGCGGGCAAGTCGTACAGCCGATGCGGTTGTTCTTCGGCGATCGCGCCACGTTCGTCGCCGATGGCCAGAGCTTACCGGTTATCGACGCAGCGGAACAAGCAGTTGCCGAGTGGCTGCAAACCAACCTTCCGCGCGTGCGGCTTGGCCGAGAACTGGCCATCGAGCCGGTGCTGGCGCCGGGATCCGCGCCGCTGCGCCGTATCTACGGCCAGCCAGAGGAGGTTTTGTCCAACGACACTTCCGGTGCCGTCGGCTTCGCGCCGTTCACCCCCACCGAAGAGCTTACTCGTGCCGTGTGCACCTTCTTGAACAGCGAATCGTTCAAGCACGAGTTTCCCGACACCGGCCAAGACGTCAAGGTTTTCGCGGTACGCAGCGACCAGCGCATCGAGCTCACGATTGCCATGCCGTTTTTGTGCGAAGCCATCGACACCGAGGCAACGTACTTCCGGCGGAAGGAAGAAGTCCTCCATGCTCTCCAACGGGAGTTTTCGGGTGGAGGTTGCGAGCTGGATTTCCGCCTCAACACGCTCGACCAGCGAGGGCAAGGAGCCGATGGCCTGTATCTTACTCTCACCGGCACTTCGGCAGAAGATGCCGACTCGGGGCAAGTGGGCCGCGGTAATCGCCCGTATGGCTTCATCGCATTCGCGCGCCCGGTAGGCGGCGAGGCCGCGCCGGGCAAGAATCCCGTGGGCCACGTCGGCAAGATCTACAGTGTGGCGAGCCAACGAATCGCGGAACAAATCCACGCCCATTATCCCGAGTTGTTGGAGGTGTATGTTTCCCTGGCCGTGCGAATCGGCGAGCCGGTGGCGCAGCCGTGGGTCAGCGTACAACTACTGCTTCCTCCCGGGTCGTCGGTGGAGGAGTTCGCACCGTCGATCCAGGAGCTGGTTTCCCGCGAGGTCGAAGCGCTTCCGGAACTTTGGCGCGCGCTCCTAGCCGGCAAGTTCCGCGTTTACTGAAACGGGGCAAACCGCTCTAGCGCCGCAGCATGTCGGGCTGCTTGAATGCGGTCCAGCCGCGGTCACAGGGCAGCACTGCGCCGGTAAAACTCCGGCCACGCTCGGAAGCGAGAAACACCACCACCTCGGCCACCTCTTCCGGCGTTTGCAAACCCATTGCATGCCCGCGGGCAAACGCCTCTTTGAGCTCCTCGTTTTGCCAAATGATGGCATTCATGGGCGTGTCCACATAACCCGGGCATATGGCATTGACCCGAATCCCCAGCGCCGCGCAGCCCGGTGCCATAGACCTTGTCAGGGCCGCTACACCTCCTTTGCTGGCCGCATAGGCATCGAGGCCTCCCAGGGGAAGTAACGCCATAGACGAGGCAGCATTGATGATGGCCCCACCACCGGCCTTGGCCATTTCCGGAATGGCAAAGTGCGAGCAGTAAAAAGTTCCCGACAGGTTTACCCGTAACACGCGGTCCCAAACCTCAGGGGACACTGCCGGGGTAAATCCATCCTCCAAAGGCAAAGCAATTCCGGCATTATTGTACAGGATGTGGAGTCCACCGAACGCAGACACAGCCTCCCGCACCAGCCGCTCGCATTCCGAGGATTGACCGACGTCCGCCGGAACGAAACGGGCCACACCCCGCGCCTTGCGCACGAGTGCCGCAGTGGCCTCGCCGGACATGGAATCCACGTCGCTCACCACCACGGCCGCACCCTCTCGGGCTAAAGCCAGACAAGTTGCGCGACCAATCCCCGATCCGCCACCGGTGACGATTGCAACTTTCCCTTCCAGCAGCATGGCGGCGTCCTCCTGTGGTAACCTCGCGAACTCGGCTCAGACTTCCACAATCCGCAAGCGTTCACAACGACGCGAACATGCCGCCGGTGCGCGCGTCGCCCGTCAGGCGGGCGCACTGCCTCGGTCACCCGCAGTACTGCGGGCAAGCAGGCTACGGAACCGCCGCGCATCGTTCCACATGGCCACATTATTGAAGAACACCCAGGCCATCGCATAGGCGCGAGCCCAGTGGGCAACGTGCCGCAGGTCGTCTTCCGAGAACTCGTACCGGTAACCGCTTCGGCCGTGCAAGCGAAAGTACGCCTCGGGTTGGCCCGCCGCATCGGGCGGAGGAAGCACGAACGGATCACCCGCGCGCAACCAGCCCAACTCCCGGCACAGTGCATCGGTTCGCTCTGCGGTCCATTTTGGCCCCCGGGGCTCGAAGGCGATCCGCACCTCAGGGTGTTTCTCCCACCCGGCAAAGGCGCGCAGGCGGCGCAGGTTCTCCGGTTCCGGTTCGAACCGCGCCGGGGTTTGAATCAGCACGATCGGCGCCTCGAGGACACGGGCACACTCCAAAGTCTCCCGCCAAGCCGCACGTACCCATTCGTTGTCTCGGAAGGCCCCCACAACCGCGTTTGCCGGCAAGCGGCGGCGCAACCTGCGATATGTCGGGCTATTCCGCTCGTGCGTCACGAGCTGAGAGCACTTCACGGTGAACGCGAAGCCCGGCGGAGCCGCAGCCCGCCAGCGCTCCAAGGTGGAGGCCCGAGGCGGATCGTAAAAGGTTTGCTGCACCTCGACGGTATCGAGGGCCGCAAAATAGCGGCTCCGTGCCGCAGCCCACCCGCAGCATCCCACGCGAATCCGGCATCCTCCCTCGCCCCGCACTGCACTCATGGCCGAATGATGTCCGGTGGCGGATGGAACATTTTACGCTTCACGGAAACCACCTCAGAATCGGCTTTTCCGGCTCGCTGGCGGAAACGGCAAACGCTGCCAGACGGTCTTGGCGCACATACAAAACTGCCACGCCGTCGGAATACACGCGCACCCAACCTGGTTCGCGTTGCAACGGATGCACGGTGCCCGCAGGCAACAAAACTGCTTCGGTCGGGTAGTGAAGCAGCAACCGGCGCCATCCCGGCTCTCCGCGAAAAAAGGCGAAGTTATCGGCAACGACTCGGGTGGGATACACAGTGGCAAAACGACCGTCCAGCGAGGGCTTGATCGCCGGTGCTAAGTGCCAGAGGACATATCCCCCCCAGTCGAGCGGCACCGCCAGGTTTCCCTCTGCGCGGCCGTCGCGAAGCGCCTGCACCGCTCGGACCGGATACTCGCGCGGATCGAAAACGAAGCGAGCGCGACTGTCGCGCAGCGATGCGGCCGCCGCGACGATTTGCAAAGCCGCGATGATCGCCACGCCTGCCAGCACGATACGCTGGGCAGCCAACGACAATTCGAGCCCAGCTCCGCGCAAGCTCGCTGCCGCACCGTGAAACTGCGCAAACAGCAACGGCACCACGCACAAGGCGAACACCGGTGTGTGGCGCTGGTGCCGCAGGGCAAAACCCAGCACCGCCAGCGCAAGCACGGAGCGCCAGAGGAAGGGAGGGCGGCGCGGCAGCCAAGCAAGCGTTGCGACGAAAACCAGCGCCAGCAAGATGAAGGGAAGGTGCTCGCTGGCGAGCGACACTGGCTGCCACTCGCTGATGGGATGTGGCCGCCCGAGCTCATCGGCAAGGTAGGCGTACAGACCCGGGCCGTAAGGATTGAGCCATGTCGCCGCGAACGCAGCGAGGAGAAGCACTGCACGCCGCAGAAGCTCGACGTGGCCGCCGAACACGCCAAAACCCGCGAAGAGCGCCAGCGCCACCAACCCGAGCAGAACCCCGCCATGGGCATTCACCCAAAACGCAAACCCCAACACAATCGCCACCGAAATACGACGGTAGCCTCGCTCCCAGACAGCCAGAGCTGCGAGGAGCGCCGGCAACAACACGTACGTAGTCAACTGCGGGCGCATCGCCCAACCGCGCGCAAGAACCGGAATCACCAAGATCATGGTGATGCCCCAAGGCCATGTCCCGACCGTCGGGCGCTCCTCTTCACGACAAGCGGCGGCCCGGGTTTTTTCAAGCTGCTGCAAGGCGCAAGCGCACATCGCCACGCAAAGGCCGACGAACACGAGCTTCAATAAGAACAAAGCTCGACTGCCACCGCTGTCGAACACCCAAAAGGCCGCAACCTGCCACAGCCACTCGTGATCCGTCCAGGGAGACCCGTAGGCCGTATAACTGAGTTCATCCGCGCGGGGCACGGCGCCGTGCTGGAGGATCCATCGTCCGGCGAACAAGTGCATCCAAAGATCGTTGTCCGCCTCCGGGACCACCCCGAAATAGAGGGTGCTGGCGACGACCGCCGCCGGCCAGACTCGACGAGCCATCCCTGCTCGATCAGGGTGTCAGAGCCAGGCCGGGACTCCCCGTGCCCTCGGGAACCCAAAGGTACCAGAACTGGGGCCCGCTCGAGAATGCGCCCAGTTCGAGCGGAAACACTTGAACCAGGAGAGGGAGCGGCGCGCGACTCGTGGAGTAAATATTTTCCGCGTACTGCATCGGCCGACGATAGGCAACGATCGTCGCCTCGCTAAGGTTCGCCTGCTGTTTGGCGCGCTCGATCGCATCCTCGAGATAGCCAATGCGGTCCACCAAGCCGAGCACCAGTGCTTCGTCTGCGTGCACCACGCGGCCATCGCGGATCTTCTCCAGTGCTCCCGGCGCAAGCCCTGGCCGGCGCTCGCGAACGATGGCCAAAAAACGCTCGTGCATCGCGGTGAGGATGCCTTGCAGCACTGCCTCATCGGCTGGTGTCATCGGTCGCAACGGCGAGCCGGCATCCTTGAGCACCCCCGATTTGAGGGTTTGATTTTTGATTCCGAGTTTGTCGAGCAAACCACTGAAATTCAGCCCAGCCAGGAGAACGCCCACACTCCCCGTTACCGTCGTCGGGCTCGCGACAATCTCGTCGGCGGCCAATGCCACGTAATACGCTCCTGAAGTTCCCACATCAAGCAAGTGCGCGATCACCGGCCGGCCTGTTCGAGCCCGAAAATCGCGAATCTCGTGGTACAACGTATCGCTCGCGGTCACCGTGCCTCCCGGACTATTCACGCGCAGGACAACCGCGCGCACCCGTTCATCCTCCGAGGCCCGCTTCAATTCCTCTCGCACTCTGGCCAACACACTCGGGGGCGCGGTCCCCAAAAGCCCGGGCCGCTCAGTGGAGACGATCAGGTGCGACACGTCCACCAGCAACACCTTGTCCTTGCCGCTGCCCTCCAGCTTGCGCTCCACGAGCTCCTCCGGGCGGGTCCGAAACGGGTTCAAATCGGCTTGAACGAAGAAACAACCCGCGTGGCACAGCAGTACAACATTCCACAGCGACCCGGCGGCAAGTCGTTGCAACCCGTTCCACCGCGAGCGCCGGGCTCGCCTCGCACCTGCGTCCACCGACAACCGCATGATACGAACCTCAACGAAACGCAGGCATCACCCGTTCCGCGAACAGGCGGGCGGGTTCGCGCGTGTCGCGCCCAAAAAATTCCATCACGAACATCGTGCACCCCAAATCCAGATGCGCATGGATCCGCTCGATGATTCGTTCCGGGCTGCCCGCAAGGGTCAATGGCCCCGGGGTCCCCATGTGGCCGCCGTAAATTGCTTGGGCTTTCTCCAGTTTTGCCCGCGCATCCGCCTCGTCCGTGCCAATGACCACCAAACACTGCTGGGAAATCGTCAGGGATTCCCAAGGGCGATCCACTTGGGCGCAGTGTTCCCGGAGTTTGGCGATCTTGTGCGCCAGCTCGTTTTGATTCACGGCCAAGTTGTTCCAGATGTCCGCGTGTGCGGCTACCAAATGCAACAAGACCCGCTCACCGCCTCCGCCAATTAAAAGCTGGGGCCGCGGTTGCTGCACTGGCTTCGGTTCACAAAAGGCTTCATGAACTTTGAAGTGCCTTCCCTCGAAGGTGACCTGCGGCTCGACCCACAACCGCTTCACGATCACCGCCGCCTCTTCGAGCTGCTCCAGCCGTTGGCGCAGCGGTGGGAACGGAAAACCGTAGCCCTCGAATTCCATTTGGAACCAGCCACTCCCTAAACCCACAATGACCCGCCCGCCGCTGATCTGATCCAACGTGGCAGCCATCTTGGCCAGCAAGGCCGGATTCCGAAAGCCGACCGGACTGACCAACGTCCCTAGCCGTACCCGCTGGGTTACAGCCGCCACCGCGGACAACGTGGTCCAAGCTTCCAAGATGGGAAGCTGGGGCATCGGAACCCCGAACAGATGATCGTTGAGCCAGACAGAGTCGAAGCCCAAAGCGTCGAAGGTCTCCGCGGCCGCGCGAGTTTCCGGCCAGCTTCGCTTGATCTGCGGCAATGTTACCCCGAAGTGTACTGTTCCCACTCGACCCTCCTTTGCGATCCGCAGTTAGCACAGGAGCGCGAGGCGTAGAAACCACCGCACGCGCGCCCGAGTGGGGCGCGAGCGCAGCGCTTGACGAAACCGGCCTCGGCGGCAAGTTTCCCCCGACACACGGGCATGCAACCTTACATCGTCATTCGCGGAGCGCGGCAACACAACCTCAAAAACGTGGACGTGCGCATTCCGCGCGGTCAATTCGTCGTCATCACGGGTGTGTCTGGTTCGGGCAAGTCCTCGCTCGCTTTCGACACGCTCTACGCCGAAGGCCAGCGCCGCTACGTCGAGTCTCTCTCCGCCTACGCGAGACAGTTTCTAGAGCAACTGGAAAAGCCCGACGTGGACTCGATCGAAGGCCTGTCTCCAGCCATCGCCATCGAGCAAGCGGCTTGGGGCGCCAATCCACGGTCCACTGTGGGCACGGTGACGGAGATTTACGATTACCTGCGGCTCCTGTTTGCCCGTGTCGGTGTTCCCTACTGCCCCAACTGCAATCTTCCGATCCGCGCCCAAACGGTTCCCCAGATCGTGGACGAGCTCCTGAAGCAGCCTGCAGGGACCCGCTTGCAAATCCTTGCGCCGGTCGTGCGTTCCCAAAAAGGCGAGCACAAGGAAGTCCTCGATCAATTGCGCAAGGCAGGGTTTGTGCGGGTGCGGGTGGACGGCAGCTTGTTCGACCTGGATGCCATCCCACCTCTCGTGCGCCAACGACCGCATACGATCGAAGTCATGGTGGATCGTGTTGTCGTGCGCGAAGGGGTAAGTTCCCGTCTGAGCGAGTCCGTGGAGCTGGCGTTTCGTTGGGGACACGGCGTGGTTTTGGTGGAAGAACTGGCCGAGACGCCGGAGCGGAGCCGTAAGTCGTGGGTTTTCAGCCAGCGGCATGGTTGCCCCGTGTGTGGCTTTGCGCTGCCCGAACTCAGCCCGCGCTTGCTCTCTTTCAACAGCCCGCACGGGGCATGCCCGGCATGCAAGGGCCTGGGAGAAGTCAGCTCGTTCGATCCCGACTTGCTCGTGCCGGACCCGTCGCGGTCGCTCGCCGATGGGGCGATCGAGTTATGGGGACCCATCGATCCCCGCACGCGCTTGGGAATGTTGCTGCAGGAACTGGCAAGTCGGCTCGGCTTTTCTCTCGAAACGCCCTGGCGAGAACTCAGCGAGGAAGCGCGACAAGCAGTCTTGTATGGGAACCTCGCGACTGCGGCCCAACCATCCGGCCGGCGGAACCATCTTGGCGCGACCAAGCTCCGCTACGGAGGATTGATCCCGCTTTTACAGCGCCGCTGGGAGCGAGGCAGCACAACCCGCGAACATCAACAACTCGGCCGCTATCGCAGGGCGCAGCCTTGCCCCACGTGTCACGGCCAGCGGCTTCGGCCCGAAGCACTGGCGGTTCGACTAGGGTCGAGCAACATTGCCGAGGTCACGGCGCAATCAATTCCGGAGTGCATTGCCTTCCTATCGCAACTCGAGCTTGGCGCCACCGACAAACAAATTGCCACGCCAATCCTGCGAGAGCTTCTCAGCCGCTTGCAGTTCCTCGTGGATGTCGGGCTCGGTTACCTGTCGCTGTCCCGCCGAGCCGACACACTGTCAGGCGGAGAGGCGCAGCGCATTCGCCTAGCGGGCCAACTCGGCGCAGCACTCAGTGGAGTGCTGTACATTCTGGACGAGCCTTCGGTGGGCCTGCACCCCCGCGACACCGACCGGCTGCTCGCCATGCTGCAGCGCTTGCGCGACCTCGGGAATACCGTGGTCGTTGTGGAGCACGACCGCGACACCATTTTGGCTGCCGACTACGTGATTGACATGGGGCCGGGAGCGGGCACTCGGGGGGGAGAAGTGGTGGCTGCGGGCACGCCAGCAGAGATTGCCGCGCACCCAAACTCGCTCACTGGACAGTACCTTTCCGGACGCCGCACCATCCCGCGCCCTGAGCGCCGCCGTGCAGGCAATGGATCGTTTCTGCAGCTCGCCGGGGCATCGTTGAACAACTTAAAGGATGTCACAGTCACCATTCCGCTCGGCACGCTCACCTGCTTTACGGGTGTTTCCGGGGCGGGAAAGAGTTCACTGGTGTTGGACACGCTCTACCCCGCACTGGCGGCGCGACTCCACCACCGCCAGATCAAGGCCGGGCCCTTTGGCGAATTGCGGGGCTGGCAGGCTTTGGACCGAGTGATCCAAGTGGATCAAAGCCCCATCGGCCGTTCGCCGCGCTCGAACCCCGCCACGTACACGGGTGTGTTCGACGACATCCGCGATTGGTTTGCGCAGCTTCCCGAGGCTCGCGCCCGCGGTTTCGGTGCCGGGCGATTTTCGTTCAATGTGCCCGGTGGCCGCTGCGAAGCTTGCCGTGGCGAAGGGCTGTTGCGGGTTTCGATGCACTTCTTGCCCGATGTTTTCGTCACCTGCGATGTTTGTGGCGGAAAGCGCTACGAGCGGGAAACGTTAGAAGTCCGGTACAAGGGAAAGACGATTGCAGACGTGCTGGACCTAACGGTAGCCGAGGCGCTCGACTTCTTCAGTGCGGTTCCCCACGTGCAGCAAAAGTTGCGCATGCTTTTCGACGTGGGGCTGGACTACCTCGCGCTCGGGCAACCAGCGCACACGCTTGCCGGTGGGGAATCCCAGCGCATGAAACTTGCCAAAGAGTTGGCCCGCAAGGGAACCTCACGGACCTTCTACATTTTGGACGAGCCCACCACCGGCCTGCACTTCGAAGACATTCGCCGTTTGCTCGACGTTCTCCACCGCCTGGTCGATGCCGGCCACACTGTCGTCGTGATCGAGCACAACCTCGAAGTCATCAAGGTTGCAGATTACATTATTGATCTCGGGCCCGAAGGCGGAGATCGAGGCGGGCACGTCGTCGCTCAGGGCACACCCGAGGAAGTCGCCCGCGTAGAAGGATCCTATACCGGCCGTTACCTCCGCGCACTGCTGTAGCGTGTTTCCCGTCGCCGAATAAAAAACGAGGCGCCTCCCCAAGCCGTGTGCAGGCGAGGGAAGAGGACGCTAAGAGCAACATTCGCCGGTCAATCGCCAGCCTTGCGGCGGGCCGCTGGAGGCAGTCATGCAATCTCGACGTCGCGTTTACATGGATCACCACGCTACCACACCTGTGGACCCGCGCGTGCTCGAAGCCATGATGCCGTACTTCTCCGAAAAGTTCGGCAATCCTGCCAGCCGCCACCACCAATATGGCTGGGAAGCGGCCGATGCGGTCGAGCGCGCGCGTGCCGAAGTCGCTGACCTCATCCACGCGCAACCCGACGAAATCATTTTCACCAGTGGAGCGACGGAGGCGAACAATCTCGCGATCAAGGGCGCGCTCGAGTTTTATGCAAACCGGGGCAATCATGTCGTTACGGTGGCCACGGAACACAAGTCGGTCCTGGACGTGTGCCGCTATCTCGAACGCAGCGGGAAGGCCGAGGTTACGTATTTGCGCGTGGATTCCTACGGATGTATCGATCCCGACGCGCTGCGGCGGGCGCTTACGCCCCGCACGGTGGTGGTATCGATCATGCACGCGAATAACGAGATCGGCACCGTGCAAGCGTTGGCGGACCTCGCGCCGATCGTCAAAGAAAGCGGAGCGCTCTTTCACACGGATGCGACGCAAAGCGTCGGTAAGATCCCCGTGGACGTGAACACACTGGGCGTGGACTTGCTGTCCATGAGCGCCCACAAAATTTACGGTCCGAAAGGTTGCGGTGCGCTCTACGTGCGATCGAAACCCCACCGGGTGCGCTTGAGCCCATTGTTGCACGGTGGAGGGCACGAGCGCGGTCTGCGATCCGGCACGCTCAACGTACCCGGAATCGTGGGTCTCGGCCAGGCATGCTCGATTGCCCGGCGAGAAATGCCAGCCGAAGCGGAACGCCTCCGAGCTCTGCGCGAGCGACTGTACCAGGGACTCGTTCGCGAGCTGGATGACGTCGTCCTGCACGGGCATCCGTATTTGCGCTTACCGGGCAATCTGAACGTGAGTTTCCCGTACATTGAAGGCGAATCCTTGCTCATGGCCCTGACGGACGTGGCGGTGTCTTCTGGTGCTGCGTGCACCTCCGCGACGTTGGAGACCTCGCACGTACTGCGCGCCATCGGCGTGGATGAACAACTCGCTCAAGCGTCGATCCGTTTTGGCTTGGGCCGGTGCAATACCGAGGAAGAAGTCGACTACGTCATTGGGCGCGTGGTCGAAGAGGTCCGGCGACTTCGGGCACTCTCTCCCTTTTACGCGGCCCGCAAGCGCTCCCGATCGTTGCCGACCTGAGCGCTGCTCGGCCTGGGGCGGACTGAAAACTCGCAGCGGGGCTTGCGGCCTGGAGTGACCGAACACTAGGGAAGAAAACACCTAACGCAGGCAAACTTGGAGCTGGGCGAAGGACAAAGGAGCAAGCACCATGGCCATCACGATTTCAGAGCGGGCAGCCGAGCGGATTCAAGAGCTTGTACGCCAGTCTGGAAACCCTGAGCTGGGGCTGCGCATCAAGGTTGTTGGAGGTGGATGCTCTGGGCTCCAGTACAAGATGGACTTGGATACCGAGCGAGCGGGCGACAAGGTGTTCGGCACTGGGGAGGCAAAGGTCATCGTGGATCGGCGCAGTTTCTTATACCTCAACGGCACCGAACTCGATTACCACGACGCCCTGGTCAATGCGGGATTCACGTTGCGCAACCCAAACGTGAAGCGCACTTGCGGCTGTGGCGCCTCGTTCGCGGTTTAGGTGCTCGCGGGGGAATACGAGGTCATCTCCCATGCAGCCGGCCTTGCGAGGCAATCGAGGCTTCCGTTCACCCACCGACGCCTGCACGGGCATGTGCGGCCTGAATTCCTGTCGCCGTCTGCTACCCTTCCAGATCTCGGCTCTCGGAGCGGCTGACGTGATTGGTGGTTCTGTCGTGGTCCTGCCAAAGGAGCGCGTCTGACCAAAGGAGGCGAAACAATGCCACAAGCGCCAAACCAACAGGACAACCTCACGCACCTGCTGCAACCCGACTCCCTGCTTCCAGCCCAGTATTTTGCCGCTCTCCGGCGAAGGCTGGAGCACGAGCCGGAGCGCTGTCTCGTCGTCGCGCTATTGCAGGATGCGGTGGAGTGCTTCCAGAAGCACCTGTTTGCGCGGGACCGCAAAAAACGCCAGCTCTTTCGAGATGCGGAGGAATGGATTTCCTCCACCGACCGCACGTGGCCGTTTTCATTCGAGAACGTGTGCGAGCAGCTCGAACTCGATCCCGAATACATCCGCAAAGGGCTGTTTGCTTGGAAAGCTGCCCAACTTGCCCGCGGCTGCGCGGAACGAGACGCGGCCGGCGCCAGTACGCCTCCGGCCAGCCGGACTTCTTTGCGCTCTCGCTGAGCGTGTTCACCCAGACTCTGTGTCCGGGCCTGCCCTCACGGGATGGGCAACGCACGCGCCGCGCGTGCGCGAGAGCGACTTGGAGTTTCCGATCGCACGTTCTCGCGCGTCGTGATCCTGGGTAGGATTTGCTAAACGACGGCCCATGCTTTGGCGGCTGTGGCTGGGGATCCGGATTGCACTGCACTACGTTGGAGAAGCATTTCGCTGGGCTACGGGGAGAAAACGACCCTTTGCATTAATCCGCATCACGCTTCGGGGAGAGTTGCGGGAAACGTCCCCTGCCGGCTTTTGGAGTACGCGTCATCCCAAAACCTTTACGGAGCTCGTTGTGGGCTTGCGCTGGGCCCGGGAGGACGAGCGAGTTCAAGCCGTCTTCATTCATTGCGACCACGCGTTGCTCGGTTGGGCACAAGTCCAGGAACTCCACCGCGGTCTCATGGCGCTTCGGAAGGCAGGCAAGCGGGTGTATGTCGCGCTGGGTCAGGCAAGCGCAGCCGAGTACGTGCTTGCCAGTGCTGCAGATCAGATTTTTCTCTCGCCGGCTGGATCTCTGGACATGGCCGGCCTGAGCGCGGAGGTGTGGTTTTTCGCGCGCACGCTCGCGAAGCTCGGCATCGAGCCGGAAATCATCCAAGTTGGCGAGTACAAAAGTGCCGCTGAAGTCTTCACGTCCACCGAGATGTCTCCCGCGCACCGCGAGGCGGCCGAGGCATTGTTGGATCATCTCTTCGAAGAAATCGCCGGCACCGTAGCGGCCGGCCGGCAATGGGAGGTACAACGGGCCAAGGAACTCATCGAAGGGGGGCCGTATGACCCCCGCACCGCCTTGGAGGCCAAGCTGGTGGACGAGTTGCGGGACCCGATTGCCGCAGAGTGGAAGGTTCTGGAAACACTCGGCATGCCGGAGGGCAAGGCGATCGACTTTCACGGTTACACCCATCGGCGCAGCCTCGAGCTCCGACGCCTGTGGTGGCGTTACCATGGCCGGCACGTGGCTGTAGTTCACGTTGCGGGCCCGCTTTTCGATCCGCCGCGTGCGCCGGCTCGGCCATCGCCATTGTTGCGGGACTTGGAGGGATTGCGCGAAGATCCGCGAGTCCGGGCCGTGGTGGTGAGAGTGGTCAGCCCCGGTGGTTCGGCGTTTGTGGCCGACCGCCTTTGGCACGCGCTCGAGCGCATCGCGGAGCGAAAGCCGGTGGTGACTTCCTGCGGCGATGTTGCGGCCTCGGGCGGATATTACGTAGCCGTGGTGGGCCAGCCGTTGTTCGCCGAATCCGCCAGCGTCACCGGTTCGATCGGAGTTCTCAGCGGCAAGTTTGTGTTCCGTGGTCTTTATGATCGGCTGGGAATTGACAAGGATCGAATTGCTCGTGGTCGCCACGCGGGGATTGCGTCGGACGCCACGCCTCTGACCGCCGAGGAGCGTGCGCTGCTAGAGCGGCACGCGCGGGCCTTTTACGATCGGTTCGTGGACATCGTCGCCAAGGCAAGGGAGCTCGAACCCGAACGGGCGGAAGCAGCTTCCAAGGGACGAGTGTGGAGCGGTCAAGCAGCGCTCGAACGCGGTTTGGTGGATTGGCTGGGCGGCTTCGAACAGGCTCTGGATGCTGCGGCGTTGCTCGGCGGCTTTGATCCCGAGGTGCCTCCACCGATCGCACACTATCCGCGCCCTCGACCTTTCTGGCAGTCTTTTTTCGAGCGGCTCCGTCCGAGTCCGCCAATTCCGTTTCCCGCGGAGGACTCGGTGATTGGGAGTGGAGTCTGGGCTTGGCTGCCGGTGCAATACCGCTTTCGCTGAGGTCGGTACCGGGGCCAGAGTCCCAAAGCCGCTGGGGGTGGCCCCCGGCCCTCGAAAATGGGAGAGGCCGCAAGGGGGTAGGGGTAGCCGCGGTGGATGTCGTGCGAAAGGCAACGCGCAGGCTGTTTCGCTCGAGCCGCTTTGGCTGTGCCACTCGGAAATGGGACGAGTGCACAACTCCCCCGAGCCCTTTCGACTCGCGTTGCCACGGCGGGCCTGGAAGGAAAATGAGCGCGGGCCCACTCGTAAGGTTTTTGTCGCCGCATCCCAGGGAGGCGCGGTGTCCCGGGCGGGTTGAAGACTCCGCCGCGACGTGGCGTACCGACGCCCACCCGCCCTGCCAAAAGGAACGTCGCCGTCTTCTCGGTCCGTCGCTCATGCTGAGTTTCATGCCTGCCGATCGAGCGACCACCGGAAAAGCGCGGCCCGCATGCGACCCGTGCGGCACGCGAGTGGGTTCCCGTAGCCGCTCACGCGGTTGGCCGGCCTCCCGCGTGAGCCCTCCGATCGTACCCGTTTCGAACGCCCCGAACCGCCACAAGAAATTGTGGGTGTCCCAGATTCTCTCTCCTAGGTGTTCCGATCGCCGACCATATCTTTGCGGACTCTGGAGGGGGCGGTTCGGACAGCTCTAAACCTCACCCTCTCGATTGCATCCCTACTGGTCTCTGTTGGATTCGAGGCAACGCCGATCCAAAAGGCCGGCAGTTTCGAACCATCAGCGATAAGAATGGAGTAGCCAATCTCGCAGTCCCAATCGGAAAGCAGCCACTCGGGCGCGTTGTGGCTCGGTCGGTCTATCAGCACCATCCCATAAACGGGTGTCCCATACACAACTCGCCCTCTGTGTCCCCCACTCAGTCGGATCCCTGGATCGAACCGCGGGTGTCGCCGATTGAGCTGCTTCAGGCTGGATCGGGTGATTCCCGCGGCCAGGGCACTCGTTGGGAGCGCTGCGAGAGGTCCCCAAGGCTTGAGCACGCTCCGAGCTGAACCCAACGAACCGCAGCAAAACAAAAGTGGGTGTCCCCTAACGACGGACTTCCCACAACGATCGATGGGCCGACTCGGCAAGGGCCCCTCCATCCAATTCGTCACGCCGGTTGAGGTCCCCTCGACTGAAAAGTGGGTGTCCCAGATTGCCACCAACCAGATTGCCACCAAAAGTGGGTGTCCAAAATCGGGCCCGGAATTAGACCCTGACGACCCGCTGCCTCGCACCCGCCCCTGGAGCCGGCGAGCCTAAACGAACGAGACGCCGCCCCCTTCGGGTCATTCTTCAACTCATAAGTGGGTGTCCCAGATTGCCGCCCTCCACGCGAGATGGGCTGATTCCCACGGCCAAAGCACTCGTCGGGAGCGCTGCGAGAGGTCCCCAAGGCTTGAGCACGCTCCGAGCTGAACCCAACGAACCGCAGCAAAACAAAAGTGGGTGTCCCACAACGATGGACTTCCCACAACGATCCATGGGCCGACTCGGCAAGGGCCCCTCCATCCAATTCGTCACGCCGGTTGAGGCCCCCTCGACTGAAAAGTGGGTGTCCCAGATTGCCGCCAGATTGCCACCGGATTGCCAAAAAGTGGGTGTCCCAGATGGGGGAGGGTTGCACCTTGGAGTTATCCGGGGTAAGAGTGCTGACCGATTGGTTTATATCAGCCGGTTTATAGCATTCGGTTTAGAGAGATCGGTTTAGAGCCCGGGGTTTGGAAGTGCACGTTAGGCTCATCGGTGGCGCTGCGGCGACTGAGGTTCATGGCCCAAAGGCTGCAACCGCTCGGTTTGCGCGGGCGGTTGCCCACCCCAACGTGGCTTTGGTCAAGTATTGGGGAAAGCGCGATCCGCAACTCAACCTTCCCAGTGTTGGAAGCATCTCTCTCACTTTGGGCGGCCTCGAAACCGAGGTTACGGTCGAGCCAACGAAGGCAGGGGCCGACGAGTACTGGTCCAATGGCCACCGCGTTACCGGCGAACCCTTTCGGAATATCTCCTCGTTCCTGCGGATTTTCCGCGACCTCTTCGGTTTGGGAGAGCACCTCAAAGTAGTCAGCCGCAGCAACTTCCCGGTGGCGGCTGGCTTGGCTTCTTCGGCCTCGACGTACGCCGCTCTCACGTTGGCCTTGGCGACATATTATCGGTTAGATGTTTCCGCCCAGGAGCTCAGTGTCTTGGCTCGCCGAGGCTCCGGGTCCGCTTGTCGGTCTCTGTGGGGCGGCTTTGTCGAGTGGTACCCGGGCGAGCGACCTGATGGGAAAGACTCCTATGCTGCTCCCCTCCCCTGGCCAGCCTCCTGGCCGATCGCAGTAGTCGTTGCGATCACAGACCCCCAACCTAAGGCCACAGCTTCGCGCAGCGGCATGCAGCGAGCGCTCACATCTCCCTTCTTCCGAGCCTGGGTTGCCAGCCAAGAGGAAGATCTCAATGAAGCGCGTCAGGCCATCGCCCTGGGAGATCTCGAGCGGCTCGGGACGGTTGCGGAACGCAACTGCCTCAAGATGCACGCAGTGGCTCTGAGCGGAGATCCTCCGCTTTGTTACTGGCGCCCCGGCACGATTGCGGCGATGGAAACAGTGCGCGCCCTACGTGCCAGCGGCATCCCGGCGTACTTCACGATCGATGCCGGGCCGCAAGTCAAAGTCCTTTGCGCCCGGGCACACACCTCGCCCGTAGCCGACGCTCTGCGCGGCACTCCCGGCGTTCGCCAAGTACTGGTCTCCTGGCCCGGCGATGACGCGCGCGTGCTGGAGGTCGGGCAATGAACAGTGGAATCATTGCCCAAGCTCCAGGGAAACTCTTCTTGGCTGGCGAGTATGCGGTTCTGGACGGTGGACCCGCTGTGCTGGTTGCCGTGGAGCCGGGCATTCGCGTCGTCACCACCAAGGAAGATTCCAGGCGTTCGGGCATTCGTCTGCTGGCTCCTCAAGCCGGGGTCGATACCGAAATTCCGCCCGCGGCCAGCGCCCACAATCTCGATGGATTGGCACGCTTCGTTGCAGCTTGCTTTGCAGTCATGCCGGAAGAAGAGCGCCGCCGAATCCCCGACACTCTGGAGATACGCGTCGAATTTCCGCGATTTTCGGCTTCGGCAGCGAAGATTGGACTCGGGAGCAGCGCCGCACTCGTGAGCGCGGTCACCGCCACGCTGGTGGAAGTTTGCTTCGGTCTCGGCGCCTCCGGCGAGCTGCGCGCGCTCGTCTTCGCTCGGGCCCGGGCAGCCCATTGCTACGCGCAAGCCGGCCGAGGAAGTGGAGCGGATGTGGCCGCGTGTGTGTTCGGAGGAGCCATTCTGTACGAACCACTAGAGCCCGAAGTCCTGGTCTCGCCCCTGAACTGGCCCCCCACACTGGAACTCCTTAGCGCGTGGAGCGGGCGCAGCGCCTGCACCCCGGAGCTGATTACGGCGTACGAGCGAACGAAGCGAGCCAACCCGAGTGCCCACGCCCTATTCCTCGAACGCAGTGCCGGTGCGGTGGCAAGCCTTGCCGGCGCACTTGGGGGCAGGGGCAACGTAGTGCAGGCTTGGCGCCGCGCCGCGCAGGTCCTGCCTGCCTTTGCGGAGCAGCTAGGACTGCCTTATTTCACGCCAGAGCTTCGCCTTCTCACCGAGGCGGCCGCCCGCTTGCACATCCCCGCCAAGCCCTCCGGAGCCGGAGGTGGCGACTGTGCGATCGCACTGTGCCCGGCACAGTCCCGCACCGAGCTTGCGCGGGCGTGGCAGGAACTCGGCTTTCCCCCGCTGGAAATCCAGCCGGCCACCGAAGGAGTCCGTTGTGCGCAAGCCTAAAACCCAGGCGCCAGCCGTGAACCCGATCGAAGCACGCAAACGCTCGCACCTCGAGCTGTGCGCCACCGCTGCGGTCGAGCACCCCGAGAAGACGACCCTGCTGGAAGAAGTCGACTTTGTGCACAATGCCTTGCCCGAATTGTCCCTCGACCAAATCGATCTTCACACCGAGTTTCTCGGCAAGACCCTCGCCGCGCCCTTCCTGATTACCGGAATGACGGGGGGTGCACCTGAAGCATTCGCCATCAACCGCGACCTGGCTCGGGTCGCAGAACGATGTGGGATCGCCTTTGGCCTCGGCAGCCAGCGCGCGATGGAACGCAACCCGGAGCTGTCGTGGACGTACCAAGTGCGTACCTTCGCTCCCAACACGGTCGTGCTCGCCAATATTGGCCTGACCCAAGCGGCACAAATGCCGACTCCGGCACTGCGCGAACTGGTGAGCGCCGTGGATGCGGATGGGCTGTGCATTCATCTGAACCCCGCTCAGGAACTCGTGCAACCAGAAGGGGACCGTGATTTCCGCAACGGCTACACGACCATTCGACGCATCGCGGAGGAGATCGGGCTTCCCGTCATCGTCAAGGAAACCGGCTGTGGCATCTCGGCCGCAGTCGCTGCGCGTTTGCACGGCTTGGGGATCCAGTATGTGGACGTTTCCGGCGCTGGCGGAACTTCTTGGGTGCGAGTGGAAAGCTTGCGTTCGGATCATGAAGCCGCGGCTTTAGGTACAGAATTCGCCTCCTGGGGCATTCCGACAGCGGCTGCCCTTTTGGCGCTGCGTTCTCTACCCGTGCGGTGCATCGCGAGCGGCGGGTTGCGCAACAGCCTCGACGCGGCCAAGTCCCTGGCGCTCGGCGCGGATCTCTGCGGAATGGCCTTGCCCGTCTTCCGCGCGTACACACAAGGAGGTCTCGAGGGCGCCGAGGCCTTCATCGCCCAGTGCATTCGCGGACTCAAGACAGCCATGCTTCTGACCGGGTCCGCCTCGCTGGATGCGCTCCGACGGCAACCGTTGGTGATCGGGCCACGCCTGCAAGCTTGGCTCGATGCTTTGACTTCGACCGAAAGGAGGAACTGAAGGTAATGCCCGCAGACAATACGACGTCCCGCATCGAAGGATTTTACAAGCTGCCGCGCAAAGACCGACTCGTGACCCTCGCCCGCATGGCGGGCCTGGAAGAAACCGAGGTCACCGAGCTCCTCAATCCCACCCCGTTGGCCTTCGAGGTTGCCGACCACATGATTGAAAATGCCATCGGCGTCTTGGGGCTACCTCTCGGAGTCGGCTTGAACTTCTTGATTAACGGCCGCGAACGACTCGTTCCCATGGCCATCGAGGAACCGTCGGTGGTTGCCGCCGCCAGCTTTGCCGCGCGCTTGATTCGCGACGCGGGCGGATTCTTCGCTGAGGCGGATCCATCGTTGATGATTGGCCAAATCCAACTTCTCGGGTTGGCGGACCTCGAGGCCGCAAGCGAAAAAATTCAGGCGGCTGCCGGCCGCATCTTGGCTGTGGCGAACTCGGTGCACCCGAACATGCTCAAGCGTGGGGGCGGCGCCCGCAAAATCGAGCTGCGGCCTCTTCCCGATACGCCCTGCGGTCCGATGCTCGTCGTCCATGTTCTCGTAGACGTCGGAGATGCGATGGGCGCCAATGCCATTAACAGCATTGCGGAAGCCGTGGCCCCATTGCTCGAAGACCTGAGTGGCGGCGAAGCCCGGCTACGGATCTTGTCGAATCTTGCAGACCAACGATTGGCACGCGCGACGGCGCGCATTCCCTTCCCTCTTCTGGCCACGGAACGTTTTAGCGGCGAGCAAGTCGCACGCCGTATCGAAGAGGCGTGGGCCTTCGCCTACGCGGATCCGTACCGGGCTGCCACCCACAACAAAGGCATCATGAACGGGATCGATGCCGTGGCTCTCGCCACTGGCCAAGACTGGCGCGGCATCGAGGCGGGCGCCCACGCCTACGCTGCCCGGCATGGGCAGTACCGCCCCTTGAGCGAGTGGCGCGTGCACAATGGGGCCTTGGTCGGTTCGATCGAGCTGCCGCTCGCCGTCGGCATTGTCGGCGGCAATCTCGAATGCAATCCGCGAGCAAACTTTGGCTTGCGGCTGCTTCGCGCCCGTTCGGCGCGCGACCTGGCCGCGGTTATGGCCGCTGTGGGTCTCGCCCAAAACTTTGCCGCAGTGCGTGCACTGGCAACCGATGGCATCCAGCGCGGCCATATGGCCTTGCATGCCCGCGGCCTCGCTTTGGCCGCCGGCGCAACCGAAGACATCGTCGAGCAAGTGGTCGAAGAACTCATTGCCAGCGGGGAAATCAAGCTGAACAAAGCTCGCGAAATCGTCGCCTCGCGCAAGCGCGCTGCCTGAAGGAGCCGCGAGTGCCACCTACCCGCATCGGCCGGGGTCGAGCGCCCGGGAAAGTTATTTTGGCCGGAGAACACGCCGTCGTGTACGGCTGGCCGGCGATCGCTCTGCCGCTGCAGCGGTACGTAACCGTGGAGGTCTTCGCTGCGGAACGCGACCGCGCACGGCAGCCCGACGGGCATAGGAACGGTGGCAGCGTAACGGTCGATGGCACCCGGCGTGTGAGCTTGGAGGCGCTGCTGGTCGCCGCTGGCCGCACGCTCCAAGCCAGCACCGAAAATCTCGCAATTCGAGTTCTGTCCGAGGTGCCCGAGGCCATGGGCCTCGGAAGCTCCGCCGCACTGAGTGTCGCCTTGATTCGGGCGCTCGCAAACTATCACGGCACTCCTCTCTCGGACGATGAAGCCAGTGGTCATGCCTACACGCTGGAGTGCTTGTTTCACGGCCAACCCTCCGGCATTGACAACACCACAGCCGCGCACGCGAAGCTCATTCGCTTTGTGCGCGGCGAACGCACGCGAGCACTCACACCCCCGTCGCCGCTGCGCTTGGCCATTGTGCTCGGCAAACAGCCCCGCCAAACGCGCAGCGCCGTCGAAAAGCTCCGCTTCGCGCGCGCACAACGGCCGCAACTGCTCGACGCCCACTTTGCCCAAATCGGCGCGTTGGTGGAACGCGCGGCCCACGCTCTCTGCCAAGGCGACTGGCACGCCCTCGGGCAAAGCATGACAGAAAATCATGCGCTTCTTGCCGCCTTAGGTGTCTCGACGGCGGAACTCGACGACTTGGTTCACCGCGCTCTCGACTACGGCGCGCGCGGGGCGAAACTCACCGGCGGTGGGGGAGGCGGTGCGATCGTGTGCTTGTGCCCGGAAAACCGCCCAGAACTCATGCGGCGATTCGTAGAAACCGGCTGGGATTGCTTTGCCGTGGACTGGCCCCCAGCCCAAGGAGGTTCCAATGAACGACGTACTGCGCAGCTCGACGCCCACGCCTCTTGTGCGTGACGAAACCAAAAACGAACTCGAACAGCGATTGGACGAGGCCATCCGGCGCACCCAAACCTACTTGCTCCGCATTCAGAACGCCGGCGGCTACTGGCACTTTCCGCTGGAAGCCAACGTGACCATGGATGCGGAGTACATCTTCTTCAACCGCTTCATGCAGCGCGATGCGCGCCGGCAAGAAGCGCGCGTCGTGGACCACATGTTGGCCACACAAAATGACGATGGTTCGTGGTCGCTCTATCCGTCGGGTCCCGGCCACGTCAGCCTGACCATCGAGGCCTACTTTGCGCTCAAGCTTTGCGGATTTTCACCATCCGAGCCACGCTTGCAGCGGGCGGCCCAGTTTATTCGCGCTCACGGCGGCCTTGCCCGCGCCGGGGTATTTACACGCTGCTTCCTGGCCTATTTCGGGCAATTTCCGTGGTACGGCCTCCCAGCAATGCCAGTCGAACTGATTTTGCTCCCGCCGTGGTTTCCCGTCAACATTTACGCCCTGTCCAGTTGGGCACGCGAGACAGTTGTGCCTTTGACGATTCTCATGGCGCTTCGCCCGCAGGTGGCCATCAGCCCCGAGGCAAGCGTGGCGGATCTGTGGCTCGAACCACCCTCGCCTGCAGCCGTCGCCTTTTCGAGGAGCCCTGAATTTCTCAGTTGGCGCAATTTCTTTCTCCTCGTGGACTCGACCTTGAAGACACTCGGCCGCTACGTCCCGTGGGCGCCTTTGCGCCATCGCGCAATCGAACGGGCAGAGCGGTGGATTCTGGAACGTCAAGATCGCAACGGTGGCTGGGGAGGCATTCAACCGCCCATGCTCAATTGCGTCATGGCACTCAAAACCCTGGGGTACCCGGACAGCCATCCCGCCATCGCCAACGGCATCCAAGCCATCGATGACTTTCTGATTGCCGATGGCGACAGCCTCATGATGCAACCGTGCGTGTCTCCCACCTGGGACACGGCTCTGGCCGCCAAGGCGTTACTGGACTCCGGTTTGAACGCGGACCATCCCGCTTTAGCACGTGCGGCCGATTGGTTGATCCAAAACCAGATTTTCCGGCGCGGGGATTGGAGCGTGTACAACCCGGACCTGGATCCAGGCGGATGGGCCTTCGAGTTTGCCAACGACTGGTACCCGGACGTGGACGATACCGCAGTGATCCTGATGCAGCTCCGGCGCATCGCCACCAAGGACCAACGAGCCCAACAACGCGCCATTGCATACGGCCTGAATTGGGCACTGGGAATGCAGAGCCAAAACGGCGGATGGGCCGCATTCGACACCGACAACGACAGCGAATTCTTGAACCAGATTCCGTTCGCCGACATGGAAGCCATGATCGACCCGCCCACCGAAGATCTCACGGGCCGGTTGCTCGAGCTCATGGGCAACTATGGCTACGACCTGGAAAGCTCTCGCGCCCGCAAGGCGCATCGTTTCCTCTTGCGGACACAACGGCCGAGTGGAGCGTGGTGGGGGCGCTGGGGGGCGAACTTTATTTATGGCACATGGTCGGTCCTTGCCGGCCTGCGCGCCATTGGCGACGACCTCCGTGCCACTCATATACGCCGTGCGGTAGCGTGGCTCAAACAGCACCAAAATCCCGATGGCGGCTGGGGCGAAACTCTCGCCTCGTACGACAATGAATCGCTCGCTGGCCAGGGCGAATCCACCCCATCGCAAACGGCTTGGGCCATCCTGGGACTGCTTGCGGGCGAACCCGGAATGAGCGACGCGGTCTTACGCGGGGTCCGGTTTCTCCTGGACACGCAAAATGCCGACGGCACATGGCCCGAGCGCTTGTGGACCGGAACGGGCTTCCCCCGCCACTTTTACCTCCGCTACGACGGCTACCGCATTTACTTTCCGCTCATGGCACTAGGCCAAGCGCGACAGCGATTGCGCGCGCTGCGCAGCAGTCCGCCCAGTCCGACAACGACACGCCCATCGGAGGGACATCGTTGAGCACGCCCGAAGAACTCCGCGCCGCTTACGCTTACTGCCGCAGCCTGGCGCGCCTCCACTACGAGAACTTCTTCGTTGGCTCGATCCTGTTGCCGCGCGACCTCCGCTCCTCCATCGCCGCAATCTACGCCTTCGCTCGGGTGGCCGACGACCTAGCTGACGAGGGAAGTGTACCCCCCGAGCAGCGTCTGGCTGCTCTGGATGCTTGGGAAGAGGAACTCGAAGCCTGCTTTGCTGGCGCGCCTCGGTCGCAGGTGTTCATTGCGCTCGCGGACACGGTGCGCCGCTTCTCCCTACCGATCGCCCCCTTTCGGGCGTTGCTGCAAGCGTTCCGCTACGACGCGCAGTTCCGTCCCTTTGCCACATTCTCGGACCTGCTCGACTACTGCCGCTGCTCGGCCAATCCCGTCGGCCATTTGGTTTTGCATCTTTTCGGGTATCGCGACGCGGAACGGCAAGCCTTGGCCGATCGGATTTGCACTGGCCTGCAACTGGCCAACTTCTGGCAAGACGTGTCCGTGGATGCCCAGCGTGGGCCGTGTGTACTTGCCGCTCGAAGATTTGCGGCGTTTCGGGCTCACCCCCGAGGATATCCTGAACGGCACGGCCGGCGCTGAGCGATTTCGATCCCTCATGGAGTTCCAAGTCACGCGTGCACGGAGTTTTCTCGCCGGTGGTTTGGCTCTGGCCGAGTGCGTAACCCCTGCACTCTCCCGTGAAGTGCGCCTGTTCGCCCACGGAGGGCTGGCTATCCTCGACCGCATTGCAGCACTCGATTTCGACGTGCTCCGCCAGCGGCCGCGCTTGAGTCGTTGGGACAAAGCGCGCTTGTTGTGGCACTTCGCCACAGCCGGACACGAGCGCTCGGCGGTCCGCACGGTGGATTCAGCGAGCGCTCTCGACCGCGATTACGCCTACTGCGAAGAGGTCACTCGCCGCAGTTCGAGCAACTTTTATTACGCTTTCCATCTGTTGCCGCGCGACAAGCGCCGAGCATTGTGCGCCGTGTATGCCTTTTGCCGCTTCCTCGACGACGTGGCCGACCGCGAGGATCCGAGCTGGTCGCCGCAAGCGAGCCTGCAGCGCTGGCGCGACGAAGTCGAAGCGGTTTTTCACGGCAGCCCCCGCCATCCGATCAGCCGTGCGCTGGCTGACGCCGTGCGGCGATTCCCCTTAGGGGAACGATATTTTTACGAACTCATCGAGGGGGTAGAAACCGATCTGTCCCCTCGGATCTACGAGTCGTGGGCCGAGTTGCGGCAGTACTGTTACCGCGTGGCCAGCACGGTGGGTCTGCTGTGCATCGAGATTTTCGGCTACCGCAATCCCTCTGCCCGGCAATATGCCTGCGATTTGGGCATTGCCTTCCAGCTCACGAACATTCTCCGCGACGTGCGCGAAGACGCGGAACGCGGGCGCGTGTACATCCCACGTGCGGACTTGTTGCAGTTCGAGTGTTCCGAGCGAGACCTGCTGCAGGGGAGCTATTCCCCGCGCGTCGCTGCTCTACTCGCCTTCGAGTGCGGTCGAGCGCGCGGCTTTTATTTGAGAGCACGCGCCGCGCTCGCTCCCGAAGACCGGCGCTCCCTCGCTGCGGCCGAGGCCATGCGCCTGATCTACCAGCGGCTCCTCGCCCGCATCGAGGCGCAAAACTTCGACGTGTTCCAGAGCCGGGTGACATTGCCACGCTACGAGAAAGTCTCTCTGGCGCTGGCCGCCTGGGGACGCTCGCAACTCCACCGCGCGGGATAAACCATGCCTCCGAACAACGGTGATGCGGGTCGCGCACAAGCTCCTGTGGTGGTTGCCGGTGGGGGCATTGCCGGTTTGGCCGCAGCGGTAGAACTCAGCCGATTAGGCCACCGGGTACTCGTACTCGAAGCGCGCCGCCGTTGGGGGGGCCGTGCGGCCTCTTTTCGCGAACGCACCACCGGCGATGAACTCGATAACGGCCAGCACGCGCTCATGGGTTGTTACCATCACACGCTGGCGTTCCTGGATCGCATTGGGGCTTCAGCCAAGCTTGCCTGGCAAGGGCGGTTGCAGGTCCCTTATTTCGACTTGATTACCGGTCGGACTGCAACTTTGCGCGCCGGTCCGGGGCCGAGTCCGATCCACGTTGCCGCGGGCATCGCTCGGTTTGCCCTGTTGTCGCCCGCCCAGCGCATCGAAGCGCTGTTGGGCGGCTTGCGCATTCTTGCCTTGCGCCGCCGCCAAGACCCATTGCTCCTGCACGTTACTGTCGAAGACCTGCTTCGGTTCTGCAGGCAAAGCCCCTCCACCCGCGAGCGGCTTTGGAATCCGATCGCCATCGCGACGCTGAACGAGTTGCCCTCCCGCGCGGCCGCGGCACCATTTGCAGAAGTCATCGCTCGGGCGTTTTTCGGTTCTCGCAGAGACTCGCAATTCGTATTTCCCCGGGTATCCCTCAGCGAACTGTACGTGCCGGGCGCGCTCGACTTCGTGCGCCGTCATGGCGGAGCTGCGCAATTGGGTGCGCCGGTCGAAGGTCTCGTACGCAACGGGGAAGAAATTCGTGCGGTCGTGGTGCGGGGCGGTGAAGTCATCCCAGCATCGGCAGTGGTTTGCGCCCTTCCCCCTGGGGCGGCGCGCAACCTCCTCGCGGAGCATGGAGTCGCAATCCCCGCTTTCGACTATGCACCTATCGTGTCCGTTTACCTGTGGTTCCAACAACCACCCGAGCTACCGCCATTCTTTGGCCTGCTCGGCGGGCACGGGCAGTGGGTGTTCCACCGCGCAAGTTTATGGGGGCAAACCGCTTGCGCCGCCGCGCCCGACTCGCACATCGTGAGCGTCGTGATCAGCGCGGCGCGTTCCGAAGCTCAGCGGCACGATGGAGAACTGATCCACGACGTGACCGCCGAGCTCCGCTGTGCCTTTCCGCACCTCGCACGGATGGAAATCCGACACGCTTTGGTTGTCCGCGAGAAACGCGCCACACCATCGCTCACTCCCGAGCTCGATCGCCAGCGGCCACCCACCCGAACTCGCCTGCGCAACCTGTTTCTCGCCGGCGATTGGATCGCAACCGGACTTCCAGCAACCATTGAAAGCGCGGTCGCCAGTGGCTTTGCCGCCGCTCGCGCTGTTGTTCCGCCTTATTCGAAGTCGTAAAGTATGCCGCACATGCAACGGGTCACCATCCTTGCCGCATTGCCGTGGGAATGTGCCTGTGCCTTCTCGGCGCTACAGGAGGTGCGCAAAGGACGGTCCGGCCCGTTCCCGTGGTGGGAAGGTTCCGCGGCCCGATGCATCGTGCGGGTGGTGAGAACCGGTATCGGTATGCAACGCGCGAGCGATGCTTTCCGAGCGAGCATAGCGGAGTTTCCTTGCGATGTAGCGATCAACACTGGATGCGCCGGCGGTTTAATACCGGCTCTCGAGCCTGGAAGTTTGATCATTGCCGGCGAAATCCTCGGCACCAGTGCTGAGAGCGCGATTGCAGTTCCGGGCTGGCTTGTGGAGGAATTGCACGGCGCGGGCAGAGCGAGCGGCCTCGATGTACGCATCGGCCGCGAATTGTGCGTTGCGGAGCCATTGATGACGGCAACGGAAAAGCAACGAGCTGCTCGCGAACTCGGCGCTATGGCGGTGGATATGGAGAGCCTAGGCATCGCGCAGGCGGCGAGGGAACACGGGGTATCATTCGGGAGTGTCCGAGCCGTTCTCGATGCCGCGGATAGCTCTCTCCCCTCCTCGGAAGGCCTCGTCCACCCCGACAGTGGTCGAGTCCGGCCGTGGAACGTGTTCAAAAAGATGGTCAAAGACGGGAGCTCGGCTTGGACCGAGCTCAAAGCACTCCACAGTTGGAAGCGACGAGCAGAGGCGGCCTTGCAGGCCTTTTTCGCCACCTGGCTGGGCGAGTGTCGGCCGTCAGCCCTCGCGTCGGCGACGGCGTTGCATGGATCGAATAGGAGGTAACTCGATATGCGTTTTCCCCTGCACATCACGACGGATATGCTCAAGTGGCAGCTCAAAAACTGGTGGCGTGGCAACCAGCGCTATCCTTTTGTGCTCATGCTCGAACCCCTGCACACTTGCAACCTCGCCTGCATTGGCTGCTCGCCCGAGCGCTACAACGGAGACTTAAAAGACCGCCTGCCGTTGGAGGAATGCCTGCGCGCCGTGGACGACTGCGGTGCTCCGGTCGTGTCTATTTGCGGCGGCGAGCCGACGATTTATCCGGAGCTGCCCGAGCTGGTGGAAGGGATCATCGCGCGCAAGCGCCACATTTATTTATGCACCAACGGAATCTTGCTGGATCGTTTTTACCAGCGGTCGCGCCCGCACAAGCGTTTGTGGATCAACGTGCATCTCGATGGCCTGCGCGACACGCACGACTTCGTGGTGAATCGCAAAGGCGTGTTCGACAAGGCCATTGCCATGATCCGAGAAGGCAAACGCCGCGGCTATTCCGTGTGCACGAACACGACCATTTACCGGGAAACCAACATGGACGAAATCGAGGCCATGTGCGCCATGCTTTCCGAGCTGGGCGTGGACGGCATTTTACTTTCGCCGGGCTACCACTACGAAGCCATCAAGGAAAACCATTTTCTCTACAAGCACGAGATTCACGAGAAGTTCCAGCGTGTCCTAGAGCTGGCCCAAAAGTACCCGATTTCCTCCACGCCGCTGTTTCTTCAGTTTGCTGCCGGACAGCGCGACTACCCCTGCACCCCCTGGGGCAACCCCACTCGCACGCCCAAAGGGTGGAAAGGCCCCTGCTACCTGATCGCGGGCCAGTACTATCCCACTTGGAAGGAATTTTGGCAGGGGGTGGATTGGGAATATTGGGAATCCCGCCGCGATCCGCGCTGCCAGAACTGCCTGATGCATTCCGGCTTCGAGCCTTCGGTGATTCGCAAGCTCGGAGAGCATCCCCGCGACGTGTGGACCATGATTAAGTGGAATTTCTCGAACCCACCGCGGTCCGCAACCGTGCCATCGCCCCGCTAATCAGGAATTCTGACACCAGCATTTTTGCCTACAGATGCGATAGCAACCCGGCGTTTACCGCGGTCCGCCGGAAACACACCTGAGCGCGCGACAGCCCGTGCCGGTGAACCCCTTTTACGGTAGTTGCAATGCAGCCGGCGTGATTTCTGCCCGGCCACGATCGCCAGTGCGTTCCGCACCGGATTGTCGGAGGAGGAGACCAATCCGCGCAACGCCGCTGCGAGCAGCTACGGAGACTCGGGACAGCCGAACAGCGCAAGATCCACGGCAGCAATGATCTCGTCCACGGTCACTTCCCCGCTACCATCACGGTCCAAGCGGCAGCTCGGCTCGATCTTTACCTCGCCAAGCAACGCTCTCGCCCCGAGCACGACCTCATCTACCGTGACTCTGCCGTCCCCGTCGCAATCGCCGGGACAATAAATCGAGGAAAGGGCTTCACTGGGTGATCCAGGCCAAGCTTTCGCCAGAGCGATAACTCGCTCGCAGTAAGCATCATCCAAAGCCAGAGCCCCAGCCAAAACACCCCGGTGCTGGAGCTTACACCAAAGAGCAGTTTCGGCGTACGGGCTATCCGGAAAAGGTAAATCCGGGTCCGGGGTGGGCGTCGGCTCGCCTGTGGGAGTGGGCTCCGGCGTGCTCGGGTTGCCGGAATACGGACCATCGGCTCCCTTGACGCTATCCACGTCGGGGCGGCAAGTACCATGGAACTGCTGCGGCACGTCATCCGCGATCGTCAACGTTCCGAAAACTCCGGTCACACTTACCCAACCTTCCACAGTCACCACCGACCCCGTGCCCACCACCTGCCCGGTTCCGTGTAACTCGGAGCCGCGGAGGGAGCCTGACACATCTATTTCCATGAACGTGCCCTCTTCCGCGCTACCCAGCCGCGCCTTCCCCTCCCAAACGCCGGCCCCTGCGTCCACCTCGAAGTTTCCGTTCCACGGAATGGCGGCTCTCCTCTCCCCGAGCGAACCCGAACAAACCCACGAGAGCGCCTGCACCTCGCTCGCCGCAAGCATCGCACAGAGGAACCCCAAGAGGGAAGTTCGTTTCCAGCGCCAGCGATCAGCCGTCTCCGCCGTTTGCGACCAGCGCTTCACATCACTGGTGAGTTTCTTTGGTTCCATGATGCAAACCTCCTGTTTGGCCATTGCCAGGAGTGACCGCCGTGCTGGTCACTCGCCCCAATAAGGGAACACAATTATTGGATTTCCTCGCAGGTCTGCGCTGTGCTGACCGGAGCGGAACAGTAGGGGCGGCAGCGATTCTCCCTGGGGGGCGCCAGGGCTCGGAAGCTCGGACTATAACTCGGACTATAAAAAGTCGAGGGCGCGTTCCACTAGACCGCTCGGTTTTGCGCCACCGTACCCATGCCTAATCCTCCTGATTAAGCAGCCTAATGTTACCCCCCCCCCCCGGCTCACGAGTCAAGAACAGAAGCGGCCTTGTGCGACAAGTCCGTGAACTGAGTGCCCGATACAAGAGCGACCGCCGGGCGGCGCCCCTACCGCGCGGTCGCCGCCGCCTTGCTCCGAGCCCTCAAATACCGCGGCCGCTGGATCACCCAACGTTCACTTACAGCTCGAGTTGCGCGCCGAGTTCGACAACGCGGTTCACGGGGATCTCGAAAAACGCCGCTGCCGAAGGGGCGTTGCGAGCGAGCAGGATGTAGAGCCGCTTACGCCACTTCGCCATGCGGGCGCGTCCGGTCGGTAAAAGCGTCTCCCGCCCGAGGAAAAACGTGGTCGTCATCAAGTCGAACGCCAAACCTTTTGCTTGGCAAAGACGCAGCACGTGGCGAATCCGCGGCACTTCCATGAAACCGAAGTGCGCAATGATGCGATAAAAACCGCTGCCGAGCTCTTTGACTTCGATCTTTTCCTTATCGGGCACTTCCGGGCGCTTTTCCGTCAAGATGGACAGCAACACCACGCGTTTGTGGAGTGTTTTCGTGTGCTTGACGTAGTGCAGCAAAACCGCGGGAATTCCACGCGGCGTGGATGTCATGACCACTGCCGTACCGTCCACACGCACCACTTTTTGGTTTTCCACGTCGGCGAGAAAGGCCTCCTCGCTCAAGCTGGCCCGTTCCAGGAGTGCCGCGACTTCCGTGCGGCCGCGCTTCCACGTCGTGAGGATCGTGAACACCACGATGCCGACCGCGAGCGCAAACCAACCGCCGTGGGGAAGCTTCGGCAGGTTGGCCAGGAGAAACGCCAGGTCGAACAGCAAGAACAGGCTTGCTGCCGCCACGGCTGCCGCCAAAGACCATGACCACAACTCGCGCGTGACTGCGTAAAACAGCAACGTGGTTGCGGTCATGGTCCCGGTCACCGCCAGCCCGTAAGCGCCCGCCAATGCACTGGACGACTGGAAGCCCAACACCAGCAGCAAGCACAACGCCCCTAAAGCCACGTTGACCTGGGGAATGTAAATTTGGCCCGCCTGTTCTTCGGAGGTGTGGATGATGTTGAAGCGCGGCAAGTAACCAAGCTGCGATGCCTGATGCGTGAGCGAAAACGCGCCCGAAATCAATGCCTGAGAGGCAATGATGGTCGCCAGCGTGGCCAACCCAACTAACGGGTAGAGCATCCACGCCGGGGCCAACTCGAAAAACGGGTGCGTAACTTTGCCGCCCTCGGCGAGCAGTAAAGCGCCTTGCCCGAAGTAGTTCAGGAGCAACGCCGGAAACACCAAACCGTACCAAGCCAGCCGAATCGGGCGGCGCCCGAAGTGCCCCATATCGGCATACAGCGCCTCGCCGCCCGTGATGCACAGCACGACGGAGCCCAAGACCAGAAAGCCCTGCAGGCCGTTGCGGGCAAAAAACTCGATCCCGTGCCACGGATTTAAAGCCTCCCACACCCCAACTTCTCCATGGGGTTGCAACAAGATCGCCCGTAAACCCAACGCACCGATCACGAAAAACCACACGAGCATCGCGGGGCCGAACACCGCGCCCAGCCCGCCCGTGCCGTGCCGTTGCACAGCGAACAACAACAGCAAGATAGCGGCGGCGATCGGCACGACATACGGCTCGAACGCGTGCGTGGCCACGTTCAGTCCCTCCACGGCGGAAAGGACCGAGATGGCCGGCGTGATGATGCCATCTCCATACAACAACGCCGCACCAAACAAACCACACGCAATCAGCACGGTCCGTCGAAACGCCACCCGCGTCTCCTTCGGCATCACCAAGGCCAAAAGGGCGAGAATTCCACCTTCCCCCTCATTGTCCGCACGCATGACAAAAACGAGGTACTTCACGGAAATCACCACCGTGAGCGACCAGAACACGAGGGAGAGCACGCCTATGACGTTGTGCGGGCTAATGGGAACCGCGTGCGGGCCGATAAAGCACTCGCGCACCGCGTAGAGCGGCGAGGTGCCGATGTCCCCAAATACCACCCCCAAAGCAGCGAGCGCGAGACCCAGAACTGGCGACCGTTGCCCTTCTTCCTTGAATCCGGTCACGGACCCGCCGGCAACGGCCGCAGACTGCTCCGTTCCTGTATCTGCCATCCAGTCACCTCAACCACGGGTTATGCGCGGCAGTTGCACCGCTTCTCCCGGCCGTCATCTTTCCCCCCGCACCCGCCGTAAAAGCAACTATAGGGGGCTTCTCATGCGCAGTTACGGGATGCATCCGATAACCCAAAGTCTCACGTAGGATCAGGTCCTTCGCCCTGAGAAATTCAAAACTAGCGAACCCCGCCACGCAAGCAACGCGGATGCGAAAGCAGTGCACCGAAGGCTGCCCGAGACAACTTATTTCTTGACATGTGTTGCCCACCTGTCGTAAACGACGGCGTGCACGGGAGAGAGGGTCGCACCTCTTGGCCGGGTCAATTTTAAGGACGCGGGGGGTCGCATCCATGGTGAGAGGAAAACGAGAAGTCGTAGGGGCGGTGATCGCCGCAGCGGCCAGTGTGGCTTTGCTTGCGCTGGGAGCGCAAACGGCGAGCGCCCAAAGTTGCACTCAGGGCTTATTTGCCAACAAGTGTATCCCCGGTGGCGGTGGCAAAGCCACCGACTGCCACTTGGAATGGTACGTGCCCACCATGATGATCCCCGCTTCCCCGAAATTCACCGCGAGCGGCTTGCCGAAAAACAAGTACACGTGCTGGGAGGGCGACCCGCGGTGCGACGTGGATCCGGACCTCAGCAACAATAGCTGCACCGTGCCCGTTCAGCTCTGTATCAATAACAACGACCCCCGTTTCGCGGGTAAGTGCAACCCAAGCGGGCTGACCAGCTTCGAAGTCAAAAAGCCAAAGGCAACGAGTCTCGACCCGGCTGACGTCGCCAACCTGGCCGCGCTCGAATCGGCTGCCAGCTCCGGCTTCGGGCTCACGGTCATGCGCAAGAATACGCCCACAACGTCGGGTAGTTCGAATTCTTCGCCGGACCTATGTGGCGCGCCCGTACCCGTGGTCGTTCCACTCAAGATTACGCCATCTGGTCGGATCCGTCCGGGCACCCGCGCCATTCGCATCGTGGCCAAAAGCACCACGGGCGCGCTCGACCCCGATACGTTGAAAGTTCAGTGCTTCCCGAGCACCTGCGGCAACGGCATCGTCGAGGCGGACCACGAAACTTGCGACGACGGCAACCGAACCAACGGCGATGGTTGCAACCAAGGGTGCCAAATTGAGCTACCGACTCCGACGCCCACGCCGACGGGGACGAGCACCCCAACGCCCACCGCGACCGCGACCCCGACGGAGACGGCAACGCCTACGGCAACCGGAACCCCGACTAGGACCCCGACCGAAACGAAAACCTTTACTCCCACCCGCACGCACACACCGACTCACACTCCCACGATCACGCACACCCCGACGTGGACCTCAACCCCGACCAAAACGAACACACCCACACGGACGCCGACACCGACCAACACCCCCACACCGACCAACACCCCCACAGTCACCAACACTCCAACGATCACCCCCACACCCACCAACACACCCACACCTACGGCAACGTTCACGCCCACGCCACCACCGGAAATTTACCTCGACTCGCCCGCCCACGGCGTGTTCACGACTGCGAGCACGTCCACCGTGACCGGGCATGTGGTGAACCCGGTCCCCGGGCAAGTGGTGAAGATCAACGGAGTTACGGTGTGCTCCGGGCCGTGTACGAATTTCAGCTACAACATGCCGCTCGACGCTGGTTTGATCTTCAACCCTGTGCTGGCCGAACTCACTGTGCCCGCCACGGGGTTCAAGGTGCGCGACCGGCGGGTGATCATTCGCGGCCAGTCGGTGGCGGACGGTGCATTTTCCGTCAACGCCCTCGGCATGCGCATTAACGATTCGGGTTTCGACAAGCTCGAGCCGGTCATTCAAAGCATGATTCCGCTCGACTTGGCGAGCTTGCTGCCCCCGGGCATGCTGATTACGGATGACGACATTTGCGTCGCCAGCCTCTTTGGAGGGTGTATCGGTGCAATCGATAAGGTGTACGTATGTAGGCCACCAGGCCAAACATGTGCGAGCGGTGACCGCCCATCGTTCTCTGGATTCACGATCAACATTGACTCGCAAACCGGTTACGTCCAACTGGATCTCACGCTCTACAACATCCGTCTCGTGCTGTGGATTGTCGGGTCTGGTATCGTGCCTGACTGCGCGGTGAGGGTGACGGCAAACAGCGCATTGATTCGCGGGAATTACACCCTGGCACCTGCTTCCCCCGATCCGAGTTTCTTGGATGTCAATCAGCAAGGAGATGTAAGCGTCACATTCTCGAACTTTGACGGGCAGATCGAAGGCGGATTCACGTGCGACATCGTGAACTTCTTGGCGCCGCTCTTCGTCGACCTCGAACAAACAGCCCGCGATCAGTTGGTGAACTACCTGCGCGATCCGGACGGTGCAGGACCCCAGGATTCCGTTATCGCCGATGCGATGGAAACAGCACTATCGAACCTCTCCATTGCCGGAGCGATTGGCGGCGCACTGGGCGTGCAACTCGACGCGCCGTTCAACTTCGTGTCGCCCGACAACCAAGGCGTCACCTTCGGAGTGAATGCCCGAATCATGTCCACGGACAAGCCTCCACACACCCCCGACTTCACGGCCTCCCTCCACGTGCCGGAAGCCTTCCCGTCGTACGGCACCACCACCCCGGTGCAAAACCTGCCCTACCACATGGCCATTAGTCTCGGCACCTCGGCAATGAACCAACTCCTCAAGGCCCTGACCGAGGAAGGCATCCTGAACATTGACATCAGCCAGATCGATCTCGGCTCGGGCCCGGTGGACATTACCTCCGACCTCCTGGCGTTGTTCCTGCCCGAATTCGGCAACCTGCCATCGGGAACGCAACTAACGATCCGCATCGAGCCAACCATTGCTCCAGTGCTCACTGGAAACTTGGGGCCGAATCCGGGAGATCTGGCGGAACTCAAGCTGGCCCACTTGTTGATCTCGATTTGGTCGCGCGACCTCTCCACGCTCTACTTGCGGGGCGCAGTGGATGCACGGGCCGGGCTGCAGTTGAGCTACGTGGCGTCCACGAACTCCATCAGTTTTGTGATCAGCAACATCAATCCAAACGACGTCACCACGGTGGTGCTGCAAAACGCCATCGGCGTGAACGAAAACGACCTCCAGTCCATCATCCCGCAGCTCGTGCAACAATTCTTGCCGTCGCTTGCGGGCGGGCTCGGCTCGCTACCGCTTCCCTCGCTGCTCGGCCTCCAGCCGGTAGGAGTGGAGCTGTCGCGTCTGGGTCAGGTCATCACCATCTTCCTGAACTTCCAGTAACGCGTGGGTCAATCGCCGTTGTCGAGAGGCGGAGGAGGACCGAACCCCCTCCGCCTCTCTTTTTTGCCGCAAGCCCCTGGCCGGAAATAAATGCGGGGTTTTTTTCATCCTCTAAGGGCCGATGACGAGGATGATTGTCAGTGGGTCGGAAGGATGGGCTTCGCAAGCGCATGCAAGCACCCGCGAGGAGAGAAGCGAGAGTTCCGCTGGGGTTCCCCCAGGTCTGATGACACACGAGGTGCTGTTGCCCTCGCAGTACTTCGCCCCAATTTCGGACCGCATCGTGTCGCCAGAGCAGCGGCTCATGCTGGCTATCCTAGAGGATGCTGTTTACACGGTGCTGAAACACGCGGGCTCGCGCAGCCGGCGTGCGCGCCGGCTGGTCCGCGAAGCAGAGCGCTGGATTGCACTTTCGGATCGCTCATGGGTGTTTTCCTTCGAGAACATCTGTGCCGTTCTCGGCTTCGACGCCGAAGTTCTCCGAGCGCGGTTGCGCCGGCTGCAACTGCGCGGCGAACGCGAGGGTTCCACGGGGCTCGCCAAAGTCGCCAACCAGCACCGAGTGGTGGGACGCCAACACCGCGTGGTCCTCGCGCCTTCCATTCGCCGTCGCTTGCGTGCCCAACAAAAAGCCCGCCTAGCGCGGCAAGGGAAATTCGGGGTGTAAGAGGCTCCAGCTCCGTTCGAGCAGCGATCCCTCCTTCTGACGGCGCGTCTTGCGCTACAGGAACGGTTCCTGTTCCATGCCTTTCGGACTCTATCCGGAAGGAGGGAACAACCCATGAGAACTGGCCCGCGAAAATGCAGAGTCGGCTTGCTCCTGCTGGCGCTCGTGTTGGCACCGGCCTGTGCACAACGGCCGCGACAACAGCTCGCTAGTGCTCCGTTGCACGGCGAGCGCGAGGTGCACTTCGGGCTCATGACCCCCACCGATGGCGCCCGGTACGAGGACATCGTGCGCGCCTGGAGAGAGGCGGATCAGCTCGGCTGGCACAGTGCATGGTTGAACGACCATTTCATGCCGGTGTTCGGCGATACCGACCAGAACCAATACGAAGCGTGGACCTTGCTTGCCGCGCTCGCCGCACAAACAGAGCGCATTCGGATCGGCGTGCTGGTCACCGGGAACACTTACCGCAACCCCGCCTTGCTGGCCAAAATGGCTGCTACTGTGGATGAAATTTCTCGAGGCCGCTTGGACCTCGGTATTGGCGCGGGTTGGTATCGCAAGGAGCACTTTGCCTACGGCTTCCACTTTGGGACGAGCCGGGAACGTGCGGAGCGACTCAAAGAAGCCCTCGAGGTGCTGAATCTTCTCTGGGGGCAGCAGCATCCAACTTTTCGGGGAAGGTATTACACCTTGTACCAAGCTCCCTTCGCCCCTCGCGGGGTTCAGCGGCCCCGAGTGCCAATCATTGTCGGGGGACAAGGGAAAAAATGGATCGTTCCCCTCGTTGCCCAGTACGCAGACGGTTGGAACGCCCCGATCCAAACCGACGCTCAGGGATTTGCGGAACGGGTGGAGCTCGTCCGCCGCGAGTGCCGGAGGATTGGCCGCACTGACTGCCCCACGCGTTTCTCGAAGATGTTTGCTCTCGTCACCATCTCCAATGTCCCTTTGGTCGGCCCGGCAGTGCGCGCCGGCGCTCGCTTGCTTCCGCAAGTGGACACGGGCACGGCCAAGCACCTACTTGCGGGGTCCCCGGCCGACATTGCCGAACAAATCCTTCCGTTCGTTCGTGCGGGGTGCAACGAGGTCATCGTGAGCTTCCTGCCGCCATTCGACTCCGACACCATTCGGACTTTCTCAACCGAGGTCATTCCGAGAGTCCGCGCGGCGCTGGCCCCGACTTCGTGAAATCGCTCCTCACCGGTCAACACTTCCGCCCACTGCCTTGCCGCAAGAGCGAATCTCGGTACTTTTGCGGCGCGAGGTGACACCATGGATTGGAACCTTGGCCCCACGGAACGCACGATTCGAGACACGTTTCGCAACTACTTTCGACAACACCTGGAACCTCGTGTTCTGGCAATGGAGCACGGCGAAGAGTTGCCATACCCGCTGATGCGCCAGATGCATCGCGACCTGGGTTTGGATGCATTTCTGGTTCCGCGTGCGCCGGCCGGAGCGGAAACGGAATCATCCGCCCACGGCGGGCTGGATGACCGCACGGCACGCTATGCGCGCACGACGTTTTCTGTGGAAATGGCGCGCATCAGCCCGTCGTTTGCCCTCAGCTACGGTGCCAGTGTGGGGTTGTTTGGCGCGAACGTGCTGCGCCGCGGCACGCCCGAGCAAATTCAACGGTTCGCCGTACCCGTCCTGCGTTGCGAAAAGGTGGGCTCCTGGTGCCTCACGGAGCCGCAGGCGGGCAGCGACGCGCTCGGCGGGATGCGCACCCGCGCACGCTTTGAAGGCGACCACTACGTCCTGAACGGCAGTAAAACCTTCATCACCAATGCCCCCTTCGCGGATGTGTTTCTGGTGTACGCGCGCGTGCAAGGTGGCCCGCTGCACGAGTCCATTCAGCCGTTCATCCTGGAGCGGGGAACCCCGGGGCTCGCCACCGGCGCGCCAATGAAGAAAATGGGGATGCGCGGCTCGCCCACGGGCGAAGTTTTTCTCGACGACGTACACGTCCCCGCCAGCCAACTTCTCGGCGGCGGCGTCCGCCAAAGGGATCACGTGAAGTCCAGCCTGGCACAAGAGCGGCTCGGATTGGCCGCTTTGTCGTACGGCATCGCGGAACGGTGCTTCGAGATCGCTCGCGACTACGCCAAACAACGCCACCAATTTGGGCAACCCATTGCCAACTTCCAACTCGTGCAACACAGGCTTGCGCGGATGTACGTGGCGCTCAGCAATGCGCGGCGCTTTGTGTATGCCGATTACTACAGTGACTTTTCGCTTTCCGAATCGTTGGCCGAGATTTGTGCGGGCAAGTTGTACTGCGCCGAAGTCGGTACTTTCGTGGCCTTCGAAGCGATCCACATCTTGGGAGGTTACGGCTACATGGAAGAGTACACTGTGGAGCGCTTGGCGCGCGACGCCAAGCTCATCGAGCTCGGAGGCGGCACCACGGAAATGCAAATTCTCACCATTGCCCGCGAGATTCTCAAAGCCGATTAGCGTCCTCGGAGGTCACGCAGTCTTTGCACCGCAGCCGCCTTCCGTTTGGCCGCGAAAGCTGATAAGAGCGCGGCCGCCATGGAACTCAACCCTTTTTCCTACGAGTTCCACGAAAATCCGTACCCAGTTTACGCTTGGCTGCGCGAACACGCGCCTTTGTACTACAACGCCGAGCTCGACTTTTACGCCCTCTCGCGTTTTCAGGACGTTTGGGGAGCACTGCAAGACTGGCGCACCTACAGTTCGCGCGACGGCGTGACCTTGGAGCGCATCGACACCACTCTCTTCGAAGTCACGCCCATGATGATCTTCATGGACCCGCCCAAGCACGACCGCTTGCGCCGTTTGGTCAGCACGGCATTCACGCCCCGGCGCATCGCTTCTCTGGAACCGTTTGTTCGCCGACTGGCGCAGGAACTCGTCGCCAAACTTCGCGCGAACGGCGGGGGCGACTTTGTTACCGAGTTTGCCGCCCCGCTTCCCCGCGAGGTGATTTTCACTCTGCTGGGCGTGCCCAGCGCGGATCGCGTGCAACTGCGGGAATGGATGGACCGTGCCCTCGAACGGGATCCGGATACGCCGGCCATTCCCTCCCGGGCCATCGAGGCCAGCATGAACCTGGTTCGCTACTGGTTCCAACTGATCGAATCCTTGCGGCGCCAGCCCAACGATGGGCTCATTTGCGCCTTGTTCGAGGCCGAGCTGGAAACCGAAGACGGCGCCCGCACGCGGCTCACAGACGGCGAAATTGCCGGCTTTTGTGCGCTTCTCGGAGCCGCCGGCAATGAAACGGTCACACGCTTGCTCGGCAACGCCGCGGTGTTGTTTCACCGCCACCCGGATGCCTGGGCCGTCCTCCGCCGCGAGCCCGAGCGCATACCGCCGGCCATCGAAGAAGTTCTGCGCTACTGGCCGCCATCGCAATACCAAGCGCGCACCGTCACGCGCGATGTGGAGTGGTACGGGCGCAAAGTCCCCGCCGGCGCCCGCATCCTGCTTTTGAACGGTGCAGCCACCCGCGATCCACGGATGTTCGCCGATCCCGACCGGTTCGACATCGCCCGTCAGATCCCGCTGCATTTGAGTTTCGGCTACGGAGTGCACTTTTGCCTCGGTGCGGCGCTCGCTCGGCTGGAAGCACGCGTGGCCTTAGAAGAGTTTTCCCGAGCGTTTCCCCGGTTCGAAGTGGACGAGGCCCATTGCATCCGCGCGCACATGAGCAATGTGCATGGCTTCGACCACGTGCCGTTTCGCGCGCGCTGAGCCTGCGGGACCAGCGGGCGAAGCCCAGGCAAATCCCCACGCCATTACCCTCCTCGCGCCGGAAAGTTTGCATATCGACCCATTGCGTGTCCCCGACCCGGCGTTTTGCATCGAGACCGATTGACTGAAAACCGTGCCTTGGTATTTTGGAACGGACTAGTCCGTTTCGGAATGAGCAACCATGGCCGGAAGGAAGAAAAGCGACCAAATCCGCGAGGCGATTGTCCACGGCGCTGCTGAGGTTTTCTCTCGGCGCGAGTTCCACGAAGTGCTGACCGATGACATTGCAGCTCGAGTTGGCGTCGGCAAAGGCACGCTGTACCGGTACTTCCGTTCCAAGGAGGAATTGTATCTGGCCGCTATTGGGGATGGGCTGCGCGAGCTCCACGGGTCGGTCACCGAGGTTCTTTCCCAACCGTCTCCGCTGGTGCCTACGATCGAGCGGCTGGTCCGAACGTTGATCGAGTACTTCTGGGACAAGCGCGACTTTTTCGTCCTGATGCACCGCCTCGAGCCCAAGCTCAAAGCCAAAGAGCGGGCCGAGTGGCGCGAACGGCGCGACCAAATTGTGGAGATGCTGCGCCGTCGCCTCGACCGGGCCATGCAAAACGGAGAAATTGCGCGGGTGCATCCACGCATCGCCACCGAGGCGTTGTTGGGCATGATCCGGGGAGCATGCGTGTACCGCCAGCCGTCGGATCGGCCTCGAGAGGTGGCGCAAACGATCACGCAACTCTTCCTTGGCGGGCTATTCGGTTCCGAGCGCCCGGCATTGTCTCCAGCCCGCAAAGCAGCCGCATCGCAGTAGTCAGGAGCCATCATGCAGCAAAGTTTCCTGCTTTCTCTAGCAACTATCCTCGCGTGTGCGTCGATAAGCTGCGGCCGCACCGGAGGCGCCGAAAGTGCAGCCGCAGCGCCGAGCAAGCTCGTCCCGCGAGCGGTCGTGGTCCGGGTCGCTCCCGCTGTGGTGCGCCCGGTGCAGCGCACGGTAAACTTCGTCGGGACTCTGTATGGCCGCGACGAGGTCACCATTGCCAGCCAAGTGGAAGGGCAAGTCGAGCGTGTGCATGTGGATCTGGGTGACGCGGTCGGCGAGGGCGAAGTGTTGCTGGAAATTGACGACAGTTCGTGGCGGGCGCGGCTGCGCGAGGCGGAAGCGAATCTCGCCAAGGCGCGTACGGACGAGGAACGTGCCCGCCAGCTCGTCGCGGAGCGTGTGATTTCGCCGCAAGAATACGAAGCGCGAAAAACGGCAGCTCAAGTCGCCGAGGCCCAGCGCGATTTACTGCGAGTCACCTTGCAGCATGCCCGCGTTCTTTCGCCCATCCAAGCCAGCGTGGCGCGAAGGTTCGTGTCGGTTGGCGAATACGTGCGACCGGGCACGCCGCTCTTCACGTTAGTGGTTCAGGATCCGCTCAAGCTGCGTGGCGACGTACCGGAGCGGTTTGCGCCCGAGCTGCAATCCGCGCAACCGGTGGAGGTTCGGGTAGATGCTTACCCGAACGAAGTGTTCCGGGGAGCGCTAGCGCGGATCAGCCCGGCGTCAAACCCGCAAAACCGTTCCGTTACGGTGGAAGCGCTGGTCCCCAATCCCGATCGCAAACTCAAGCCGGGCTTCTTTGCCAACGCGGCCATCGTCACGCGCGCGGACGACCGTGCGGTGTGTATTCCTCAAGATGCTGTGATGTCCTTTGCCGGCGTGCACCGGGTGTTCGTGATCTCCGACCAACGTGCGGAAGCACGGGAGGTGGAGTTGGGCCGGAGGCTACCGGATGGTCTCGTGGAGGTCGTCGGCGGAGTCGCTGCCGGGGAGCTGGTCGCCGTTTCGGGCTTGAGCAAGCTGGAGTCGGGCGCGGCGGTCGAAATCGACCGTGCCGCACCTGACTCCGGCGCAACGCAGGCAGGTGATTCATGAAGCTCGTAGAACTGTGCATCCGCCGCCCAGTGGCGGCCACGATGGGGATTTCCTTCCTCGTCGTGCTCGGGTTGTTTTCCTACCGGCACCTCTCAGTGGACTTATTTCCCAACATCGATTTCCCCATCGTCGTCGTCAACACCACGCTCAAAGGTGCCAGCGTGGAAGAAATGGAGTCCAGCGTCACCAAAGTCATCGAGGAAGCCGTCAACACGATCGAGGGGATCGAAGAATTGCGCTCCACGACCAAAGAAGGGCTTTCCCACGTCGTGGTCATTTTCCATCTCGAACGCGATCGGGAGGCGGCCGTACAAGACGTGCGCGACAAGGTAGCCGCAATTACGTCCAAGCTTCCTGCGGGCACGGACCCTCCGGTGGTCATGAAGTTCGACGTGGAAGCGTCGCCGATTCTGTCTATTGCCGTGGCCGGCGAGCGGAGTTTGCGCGAGGTCACCGAACTTGCGCGCAAGCTCATCAAGGAAGACTTGGAGACACTGCCCGGCGTGGGATCGGTGAGCCTGGTGGGTGGTTTGGAGCGGGCCATCAACGTCGAAGTGGATACCCAGCGCCTGGCAGCGTACGGACTTTCGATCGGACAAGTTCGTTCGGCGTTACGCGCGCAAAACGTCGAACTTCCGAGCGGCCATGTAGACCAAGGCAGCAAAGAGCTCACGCTGCGCACGATGGGACGGATCGAGCGCGTCGAGGACTTCCGCCACCTCATCATCGCTACGGTCCAAGGTCGTCCCATTACTCTCGGAGACGTGGCCACTGTGACCGACGGCTTCGTGGAGCCTCGCACGTTGGCGCGGCTGGATGGGAACCCGGCGGTGAATTTGCTCATCCGCAAGCAAAACGGGCAAAACACCGTGGAAGTGATCAAACGCGTCAAACAGCGGCTCGAAGAGCTCCGCAGGGTGCTGCCCCATGACATCGAAATGCAAGTGGTGCGCGACCACTCGCGCTTTATCGAGCGCTCGATCGAGGAGGTCCAGTTTCACCTGGTGCTGGCGGCCATCTTGGTCAGCCTCACCGTGCTGCTGTTCATTGCCAACTGGCGCGCCACCCTGATTGCGGCCGTAGCAATTCCCACCTCGATCGTGGCCACGTTTACCCTCATGCGCTGGCTCGGCTTCACGATCAACAACATCACCATGCTCGGCCTCGTACTGGCCACGGGCATCGTCATTGACGATGCCGTGGTGGTTCTGGAGAACATTTTCCGGTATGCGGAAGAGAAAAACATGCCGCCCCGCATGGCGGCTGCGGCGGCAACCAAAGAGATCAGCTTGGCCGTGATGGCGACGACGTTGTCGCTGGTGGTGATTTTTTTGCCCGTCGCGTTCATGGAAGGGCGAGTCGGCCGCTTCTTCAACAGCTACGGGGTCACGGTGGCCTGCGCGATCATGGTGTCGCTACTGGTCTCCTTTACGCTCACTCCCATGCTGTGCGCCCGCTTTTTAAAGATCTCCCCGCACCGCGCCGCCCAGAGCCGGCAGCGGGGCTTTTACGCCGCCCTGGATCGGGGCTACGGGGTGCTGCTGCGCTGGTCGCTCCAGCACCGCTGGGTCATCGTGGCGGCGTCGCTGCTCACGGTGGCCGCAACCGTTCCCCTGTTCCGCATGGTCGGCAAGGACTTCTTGCCGCAAGACGACCAAAGCGAGTTCGAGGTCATCGTGCAGACGCCGGAGGGTTACAGCCTTGCTCGGACCGACGCGACCATGCGCGCGCTGGAAGCCAAGTTGCGCGAGCTTCCGCATGTCGAGCATCTCTTGACGACGATTGGTGATGCCACGGGTACCCTGCGGGCAGGGGAGGGTCCGGTTACGGAAGGCTCGATTTACGTGCAGCTCACCGATCTTCGCCACCGCAAGGTGTCGCAATTCGATCTCATGAAACAAGCCCGGGACATTCTCGCTTCGTTTCCGGACTTACGGGCCAGTGTACAAAACATCAATCTCTTCATGGGCGGCGGACAGCGATACACCGAGATCGAACTCGACCTCACCGGGCCGAGTCTGACCAAGTTGGAGGAGTACTCGCGCCGCCTGATGGACGGCATGCGCGCCGTGCCGGGTATTGTGGACGTGGACACCACACTCTCCGTGCGCCAGCCCGAATTGCGGGTGCACATCCACCGGCAAAAAGCGGCAGACTTGGGGCTGCGCGTGGAAGACATCGCCACTTCGTTGCGAACATTCGTCGCCGGAGAACCCGTCACCAAGTACAAGGAAGACCAAGAGCAGTACGACGTGTGGCTACGCGCCCGCCATCCGGACCGCGTCGATGCGCAAACGCTCGGGGATCTCGGTATCGCCACGCCCAATGGCTCGCTGGTGAAACTTGCCAACGTGGCCACCCTCACGGAGGAGCTCGGGCCCGCACAAATTGACCACTTCCGGCGGCAGCGCAAAGTGACGGTGGTCGCCAATTTGCAAAACCTCGCACTGTCTGACGCGATCGCCCACATCGAGAAACTCCTGGCCGACCTCGACTTGCCCCCCACTTACAAGGCAGAGTTCGGGGGCCGTGCCAAAGCCCTCGGAGAGACCGGGTCGAATTTTGCCGTGGCATTCGTCCTCAGTTTGCTGTTCATGTACATGATCCTGGCAGCGCAATTCGAAAGCCTGCTGCACCCGATCACGATCCTGCTGGCGCTACCCCTGTCCGTGCCCTTTGCGCTGTTTTCCCTCTGGCTCCTGGGGGACACGCTGAACATCTACAGCGTGCTCGGACTGTTCATGTTGTTTGGAATCGTGAAAAAGAACGGGATCCTGCAAATCGATTACACCAATACATTGCGGGCGCAGGGTATGGAGCGAGATCCGGCAATTCTTGAGGCCAACCATGTGCGCCTGCGGCCGATTTTAATGACGACGGTTATGCTCATCGCCGGCATGATTCCCATCGCGCTCGGACAAGGCCCCGGATCGAGCACCCGCGCCTCGATGGCCAAGGTGATCATTGGCGGCCAGGCGCTGTGTTTGCTGCTGACGTTGCTGCTCACGCCGGTCGCGTATTCTTTGTTCGACGACTTGGGGAAGGCGCGAGTGTTCCAAACCTTGGCGGGTTGGGTGCAAGCGCGGCGCAATTGGCTGTCCGGCTTGGCAAATGGCCGAGCAAAAGCGTAAAAGCTCGCACCCCTGAGGTGTGGAAGGAGGGGAAGGAGATGAAGAAAACAGCCCTGCGGATTCTATGTGCGAGTGCACTGATGGGGGCGATTGGCACGCCTGCTGTGGCCGAGCCCGTCGAGATGCGAGACGTCTCGGCACCGACACTCCGCGCCCTGGAAACACTGGAACAACTCCCGGGCATAACCGAGGTGCTTCGGGACCAGTGGAGCAGCGAACTCCCCGCCGATGCCCAAGCAGCGGAACAGGATCTGTCGCATTACGGGCTGCTGCTCGAAGCCAAAATGCAGCCGACCACACTCGCTCAATGCATTGCGCTGGCTCTGCAAAACAACACCGGACTGCAAGTGCAGCGGCTCAATCCCATCGCCGCCGCCGCGGAGGTCCGGCGAGCCCGCTCCACGTTCGACCCGCGGTTCTTTGCCACGCTCACGCGCGACCGTGCGACGCAGCCGGCCACCACGTTTCTGTTTGCGGGCGGCTCGCCGGTCTTGTTCAATCAAAATTTCACTCTGAACGCAGGGATCCGCAAAACCTTGCTCACGGGCGGGCAAGTGTCGGTGCAGTTCAGTAACAACCGCCGGCTCACCAACCCCTCCCTCGCAAACCCGCTCGTCCCCTTGTACACGACTTCGCTCAGCGTCAACCTCGTGCAGCCGCTGCTCCAAAATTTCGGCTGGCGCTATGCGCTGTTGCTCGTGGATATCGCCGCCGCCGCGCAGGAAGCCGCGTACCATCAGTACGTGGCGGCCATTACCAACCTCGTGGCTCAAGTCGAGCGTGCATATTGGGGCCTCGTGCTCGCCAAGGAAAACGTTCGGGTTCAGGAACAAGGGCTCCAACTCGCTCGCGAGATCCTCCGGCAAAACGAAGGCAAATACAAAGTGGGAGCTTTGCCCCATACCGCCGTGCTCGAAGCGCAAGCCAATGTGGCCAGCCGCGAAGCCTCCCTCATTCGGGCCCGCAACGCCGTGGTGGTGGCCCGCGACCAGTTGCGAGCCCTCATCAATGCCAAGGCCGAAGAAGGCTCTGCGCTCCTCATGCTCGATGCCGAAGACCAGCCCTCGGTCGAACCATACGCCACAGATTTGCAAACCAGCTTGGCGCGCGCGCTGGAGCAGCGCCCCGAGCTGGCCGCGGCCCGCATGGATGTGCGGGCCAAGGGCTTGCAGCGCAAGGTTGCTGAGAACCAGCTCCTACCACAACTCAACCTCGTCGGGGGAATTGGCGTGAACGGCCTGGCGGGCACCGATCGGAAAGTCACCTTCGGAAACCCGCCGCAACCCGTACCTGTCAACCCTTCGTTTGTGGGCGGCTACGGCGATGCCCTCGGGCTGCTGCCCGATGGCCGCTTTTACAACTACGCCATTGGTGCCACCATCGAAGTACCGTTGGCCAACGCCCAATCCAAGGCGGCTTACGCCCAGTCCAACATCACTTTCCAACAATCCCATCTGAACCTGCGCCAACTTCAAGAAGCTGTGACCCTGGAGGTGAAGACGGCGCTGGCCAATCTCGAAAGCGACCTCAAAGCCATCGAGGCCACGCGCGCCGCCCGACTCGCTGCCGAGGAAAATGTACGCAACCAGAAGGCCCGTTACGACGTAGGCCTCGCGACGACAAAGGACTTGCTCGACTTTGCCGAGCAACTGACGCGCGCACAGTTTGCCGAAGCTGAAGCGCTGGTGCGCTACAACACCGACCTTGCAGAGCTACGCCGCGTAGAGGGTACCCTTTTGCAAGCACGCAACGTGGTTGTGGAGCCGCTGCGTGCGGAAAAACCCTCTTGGTGGGCTCGATTCTAAGACGACCGCCGGAAACAGAGACGAGCTCTCCGGGCTCTCCGCACCGGTCCGGAAACCCCCAGCGTTTCCCCGCTACCAGAATAGTTCACGCCGATCTGAGACAGTTAGAACCGGCACGGCGCCACGCCGCCCGGCCTCCGCGGAGAACAAGAGAGCCTGACCAGCCGTTCCCGCAAAACACCTCCGTTGCCGACGCCAGGACGGGAATTCGCTCCGGCCGCGCCCACCATCGTGGCATAGCCGCCGATCGCTGAAGGACATTCTGAAGACAGGCGAGATCGCGCACCAGCCGTGAGGCAGAGCGCCACAAAGCACACTCCTTGACCATTGGAGTGCGCGGGCTATTTAGTGAACTCACGAGTCAGTAAATGGCCAAGATTGCTCTTTACGCTGGGGAAACCCAACGCAAACACGCGGGCCGCGGCCGTCCAGCCACGCCGGGACTGCGCGAACGCATCCTCGATGCGGCCTCGGAAGTGTTCGGAGAGCAGCCGTTTCACCAAGTGCACGTTGCCGACGTGGCCCGGAAAGCCAAAGTCGCCAAGGGGACTGTGTATCGGTACTTCCCGACGAAGGAAGCCTTGTACCTCGCCTCCCTCTTTCACGGCATGGAGCAACTCCAAGCCGAGCTGGAAACTGTAAGTCGAACGCAGCCGGATCCCCGCCAGCGGCTCGAAGCGCTGGCAACCCAGCTTCTCGAGTTTTTCTGGGGTCGCGACTTGTTCTTCTTGCTCTTGCACCGCAGCGAGGAGCAGCAAGGCGGGCTGCATGCGCGGGCCTGGCGCGCTCGACGCCAAAAGTTTGCCCAGCTCATCGCGGCGACGTTGGAAGAGGGAATCGCTGCCGCCATGTTCCGGCGTGTTCACGTGCCTACAGCAACGGAAGCATTGCTCGGCATGTTGCGCGGCGTCCACCGCTACCGCAGGCCCGACGACACTCCCCAACGAGCCGCCCAGGCTGTGCTGGACCTTTTTCTACACGGCGTGGCTGCCACGGCTCCGGACTCCTACGCAAACACTCGAGGCAAACCGTGAAGCGGCTCATCGTAGTTCTCGTCGGTCTCCTGTTCGGTGCACGCGTCCTGGCGGAGGAGAAAAAGTCGTTGCAAGAATGCATCGAGCTTGCCCTGCGACATCATCCTTCGTTGCAAGCGGGTGCTGCCCGGTTAAAGGCGGCCCAAGCGCGCACGCGGCAAGTGGCCGCCGGATACCTACCGCAAATTGACGCGACGTACGCAGCCAATCGGCGGAGCACCAGCGTGGCTGCACGCACGGGAACGACGCTAGGCACCGCCACCCAAACGTTCAACTTCTTCAACACTGGCGTGAGTTTCAGCCAGTTGTTGTTCGACTTTGGCCAGACGTTTCATTCCCTTCAGGCAGCCCAGGCCGACGCAGATGCCACTTGGGCGGACTTGGAAACGCAACGAGAACAAGTGATCTGGAACGTCAAGCAAGCGTATTTCGCTTTGCTGACGGCCCAGTCCCTCCGTGACGTCGCAGCGGAGGCGGTACGGCAAAGTGAGAAGCACCTCGATCTCGCCCGCGGGCGTTACGACGTCGGTCTCGCTCCCCGTCTCGATGTGACCCGAGAGCAAACCCAACTGGCGGCAAACCGGCTGGACTTGTTGCGGGCGGACAACAACATCCGGCTAGGGAGAGAAGTTCTGCGTAACGCCCTCGGCTTACGCGAGCCGGTGCGCTTCGATTTGCAGGAGGTCCGCACCCCAGCGCCACAAAGCCTGGATGAAGATGCGCTCGTGCACCGAGCGTGGGAACTCAGGCCCGAAATCCTGCAGCTCCAAGCGCAAATCCGCTCTGCGCAAGAACAGGTTCTCGCGCTCGAGCGGAGTCACCTCCCCGCCGTCACCGCGGTCGGGCAATATCAGTGGTCCGGCCCAGACTATCCTCTGCAACAAAACTGGAACGTCGGAGCGGCTGTGACGTTGCCGCTATTCCGCGGAGGACTCACCGTGGCGCAAGTGGAAGCGGCCAAGCAAACTGCTGCCGCACTCCGCCACGATGTGGAGCGGACGAAGCAACAAATAGCCCTCGAAGTTCGGCAAGCTTTGTTGCGCCTACAGGAAGCGGCCCACAGCATCGAAGTGGCCCGCGAAGGCACGCAGCAAGCCCGACAAACACTGGATTTAGCCGAAGGCCGGTATGCGACTGGCGTGGGCAACATCATCGAACTCACCGACGCCCAAACAGCCTTCGTCTCGGCAAAGGGACAGATGATTCAGTCGCACTACGATTACCAAACAGCTCTCGCTGCATTGGAGAAAGCCGTGGGTTCGAATCTCGCCCCCTCCGATGCAGCATCCAAAAATCCGTTGGAGTAACTTATGTCCGATCAGACACGACGTCGTTTCGCAGGATGGGTTGCCACCGTGGCGCTTCTCTCCAGTTGCCATGCGCCCTCCAGTGACAAGCAGAGCCAGCAGCCAGCGGCTCCGGTGAGCGTCGCACCGGTGGAACGGCGCGAAGTGGCTCGACTCGTCAAAGCAATCGGCCGGGTGGAATCGCTACATGTCGTTCGGGTGGTGCCGCAAGTGGATGGCCAGCTCTTGTCCGTCCACTTTGCCGAGGGAGATCACGTCGCCGCCGGAGCCCTTCTGTTTCGCATCGACCCTCGGCCATTCGAAAATCTTTTGCGCCAGCGCGAGGCGATGTTGGAGCGGGACCTCGCCGACCTCCGTGTTGCCGAGGCCGAGGCTCGGCGGCGAGCCAGTCTTTTGGAACAAGGGTTTGTGTCCCGCGAGGAAAACGAGCAAGCTCAAGCCCGTGCCGCGACATTGCGGGCGGCCGTTGCGGCCGATCGAGCCGCCCTCGCCGACGCAAAGTTGCAATTGTCTTACTGCTCCATCTACGCGCCCGTGACGGGTCGCCTCGGGCAGCTTCTCGTGCACCCCGGGAACGTCGTGAAAAAGAACGAAACCACGCTGGTCACCATCCAGCAAATGCATCCCATTCGGGTGGCGTTCACGATTCGCGAGGCCGACCTTCCGCAGGTGCTTTCGCAGTCCGCCAAAGGTACTCTGTTTGCCGACGCGCGGCCCTCCGCGGACGGCGGGCCAGTGTTGCGCGGCCGAGTGGAGTTCATCGACAATCAAGTGGACCGCGCCACCGGCACGGTGCTGCTCAAGGCCAGCTTTGACAATCAATCGGAAGTTTTATGGCCGGGGCAATTTGTTCCCATCGAACTCGAAATTGACCGGGTGCCGGGGGCGCTACTGATCCCGCGGGTAGCATTACAAACAGGCCAAGAAGGCCCCTTTGTCTTCATCCTCGAGGGAGACCAGACCGTTCGTGTTCGCCCTGTGGAGGTTGCCTTCGAAACCGCCGGCCACGTCGTTGTCCGAGGAGGCGTCCGTCCTGGAGAGTGGGTGGTCACCGAGGGACAATTTCGGCTGACGGACGGTGCCCGCGTAGAAGTCAAACGGCGCGAACAGCTCGAAAGCACACAAGAAGACCAGAGGCCGCAATGAACCTCTCCGAGTTGTTCATCCGCCGTCCAGTCGCCACGACCCTGCTGATGTCTGCGCTCGTGGCCTTCGGTATCTTTGGCTACCGCGCACTTCCGGTCAGCGACCTTCCCAACGTAGACTTTCCGACGATTCTCGTCTCTGCCAGCCTCCCCGGAGCCAATCCCGACACGATGGCGTCTGCTGTCGCCACGCCGTTGGAGCGGCAATTTTCCACCATCGCTGGGCTCGAGTCTATGAACTCCGTGAGTTCCTTGGGCACCACCCAAATCACCCTGCAGTTCGATCTCGATCGCGACCTCGACGCCGCCGCGCAAGACGTTCAAGCAGCAATCACGCGGGCGGCTCCCCTGCTTCCCGGGGACATGCCCTCGCCGCCGACCTTCCAAAAGGTCAACCCGGCCGACCAACCGATTCTTTTCATCAGTCTCACGTCTTCGATTCTTCCCCTCTGGCAGCTCGACGAATTTGGCCAGACTCTCATTGCCCAGCGCATCTCGATGGTGAGCGGCGTAGCGCAAGTCTTGGTGTTTGGGTCGCAGAAATACGCAGTGCGGATCAAAGCCGACCCGCGAGCGCTCGCCAGCCGCAGCATCGGCATTGACGAAGTCGAAGCGGCGGTGCGTGCGGCCAATGTGAACCTGCCCACCGGGATCCTACAGGGACCGGAACAACGCTTTACGGTGCAAGCAACGGGTCAATTGACGCGGGCAGGGCAGTACAGGCCGGTAATCATTGCCTACCGTAACGGAGCACCGGTACGCCTAGAGGACGTGGCCGAGGTCCTCGACGGAGTCGAAGACGACCGTTCCGCATCCTGGTTCGGAGACAGCCAGCGCCGCCAGCGTGCCATTGTGCTGGCAGTGCAGCGGCAACCCGGGACGAACACGGTCCAGGTGGCCAACGCAGTCAAATCCTTGCTCCCTCAATTGCAGCAGTTCTTGCCTCCCGCGGTGGAGCTGCACGTGCTGTTCGATCGCTCCGCATCCATTCGCGACTCGGTCCATGAAGTGCAGTTCACGATGATTTTGGCCCTGATCCTCGTGGTTCTCGTGATTTTCCTGTTCCTGCGCGATCCAACGGCCACGCTGATTCCCAGCTTGGCCTTGCCCGTGTCTTTGATCGGAACCTTCGCGTTCATGTACCCGCTCGGGTTCAGCATCGACAACCTTTCTTTGCTCGCTCTCACGCTTTCTATTGGTTTCGTCGTGGACGATGCCATCGTGATGCTCGAAAACATTGTCCGCCATCGCGAGGCCGGACAGCCGCCCTTCGAAGCGGCCATCGAGGGCGCACGCGAGATCGGGTTTACCATTCTCTCGATGACGTTTTCGCTCGTGGCAGTGTTCATACCCGTACTGTTCATGCCGGGCATCGTGGGTCGGTTGTTCCACGAGTTTGCCGTAACGATTTCCATCGCCATTCTGCTCTCGGGCGTGGTGTCGCTCACGCTCACTCCGATGCTGTGCAGCCGCTTCCTGCGCCATGCTCCGCACGGAGACGGCGGTTGGAACGCAGCCTTCGAGCGCGCTTTCCTTGCTATGTTGCGCGGGTACGAACGTAGTTTACGAGCCATTTTGCGCTGGCGCGCTGCGGTGTTCACCCTTTCGGTGTTCTTGCTTGTGGTAACCTTGTGGCTATTCGCGCGCGCTCCCAAAGGGTTCATCCCCAACGACGATTTGGGCTCCATCTTCGGGGTGGTCGAGGCCGATCAAGGGGTCTCGTTCGAAGCGATGCGGCGCTACCACACCGCGGTGGCAGATATCATCCGTGCGGATCCCGCCGTACGCGTGCTTTCTGCGAGCTTGATCGGAACCAACGCGGCTGCCGGAAGCACCGTCAACCAAGGACGGATTTTCATCTTCCTCCACCCCCGTGCGGAACGAGACCCCCTCCCCCAAGTGCTCCAGCGCTTGCGGCAAAAGACGACGGGTATCCCAGGGGTGCGGGTTTTCCTGCAAGAACTTCCAACTATCCGCATCGGCGGGCAGTTGACGAAAAGTCTCTACCAGTTCACTTTGCAGAGCCCGGACACGCAAGAACTTTACGCGGCCGCCGACAAACTCGAAGGGGAACTTCGGAAGCTGCCCGTGCTGCGCGACGTGACCAGCGACTTGCAGCTTCGCAACCCCTATCTCGACGTCGTGATCGACCGCGACCGCGCAACCGCCCTGGGTGTGACTGCAGAACAAATCGAGCTCGCACTGCACGCTGCCTACGGCGACCGGTGGATTTCCACGATTTACGCCCCGAACAACCAGTACCGCGTCATTCTCGAAGTTGCGGACGCTTTTCAGACAGATCCAACCGAACTTCCGTGGCTATACTTGCGCTCACAAAACGGCAGCCTCGTGCCGCTGACCACCCTGGCGAGCCTCGAACGCCGATACGGTCCGCTCACGATCAACCACACCGGCCAGCTTCCCGCCGTAACCATTTCGTTCAACCTCGCTCCGGGTGCATCTCTCAGCGAGGCGGTGCAGGCGATCGAGAAAACGGCTCGCGAGCAACTGCCCGCAGGCATCACGGCCACGTTCCAGGGAGCCGCGCAAGCGTTCGCGACCTCGCTCACCGGAATCTGGGTTTTACTTATTGCCGCCGTGCTCGTCATCTACTTAGTTCTCGGCGTTCTATACGAAAGTTTCTTGCACCCCATCACGATTCTCTCGGGCTTGCCTTCGGCTGCGTTTGGAGCGCTCGTTGCGCTCGGGCTGTTCGGCATGGAACTGAATATCTACGGCTTTGTCGGCATCGTTCTTCTCATTGGCATCGTCAAAAAGAACGCGATCATGCAAATTGATTTCGCGCTCGAAGCACAACGCCGGGAACACAAAACTCCCCTCGAAGCCATCGTGCAGGGTTGCTTGGTCCGCTTTCGCCCGATCATGATGACCACCATGGCCGCCCTGCTCGGGGCGCTTCCCATTGCTCTTGCCGCGGGTGGCGGCGCCACATCCCGGAGACCTTTGGGCGTGGCCGTCGTCGGCGGTTTGCTCTTCTCTCAACTCGTCACTTTGTACCTCACGCCTGTGTACTACACATATCTGGAATCCTTCTCGGCGTGGCTGCGCCGCCTGCGCAGCGGCGTGGAACCTCGGGAAGCGATCCTTGTGGGACCACGCCATGATTAAGAAACTCGCGGTTGCCACCTCCGCCGTCGCCCTCTTAGCCGCCGCCGGCTTCGGCGTTTGGCGCGGCTGGAGCCGCGAAGCGCACGACCTCTACCGCACCCTGGCGGTAGATCGAGGGGATGTCGTGACCAGCGTCACCGCGACGGGCACGGTCAACCCAGTGACGACGGTACAAGTCGGCACCTATGTTTCCGGCCGGATCATCGCCATCGACGTAGATTTCAACTCGCCGGTACGCCGCAACCAGCGCGTGGCCAAGATCGACCCTGCCCCCTTCGAGGTCAAGGTGAAGAAGGCAGAGGCTGCGCTGGCGAACGCCAAGGCCAAGGTGGAGAAAGACCGTGCGGATCTCGCCCTCAAGGAACTCACTCTTCGGCGTTATCGCGAACTCTTCGAGCGCGAACTGATTGCCCGAGCGGATCTCGACCAAGCACAAAGCGAGTACGAACAGGCGCGCGCGCAACTGGAGCTAGACCGGGCCGCGGTCCGCCAGGCCGAAGCCGACCTCGCCGATGCCCAGATCAATCTGTGGTACACGGATATTTTGTCGCCTGTGGACGGCATTGTGGTCTCTCGCAACGTCAATGTGGGGCAAACGGTCGCTGCAAGCTTCCAAACACCCACCCTCTTTTTGATCGCCGACGACTTGACCAAGATGCAGGTCGACACCGCTGTGAGCGAATCGGACATCGGCCAAGTCCGGGAGGGCCAACGGGCCACGTTCACAGTGGACGCGTACGCCAACCGGCGCTTCGAGGGCATCGTCACTCAGGTCCGACATGCACCGACAACGGTGCAGAACGTGGTCACTTACGACGTTGTCGTCGCTGTGGACAACACCGATCTTTCCTTGAAACCTGGAATGACGGCCACGGTGACGATCGTCACGGCCGAACGGAAGAACGTCGTGCGCGTGCCGGTGCGGGCCTTGCGGTTCGATCCGGCGCGTGCGCAGGGCACTCCGCCTCCGGAACAGGTGCCGTCCGGCGAGGCTTCGCGCGTGTGGGTCCTGCGCAACGGGGCGCTCGTGCCTGTGCCGGTGCAGCTCGGTTTACGCAGCGAGACCCATGCGGAACTCCTTTCAGGCGAGCTGCAGCCCGGCGATCGGCTCGTGGTGGCTATGGACAAGCGCGAGGGGCAGCGCGGTGGGACCGGTGGCCCGAGGCCGCTCCCCGGCGCGGTACGCTTCCGCTGAGCGTCTGCTTCATGCCGGTACCACTCATCCTACTCGAAGATGTCTGGCGAGTGTACAACCATGGAGCCTCGGAGGTGGTCGCACTTCGAGGGGTAACCGTGACGATCGAGCAAGGCGAGTTCGTGGCGGTGATGGGCGCATCGGGGTCGGGCAAGTCCACGTTCCTCAACATCCTCGGATGCTTGGACCGCCCGACACGAGGCCGGTATGTTTTGAATGGCCGCGATGTAACTGGCTTGAGCGCAGACGAGCGCGCCGAGATCCGCAATCGGGAGATCGGTTTTGTGTTCCAAAACTTCAACTTACTGCCTCGCGCCACCGCAGTGGAAAATGTGGAGCTTCCCTTGTTTTACGGGCCGCTGCCGTATGCCGAACAACGGCCGCGAGCGCTTGCTGCTCTGGGCGCGCTGGGCTTGGCCGAGCGCGCGTTCCATTATCCCAACCAGCTCTCTGGAGGCCAACAGCAACGGGTGGCCATCGCTCGCGCGCTCGTCAGCGAACCTTCGCTGCTGCTGGCGGACGAGCCCACGGGCAACCTCGATTCCGCTGCCAGTCGCGACCTCATGGAGCTGCTCGTGCGCCTAAATGCACAGCGAGGGGTAACTGTTGTGGTCGTCACGCACGAGCCGGATGTTGCCGCTTACGCCCGTAGAGTGGTGCATTTCCGCGACGGGAGCATTGTGTCTGACCGATTTCCGAGGCCCACCCGATGAAACTTCTCAGAATGACTATCCATGTGGCTTTCATGACGCTCCAGCGCAACAAGCTGCGCTCCGCGTTGACGATGCTCGGCATCATCATCGGTGTGGCCGCCGTAATTGCTATGGTCAGCGTCGGCCAGGGGGCCACCGCTGCGGTACAAGCGCAAATTCGCAGCCTCGGCACCAACCTGTTGATGGTCATCCCAGGGGCCACGACTGCCGCCGGTGTACGCTCTGGTTGGGGTGGTGTGTCCACGCTAACGGTCGCCGACGCTAAGGCGATCGAACGGGAATGCCCGGCAGTGGCCGCAGTGACGTACCTGCGCCGGCAAGTGGTGCAAGTGGTACATGCGGAACAAAACTGGTCCACCGTCGCCCAAGGGACAACGACGAGTTTTCCAACCGTACGTGAATGGACGGTTCGCCAAGGCCGATTTTTCACGGCCCACGAGGAAGAAGGTGCCGCGCGGGTGGCCGTTCTGGGGCAGACGGTGGTGGATCAACTTTTCGGTGTCGGACAAGATCCCGTCGGCGCCACCATTCGAATTAAGAACGTGCCATTCGAGGTCATCGGGGTTCTGGAATCTAAAGGGCAGACCACGTGGGGGCAAGACCAAGATGACGTGGTGGTCATGCCATTTTCCACTGCCGAGAAACGGGTTTTTGGGTCCCAGTTGTTCAACACGGTGGACATGATTTTCGCATCGGCCCGAACGACGGGAGAAATCCCGGAGGCGGCCACGCAGATTCGCAACCTCCTCCGCGAGCGCCACCGCATTCCTCCCGGAGAAGACGATGATTTTACAGTGCGCTCGCTCGACGACATGGCGCGCGCTTCGGAAAGTGCTAGCCGCGTGATGACGAACTTGTTGTTTGCCGTGGCCTCGATTTCGCTGGTCGTGGGCGGCATCGGAATCATGAACATCCTTTTGGTCTCTGTAACCGAGCGAACGCGGGAAATTGGGCTGCGCATGGCGGTGGGGGCCAAAGCGCGACACATCCTCTTGCAGTTTCTCATGGAAGCGGTGGTGCTCAGCGCCGTCGGCGGCTGCCTCGGCGCCGTCGTTGGTTGTGCGGCTTCCGTCCTGATTTCCTACCTAGGCAACTGGCCGACCTTGCTTTCCCCGTTCGCTGTCGCAGGTGGGATCGCCTTTTCCGCCACTGTGGGCATTTTTTTCGGGTACTATCCGGCCTGGAAAGCCTCTCGTCTCGAGCCGATCACTGCGCTCCGGTACGAGTAGTCACCGTGACATGCCCGCGACCCGAAGGTTTTAGCGCGTAAGTTGCAAGCCGAAAAACACGTGTGCTCCTGCCACCAACAACGCCAGGGCACCGACCCACGGATGCAACTGGCGCACTTGACGTAGGTGAAGAAAGGGCCGGGTGAGGAACAACAGCAAGAGCAATGCGCACAGTAACGACCCGGTGCGAAAATGCGCCGAGCGAGTCAGCGCCAGATCGGTCCGGCCCCACAGTACGGCCATCATTCCGCTCGCGTGGGTGAGGAACGCCGCTGCACACACCCAGGGACCCAAGCGCGCGTGGTAACGGAGAAACTCGGCTCGTCGTCGCGGCCACCTGCGCGCCTGCAGCCCGAGACTCCCGAGGGAAAACACGAGGCCAACAACCACAGCACCGACAATCGGATGCAGGTATGCGCTCCAATCCATTTCCGAATCTCCACCGCCGCCGGCGGTCGTTACCGATCAGCCGAAAGATCCCAAGCCGCACCCCACAAGTTTCAAAGCGCAGTCTGCGACTTTCCCGCCCTTACGCGGCACGATCTTGCTGCGCCCGAGCATCCGCTTCCTTCGCGAAGGTGAACAGCACCTTCACCGCACGGTGTTTGCCCTGATCGTAGCAAGCCATGAAAGCCTGGGGATACGCTGCGAGCGGAAAGCGGTGCGTGATGATGGCTGTACAATCGAGGTCGTAGCGGCGTACGATTTCGAAGTACCACTCCATGGCGTGCTGTCGCCGGCCTTCCCACTCTTCGACTCCAAACGCATTGGAGCCCACCAACTGTACCTCCTTAAAATACAGCGGAGTCCACTCGAACCGCTTGGGCATTTCCACGCCGGTGACGACAATCGTACCGCGACTGCGGGTGATGCGCACTCCAACCTCGATGCTCTCGGGCGATCCTACAGAATCGTAAACGACATCCACGCCGCCGTTGAGCATCGGCAAGCCACGCCAGGGGCGCCAGAGCTCGCTGCGGGTCAGCTCCGCCACTCGCTCCACGATACCGCTTTGCGGGCGCCAAGCGATCACTTCGTCGGCTCCAAAGCGAAGCGCGAGTTCTCGCTGGTGCGGGTAGCGCGCCACGGCGAAAACGCGGACCCCGGGGAACAGGGTGCGCAAAATCGCGATGTTGAGCAGACCGAGCGTGCCGCAACCATAAACCAAGCCCGTTCCTCCGGCTGGCGGGGGATGACGCAAAGTCGCATGCAGCGAGACGGAAAAAGGATCGGCCAGTACAGCCGTTTCGAAAGGGACGTCGTCGGGAATCGGTACCAGTTGGGAATGATGCGCTGGAACGACCTCCGCAAAACCGCCGGTTGCCTCGCGGCAGTTACCGTGATGGATGCCAGGCGGCAGTGCCCCGCGGGCGAAGTTCAAACACTGCGCGTAGTCCCCACCGGCACACCAACGGCACGGAGGCTCGATACCGCGCGGCCCGCACGACAACCAAGGATTCAGCACAACCCGCCGGCCGAGCCAAGCGCGGTCCACTCCTGCGCCCACGGCCTCCACGTAGCCAACCACTTCGTGTCCCAACACCTGTGGGAACGAAATGACAGCGGTCATGGGATTGTCCCAGGCGCCCTTCAGGAACACTTGTTTGTAGTCGCTTCCGCACAAGCCACACAAAACCGTACGGATGTGAACCCATCCAGGCCGCAAGGGCGGGTTCGGCAAATCCCGCAAATACAGCGGGGCCAAGCGGCTCACGTACGCACGTGGAGTTGCCAGCGCCAAGACTCGGGTGAGCACGATCTTGGGAATCTCGTTGGTTACGACCAGGGCTTTCATCTCGCCTCTCCGAGAAGTCGGTAGTTGGTCGTTCACAGCGCCGTCACAGCCTGGCGCATTCTCCGGGTGGCTTCCTGCAGTTGCTGTGGCTCGATACACAGGGGAGGCAGCAGGCGCACGACGTTATCGCAATGCAAAGTCCAGTTCACGATCAGTCCCAGCTCCAAGCAGCGCGCGGTAAAACGCCTTGTCGACTCGGCATCAGGAAACTCGATTCCAATGAGCAGTCCTCGACCGCGCACCTCGCGGACGTCATTCCCGAGTATCTCGCGAAGTTCCCGGCACCACAACTCACCCAACTCCGCGGAGCGTTGCGTCAAGTTCTCCCGCTCCAAGATTCTCAGCGACGCCAAACCAGCGGCACAACTCAGCGGGTGCCCTCCGAAGGTGGTGACGTGAGCGAGCGGAGGGTCGTGGCTGAGCGTCGCCATGACCTCCTCTCGACCAATGAATGCTCCTAAGGGCAAGCCTCCGCCGAGAGCTTTGGCCACCACCAACAGATCCGGAACGACTTCCCAGTGACTGCACGCAAACAACTTGCCCGTTCGACCAAACCCAGTGAGTACTTCATCGCATACCAGCAAAGCTCCCACTTGGTTGCACCGGTGCCGCAAAGCCGGGAGAAAATCTTCGGGAGGAATGCGCACGCCGCCCTCGCTTTGGATCGGTTCCACGAACACGGCGGCAACGTCGTGCCCAATGCGTTCGAGAGCCTCGAGCTCGCCGAACGGCAAAAAGTCCACCACCGGCAACAACGGTTCAAAGGGCTCGCGGTATCGCGAGTTGCCGCCCAGAGATAAGGCACCGAAGGTGTCGCCATGAAACGAACCGTGAAAGGCCACGAAGCGAGGCCGCTCCGTGAACTTGCGTGCCACCTTCATTGCACCCTCGATCGCCTCGGCCCCGCTGTTGGTAAAGTACACGACAGACAAATCTCCCGGTGTCACGCGAGCCAACGCCTCCGCCAACAGCACCTGCGCTTCTTGGATCATTTCTCCGTAGACCGATACATGCAAATGCCGGTGAAGCTGCTGCTCGACCGCGCGGACAACCTCTGGGTGATTATGGCCGACGTTCGCCACCCCCATACCCGAAAGCAAATCCAGGTATGTTCGCCCATCCGCGCCCGCGATCTCGCACTTCGAAGCATGGCGGACAACGATGCCCAAGGGGGCCGGCGAAGTCTGGCAGACATGCCGGAAAAATTTCTCTCGCAAGGTTGCCACATCGGGCTCGAACTTCATGAAAACCATCCCTCGATCCGACTTCGTCCGCCTGGCCGCCACTGCAGCGTTGGCCGCTGCATGCTCCCCAATGGCGTCACCCAGTGCACCCCCGCCTCGAACAGCACCCCTCTCACTCGAGCCCAACGCTCTGGACTCACGGCAACGCCGGCCGCTTCGAGCAACGGTTTGTGCGGTGCCAACAGCGGAAGGAGATCTCGAACATCCGCGATCGGCTGAATGCGCACACAACGATGCAGTGGCGTCGGTAAAAACCGCGGCGAGCTTTCCAGAGCGATGGCCCAGTTCAAGCTGCCTGTGCTCGCCAAAAGTTCTGTCCCCGGCCGCCATTCGGCTTCATCGCGAAAGGCAATCACTGCAAGTTGCTCCTCCAGCGCCAGCCTTCGCGGCGGCAGCTCCGTACACAACCCCGCCAAGCTGTCCGCAAGCATGCGTGCAAAATCGCCTGGGCCTACCGGAGCCCCATCCTCGACGAAGGCTATCTGGGGCGAGAGGCAACCACGTTGGTCCCAAACACTCACGTCATACGCCAGCGCGCGTGCCCATGCCCCAGCTTCGCTTTCACCGCTTAAACACTCTCGCCCGATAAAAGCGAAACTCAACCGTGGCCCCAAGGCATGCAGTCTCCGACCCACTCGCTGCGCCAGCGCAGCCATTGCCTCCGTGCCCCCCATGGCGACCACGACGTCCGCAGCGTCCAGGACAACTGCCTCCGCAGGCGAAACTCCGCCGCGCCAGTCGATCACGGCGAGCGCCGCGCAAATCTCCGGATCCAAGCTGTGCATGGACTCCCAAAACAAATGCGCAAACAGTGGATCGCCCGCAGCCGGCTTGATGATGGTCGGTTGTTTGGTCACCACTCCGAGAACCATCGGCACCGCGGCCAGCGCGGGAATGTTACCGGAGATGATGTGCACGACCAAGCGTTGCGGCCGGTCACGATGGTCCATGACCTCCGGCGGGCCGATCTCCCGATCCAAGAACTTCAGCAATTCACTGGCCATCACCATTTCGAGCTGAAAGGGCAGCGCGTGGGCAATCATCCTTTGATGGAATCCCGTGGCTGCAGGCAGCTTGGCCACAGCCTTGGCCATCCAAAACGAATCAGGCTGCAACCAAGCCTCCACTACCCGCCCTACCCGGGCAACTAGCTCGCGCGTCGGAATCGAGCGCAAACGAGCCGGACCCATGCAAGCCGCTTGGACCCGGCGCTCCGCTTCGGCAGCCGAGCAACCGGATTCTTCCGCCGCGTTGCACTGCAATGCAGTTTGCCGTTCGGTTACGACCTCGCCGGGCACACAAGCAACTTATCTTGTACCCCCGCCACGATCCAGGACTGCGGCGGAGCGAACAATCAGCCGGCAATGAAATCCGCCAAGGCTAGAGAACAGCCACGAAGATCGGCGTGTGCGGCGCGCCCGACCACTTCGAGGCCTTGCGGGGTGAGCCGCCCCAAGTCCTCCGTCAGAATCGCGAGCACCGAGCCGGCGTTGGCCAAATCCACGTGGCAAAGCAAACCCAATTCGCCCGGAGCGACATCGGTCAGCGTTTGCGGGTCCAACACGCGAGTGCGCAGCCACGGCAGAGCACGTTTGCTGCGCGCGGCAAACACTCCGGCGGTGCGGTGGGCAATGACTGCATCGTAATACTGGGAACAAAGTTCGCTCATTCCATATTCGTTGACCACGAAATACCCCGGGATGGCCAGGGTATTCCAAGTTGCGTGCAGCAAGCCGTTACGGGAAAGGGGCCGGGGCGCACCTTTGCTGCCGCCGGTATCCATCAAACGACTGCCGTGCGGGAGCCGCACGGACCAGCCCAAAGCCCGACAGAAATCCAGAAACCGGATCCACGTACCCGTGGTGGTCATGATGCAGACGGGCTCGCCCGAGCGCGCACTCTCTTCCAAAGCCGCCTGAAAACCTCGGAAATCCAGTTCACCGTCCCGAGCGAACGTTGCCGAGCTCGGCGTTCCAAACGCCTCCACCGCCCAGGAGATCATTTGGGCCAGCGAAGACTGCGGCCACTCGGTGGCGGAGGGCACCAGGGAAAGGATGGGCATTGCCTCGGTGTCCGGAAACAAAAACGCCTTCAAGCCACGCACAGCCGATTCCCGGTACAGACGCAAATCCGGCAGGCCATGCCGGCTGCGCTGCTCGGTGCCGCGCGTCGTTCCACTGCTGACGAAGACGCGCTCGGGCGGGCCGCAGCACAATACTTCGTACTTGAATGCGACGGACGGCACCGCAGGGATGTCGCGCCAACTGCGGATCTCTTGCGGGTCAATGCCGCGCCGGTTGCACCAGTTTCGCAAAGCCGGGATGTGCGCGTATTGGTGGTGAAAGACCCGCACCGCCAAATCGGAAAACGCTTCCTTGCGGGGATCGCGTATGAAGCTGAGTACTTCCTCGTGTTCCGGATGCATGTTCACTCACGCCCGCATTTGCCGCAGAGCTTCGTAAACGACGATAGCCACCGCGTTGGAAAGATTCAGGCTGCGCACGCGAGGGTGGTCAATGGGAATCACATATAACCGATCCGCATACTGCCTTCGAAGCTCTTCGGGCAGTCCGCGCGTCTCGCTGCCGAAAACCAGCACGTCCCCGGGTCGGTAGCGGGCCGACCAATACGTGCGTTCCGCCCTGGCAGAAAAAAAATAAAACTGTCTCGAATCACCCCCAAGTTGCGTCGCGCAGCCCTCCCAGTGATCGTGAACCTGCAAATCCACGTACGGCCAGTAATCGAGGCCGGCACGCTTGAGATAGCGGTCTTCCAACGAGAAGCCCAACGGCCGCACGAGGTGCAATCGGCAGTATGTGGCCGCACACAGGCGAGCAATGCTGCCGGTGTTTTGCGGGATCTCCGGAGCCACCAAAACGACGTGCAACAGCGGATGTTCACTCATGGCCAATCGGGTAATGGTTGCCCGCCCAATGGAGGCACCACTGGCCATCGTGCTCGTCGAGGTATGGGGCGAGGTCCGCTTGCGCAGCCCGCAAAAAGCGAGCGCGTTCGCGGCCGCCCTTCACCAAACACACCACCGCGCCATCGCTCGCCACCTGCAAACTCTTCGGGTCGAGTGGCTCTTCGGATTCATCATTGAGCCGCACGTGCAACTGCTCCTCGGGACCTGGGAACAGAGCGGTAACAACGTACGGGGTGTGCTCGATCTCCACGTCCATGTGGAACCGTTCATCCACCCAGATCTCGTAGCCAGATCCGTCCGGTTTGCGGCGCAGGTAGCGAGTAAAAAAGCGCGCCAGTCGCTCGTGGGTGACTGGCTCTCCATCGGCATACCAGCGCCCATCTTTACGAAACACTAACTTGGCTGAAGGGATGGCCCAGAATCCTGCTCCCGGCATAACGGGAAAGCGTTTACCGATTCGGGGAGTCCATCACAATTGTCACCGGACCATCGTTGACCAGTTCCACTTCCATGTGGGCCCCGAACACGCCGCTGGCACAACCGACTCCGGAAGCGCGCACCAAGCGGATAAAATAATCGTAGAGAGACCGGGCTTTTTCCGGCGGAGCTGCGAGCGAGAAGGATGGCCGGCGCCCCTTGGCCAAGTCCGCGAGCAACGTGAACTGAGACACCACCAGGACCTCGCCTCCGAGGTCCAACACTGAACGGTCGAACTTGCCCGACTCGTTTGGGAAGATCCGAAGTTGCAGCGATTTCTCGCAAATCCAGGCGGCATCGGCCTCTGTATCCGATGCCGCGACACCGAGCAGAATCAAAAGCCCCGGGCCAATGGCGCCGGCGACTTGGCCTTCAACACGGACGCAGGCACGGCTCACACGTTGGATCACAGCCCGCATCGGCTGGCGGGACCTCAGTAGTCCTCGTCTTCGTCCTCCTCTTCCTCTTCCCAGTCCTCTTCATCGAAGTCGAAGTCCTCGTCCTCTTCCTCGTCCCACCAATCTTCTTCCTCTTCCTCTTCGTCCCAATCTTCCTCTTCTTCGCGTCGTTTGGCCCACCACAATAGCTCCATGGTTCCTCCTTGCATTGGCCCCGCCAAAGCGCAGTTGCGACTAACGACAGTGCCTGGGGAAGTCAATAATCGTACGCATGTCACCTCTGATCCAACTCCTTCCTCTGCCGGTTGCATCCTTCAGTTGCTGGAAAACGTCAAGCTCGCAAATGTGCGGACGCGTTTGGCGGGCTTAGGTGTGTCCTCAAGCCTCACCCGCACTTAAACTGTTTGTGACCTGTAGCCCGACTCCTCACGCCACCACCCGATGATTCCCGTTGGCGTTGCAACGCCGCTTGGCGGAATTCGCCTCCAAGGCGTTGACAAGAAAAGGCGAAGTCCCGTAAGAGAGGTGTTCAATCGATCGATTAAAGCAGAGAGAGAGAGAACACGCTCGATGCGCACAGCGCTCCAACGGGTTCGCGAAGAGCCACAATCCACCAAGGCTCGCATTTTGGCCGCGGCCGAGGAAATCTTTGCCGCCAAGGGTTTTGCCGGGGCTTCCACGCGCGAGATCGCCGACAAAGCGGGCGTCAACATCTCTAGCCTCCACTACCATTGGGAGTCGAAGGAAACTCTGTACTTCGCAGTCTTCCAGGATGTGTACGACCGCATTGTCGAGGTGATCCGCAAGGCACTCGAAGAACGCGGTTCCTCGAGACGAAAAGGCGAAACCATCGAGACCGTGATGGGTACGCTCTTCGATTTCTTTGTCGAGCATCCGACGATTCCTCGACTTTTGGTTCGGCGTCTCGTCGAAAACGACGAAGGCCACGCAGATATCGAAAATCGTGTGCTCGTCCCGGCCTGGAAAGTCTTCGGGGAATGGACACGTGCCTACGGGGGGGTGCGCCGCAGCGAGGTAGAGGCCAATCTCTTCATGCTCACGGTGGAAAGCGCGGTGTTGTTCTTTCTCTTGGACAGCGCCCACGTTCGCACTTTGCTCGGCGGCAGTGTGCGGTCGCCGGAAATTCGCAACCGCGTGCGCGACTACATCATTCGCCTCGTGCCTATGCTGTTGGGCCGGCGCGAGCGTTAGCCAGGAATGAAAGCTCTGATTACCGCCAGTTTTGACCCCCGACAGCTCGAACGGCTGCGATCGTGGATGCCCGCCGAGTATCAAGATTGGCGCGAGCGGGGCGAGCTGTATTTCGATGGCACAGCCTTGGCGCAGCGGATCCAACAGGTCGGGGCGGACGTGCTGATCGTGGAAGCAGATCTGGTGCACGATGAGGTGCTCGACCACACCGATCTCTGCCTAATCGCTTGTTGCCGCGGCGACCCCATCAACGTCGCCTTGGCCAAAGCCACAGCGCTCGGCATTCCTGTGCTGTATACGCCGGCCCGCAATGCCCGGGCCGTCGCCGAGCTTACGGTGGCGTATATGCTCGCGTTGGCGCGCCACGTTTTCCCGGTCAATCAGGGTCTGAAATCTGGAACGCTGCGTTTCGCCGGCTCCAGGGACTATCTCGATGCGTACAACCGGTACGGTGGTTTCGAGCTCGGTTCTTCCACCGCTGGTATCATTGGCTTCGGTGCAATCGGGCAAAGAGTGGCTCGTTTGCTGCGAGGGTTCGAAACCAGAGTCCTCGCCTATGATCCCTACGTGGCGGACGAAGCCTTTGCCAACCTCGGGGTCGAACGCTGTGCATCGTTAGGCGAGCTCTTGCCGCAAGTGACCTTTCTGACATTGCATTGTCCCTTGACCAGCGAAACCTTCGGGCTCATCGGCCGGCGCGAACTCGGCCTCTTGCCCCGTGGTGCTTACCTGCTGAACCTCGCGCGCGCACAGATCGTGGACGAGGACGCCTTGTACGACGCCCTCACGTCTGGGCATCTCGCCGGGGCAGCGTTGGACGTGTTTTCTCAAGAGCCGGTTCAGCCGGAAAACCGTTTCGTGCAACTCCCCAACGTGCTGGTATCCCCGCACCTCGGTGGCGCCACCCGCAACGTGATCGAGTACCAGAGCAAAGTGGTGGTGGACGACATCGGGCGATGGCTCTCCGGACAAAGACCACAGTTTCTGGCCAATCCTGAAGTTTGGGATTCTCCGCAACGGAAGCAGCCGTGTTGAGCAGGCGCGCGCCGTCCTGCCTTTGCTCCCACAGCGAGCGGGAAGCATAACCATGGAGCTTTTCCTCACCCTCGATGCTGGAACCGGAAGTGGAAAATGTTTGCTGTTCGACGCCAAGGGTGGCCTTCGAGCGCGGGCTACGGAGCCGTGGGGTTACGAAGTTTCGCCCGACCCGGAGCTCCCATCAGTGAAATGGTTTTCCTTCGATCCGGAAAAGTTCTGGGAGGCGCTTTGCCGTTGTATCCAAGCGGCCCTGAGGCAAGCCCAGGCGGAACCCGGACGCATTGTTGGCGTTGCAGCCACGAGCCAGCGCGAAGCCTGCGTGTTTCTCGATGCTTCCGGCAAAGAGGTCTATGCCGGGCCAAATCTGGACGCCCGGGGATTCCGAGAAGGGCTGGAGGTGCTGCAAAGCTTTGGAGCAGAGCGCCTTTACCGCGTCACCGGGCACTCGGCACCGTTTATTTTTCCTCTGGCTCGCTACCTTTGGTACCGCAAAGGTGGGGGTCCTCCGGTCCGCCGCATTTTGATGATGAACGACTGGATTCACTGGCGCCTGACCGGTGAATTTGTGTCGGAGCCATCGAACGCCACGGAATCCATGTTGTTCGATGTCGGCAGCCGCACTTGGTCAGACGAAATTCTGAACGCGTTCGAAATTCCACGGTCCATTTTGCCGGAGCTATGCCAACCCGGCGAGCAAGCGGGCCGCGTGAGTCGGGAAGCGGCCAAACGTACCGGGCTACTCGCAGGCACTCCGGTATTCGTTGGAGGGGCGGACACTCAGTGCTCGCTTCTCGGCGCCGGCGTGATCGAACCGGGAGCGGCGGGTGCAACTTTAGGGACGACCACACCCATCCAAGTTGTCACCGAGCGGCTCTGTCTCGATCCGGACGCAAACTTGTGGGCGGGTTGCCATGTGATCCCCGAGCGATGGGTACTGGAAAGCAACGCTGGGGACACAGGAGACGCTTACCGCTGGTTGATCGAGCTCCTGGGTGGCGGGGAAGAAGTCGAAAAAGCGCGCGAGCGGTTGGAATCCGCTGCGGCTGCCTGCTCGGATCCTTCAGCCGTTCTGTTCGTGGGCCCTTCGATCTTCGAAATCCATCGCCTCGCGCTGCGGCGGCCTGGCGGGATTTTGTTCCCCTACCCGACTCTGCACGTGCGACCGAGTGCCGGCGAGCTTGTACGCGCTTTTCTCGAGAGCGTGGGTTTCGCGCTCCGGGCCAATCTCGAGCAGCTCGCGCGAGTGGTCGGCGGTGCGCTGGGTCAAATTGTGCTGAGCGGAGGGATGACACGGAATCCGACCTTGGTCCGGATCATTGCCGATATCCTGGATCAGCCAATTTTTGTTGCGCGCCAAGCGGAAAGTGCTGCTCTTGGATGCGCGATCCTTGTGGCCAGCCAAGGGCAAACGGATCGGATGCGGGCTCTTTCGCGGGCGTGGGTGCAGCTCGACACTGTGGAGCCTACGGAGGGCTCGCAACGTTACGCCAGCCGCTACGCCACCTGGCGGCGATTGTACGAGGATTTCTTCCAGCTCGAGCTGTGAGGCGAGAACCTCGCCATCGAGCCGGTGCGACCTGGAGTCCAGCCGCCGGGTTGGCTCATCCTCGGGTTTTGGCCTACAACCCGGAGCATGAGGCTTGTCCACGCGATTTACGAACCCAAGGGCGACGGCCCACATCCCACCATCCTTGCGCTTCATGGCTGGGGCGCCAATGCCCTCGACCTGCTCGGGCTTGCGCCGCACGTGGGGCACGGGCGTTTTCTGTTTCTGTGCCCGCAAGGGCCTCTCGAGGTGCCTCTCGGTCCGATGCGCGGCTACGGCTGGTTTCCCATCACGATGGGTGCACCGCCCGACCCGTATGCATTTGCCGCCGCTGTGCGCGAGCTGCGATCTTTTTTGGACGACGCACTCGCACGCTATCCGGTGAACCCCCACAAGCTTGTCTGTTTAGGGTTTAGCCAAGGCGGCGTCATGGCTTACGCTCTTGCTTTGAGCGAACCTCACCGTTTTGCGGCTCTGGTTGCCCTCAGCTCGTGGCTCCCCGCAGCTCTCGTTCGTGAGTTACCGCCGGCGGACCGCTCGCAGCTTGCCACGTTGGTCCATCACGGAACGCGTGACGAACTCATCGATGTCAGCCGCGGGAGGGAATCCCTCGAACACCTGCGCAGCTTGCGGGTTCCGGCAGCTTACCGGGAGTTCGACATGGGACATGAAATCAGTGCACAGAGCCTTGCCGATCTCTCCCGGTGGCTGGAGGACAAAGTCCTCTCGCCGATCGTTACGCTGTGAGACGACGTGCCACAAGATGCGGTCGTTGTCCGGAGGAGGTTTCGGGCGCTGTGGCGCCGCTCTCCTCCGGCGTGAACTCAGTCGAGATCAAGGCCGCATCCACACGGTGATCGAGCCGCCAAAGCCCCAGTCGGGAGACTCGTCGTTGATGCCGTAAGTGCCAGTGGGGCGCAGTAAGATGTCGTACCCGTCCATCGGCAAACGCACGTCCACGCCCGGCTGCCAGAAAATCAGGTCCAGGTTCTCTTGCCCAGGCACGTCCACGATCGCCCCGTTGATTTCGGAGCGAAGCGCCAGCTGCTCGTTCCACATGTAAAAGATGCCGCCGCCATAAACGATTGCCTCTCTCGCGGTTGGGGTAACGTCCGACACAAAGCGGTAGCCACCGTGGGCGCGAATATCGAACGGTTTCAAGTGCGCCGCCACCGTACCGACGGGCAGAATTCCCACCTCGCCGATCCCTAAACCCTTGTCCTCGTCGCCGGTGGGCAAGCTCAGTTGTAGGCCGGCACCCGCATCCAGCCACTCCGTCCGCAACGGGAGTACTTTAGCGAACAGCGACAAGTCTCCCGGGCCCTCTTCTCCCCGCGAGCCCACCGCACCGCCTTGTCGCACTTCGACCTCGTTGTGTTGCCAGAATGGGAACGTGATTCCGGCTTCGATCATGTCCATGCCGTAGCTCGCGCGAAGCGCCCCGAAGTCGCTCGAAGCCGTGGTTTTGTTCCCCACAGCGTCTTTGACAACGTCCTGCGCCACGCCGGCGGCACCTTCCACCCAGATACCTTCGCTCACGGCAGCCTCCTGCTCGTAGCGATCGAAGCTGCGCGTGATTCCGGCAGGCTTGCTCGGCGCTTCCTGGGCCCACGCCACCCCAGCCGCCGCCACCATCCACGCACACGACAACGCCACCAACCCCACACGTTTTGCCATGCTCCGCACCTCCTTTTCCCTCACCCTCTGCCGCCTTGCGGCAGAACGAAACTGGCGTCTTTGGTTCCACAACTGGCGCGCCGGTGTCAAGGCACTCGGGTTCTATTTTGGAGGCGTCAAAAGTACAAACGCCGCTGCTCCCGGCGCAGCAGGTAGAGAAAGAACGGCCCGCCAGCCAATGCCGTAACGACTCCCACGGGAATCTCCACACCTGGGGCGATACTGCGGGCAATCGTGTCCGCCAGCACGAGAAATATCGCACCGCCCAGCGCCGCAGCGGGAAGCAAGAGCCGGTGGTCCGCCCCGCACAACACGCGCAACGCGTGAGGCACGATCAGACCCACAAACCCAATCATGCCGCTAATGGCCACCACTGCCCCCACGAGTAGGGACGAACCGAGAAAGGCCACTCGCCGCACTCGGTCCACGTTCACACCCATTTGCCAAGCGCTTTCCTCGCCGAGGCTCAAAAGATCGAGCCCGCGAGCTTGCACGCAAAGCCAGAGGCTGGCCAAACCACAGTAGACGGCTGCAGGCCCGATAAGATCATAGCCGTAGCCAGCGACGTTGCCGATCAACCACGAGAGCAAGCCCTGCGCCTGGTAAAAATCGGCAATGTAATTGACGCACAAAATCACGGCACCTGCGAACGCGTTGTAGACCACCCCTGCCAACAGCAAGACGTGCGGCTGCAGGCGCCCTTGCACCAGCGAAATCCTGTAAAGGAGCGCCACCGAGACCAAAGCTCCAACACCGGCGGCCAGCGGCAACAACCACATCTTCGCCAGAACGAAGCGCCCTCCGATGGCCACGGCGAGCGTGGCGCCTAAGGCCGCTCCGCCCGAAACTCCGATGAGATGCGGCTCGGCGAGTGGGTTGCGCAACAAGCCTTGCAGGGTGGCGCCGGCCACGGCCAGAGCAGCACCCACAATTGCAGCCAGAGCGATGCGGGGTAGGCGCGTCTCAAAAAAAATCACGCGGTCCACGTTGCCTGGAGCGCCCCAAAACACTTCGTGCCACCGCAACGGAACGTTGCCCACACTTGCGCTCAGCCCAAGCGCCGCAAGTAACAACGTCGCCAGCACGCTCAAAATCAGCACGACTCGCTTGCGGGTCAGGTAGGGCTGGTCGCCCGGCCACCCAAGCCAGAATGGCCGCGACTCTGGCGCCGGCACTGCGGGTTCAACGAGCATCCGTAGACTCCTCGCCGGTGATCTTTGCAGAAAAGACCTCAGGGTGAATGTGTTCCGCCAACGCGCGCACCGCCTCGGCAAGTCTCGGACCAGGACGCAGCACCCGGTCGTCAGCAAAGACGAGGACTCGCCCGTCTTTAACAGCCTGCAAAGATGAAAAGCGCTGCCAAAACGCCGCGCTCTCCTCACCCGCTGTCGCTTCGCTCCCCATGCTGGCGTCTATGATCACCTCGGGATTCTCCCGCAGCACAAATTCGACGGAAACCTTGGGCCAACCCTGGTGGCGCACCACATTCGTCGCACCCGCGAGCCCGAGAACCTCGTCTTGGATCGTTTCCCGACCGACAGCAATCAAGGGGTTCCGCCCCACAAGGAACAAGACCCGTCGGGGCTGTGCCCGCCGCACGAGGCGCTGCGTGGCTTCGAGACTTTCCACAAAGCGGCGGCAGAGTTTTTCTGCGCGTTCGCGCACTCCGAGTGCGGTTCCCACGACCCGGAAACTCTCCACGAGCTGCGGCACATTCTGGGGGTCCACCACCACAAGGCGTACACCCAAGCGACCAAGTCGCTCCACGGCCCGACGGTTTCCCGGGCTCGGCATGGCAAGCACGACGTCTGGTTCTAGCGCCAGTACCGTTTCGACGTTCGGCATCAGGAAGGTACCAACTTTCGGCAACGCTAGAGCCTCGGCCGGAAAGTTGCATTGGCCCGTCACACCCACCAGCCGCTCTCCCAAACCGAGCGCAAAGACAAGCTCCGTGAGGGAAGGGGCCAGCGAAACGATACGTTGAGGGGTGGTGTTTCCCGGGTTGCTCGCAGCGTGGGCTACGCCGCAGCACACGATCAAAAGCAAAACCGTGTGCAAAAGCCAGGCAATCCGGCAATGAATGCGGGCAGAAAAGCGAGGCGTCACGGTAAGAACACCAAATCGAAGGGCGGCAAACCGGTAAACAAAGGCGCTGGGGTCAGCTCTGCTCCGTCGGTGGCGCGTAACACGCGCACTCCGGGGCGGTGCAAGTTACGATCCGTGAGAAACAATAACCCCCGCGGGCTGAGCTCCAAGTCCGATAAACCGTCGCGGGGGGACAACACCGTGACCACGCTACGAGACTTCAGGTCGAACCGCACCAACGAGGTCGAGAAGTCGGGGCCGGAAATCACCGCATAACCGTACTCGTCGTCTGCCAACACGAAGTCGGTTACGTCTCCGCCGAGTTCCGCCTCGGTGATCACAAGCCCGTCAGAGACCAAGGTTGCGGTGTCAATTGCTTCGATCCCACCATCGAGGGCGCCGAATGCGCCAACCAGTGCCACGAAGAGGCGGCCGTTGCGAACGGTCAGCCCTTTGGTCATCCCAAAGGGATTCGCGGCGGCCAACTCCATGCTGGCCACGACTTCGTCGGTGTTCGTATCCACCACCAGCAACAGCCCGTTGCGAACCGGCGCGAAGTTTTCCAACCGTTCGAGGGTGACGAAAAGTTTGTCGCCCACCACGGTGGCTTGATTGGCCTCGGGGCTACCATCCACATCGGCAAACTGCTGCAAATCGATTCTTCCCACAATGAAATCGTGGCAGTCCGCGGCCGGGTGAGGATTCACGCGCAAAAGCCACGCTCGAGCCAGCAACGGGATGTACGCTTGCAGCCCGCTTCGGAAAGCAATGTCCTGCGGGTTCGAACCGTTGCCGGTCGAGCATTGCAGCAGCGTGCGGAAGTGATCTGCAGCATCCAAGACCTGCACGTTATCGCCGCCAAATCGGTTCACCACATAAACACGCCGGCCGAAAACGCGCGCCACCGGGTCTGCGCCTAAGCGCCTCTGTGGGTTTGTAGGTTCCACCGGAAATGGCGGCTGCTCACCGACGAGCGCGAAGCTGCCGGTTTGAAAGTCCGTCGCAGTGACAAACGCCACTTGGGGCAGCGGCGGCGCGGCCAAAAGCGTTTGCACCGCTGCTACGATTTCTTCGATCGTCACCGCGCCGTCTTGATTGGTATCGGCCGCCGGACATGCGCTTGCGTTATCCTCGCCGAGAGCGAGCCGAACAAGAGTCACGATTTCTTCCACGGTAACTCTGTCGTCCACATTGCAATCCCCGGCAAGAAAGGCAGCAGCCCAAAGCGGGCGCGCACTCACGGCTACGAAGAACAACGAGAATGCCCACTTGGCGAAATAAAAACGGTCTCTTTTCATCGAGGGGCCTCTGTCGAATGCCAGGCTACAGTGACGAACACCGCGCGGCCGGGAAGCGGAAACCCTGCCACGTCGGAAATTTGATTGTCCGTGAGGTTACGCACTTGAATCCCGGCGTCCCAATCGCCCCACGAGCATTTCAAGCCGACGCTGTGTACCGAGCGGCTGGGTACGCGGTCGAAGTTCGCCTGGTCGAGGTAATTGCCACTGGTGAAGCTGAACTCGTAGTACGGCGAAAACGAGGCCAGGCTCGTACTCGTACGCAGGTACCATTCTTGCTCCGGCCGGCCGGGCAAGCGTTTGCCCTGATAAATCCCGCCCAGCGCAGGGCTGCGGTTTTCTGGGTCCTGCAAGGTGTAGTTGGCGTCCAGAAGCCACCTCTCTCGCCACCGCAAGCGCAAGCCCAGTTCGTGCCCGCGCAAACGTGCGCGACCAATATTTTCGGGTTTGAAAATCGCCGCCGACCGTTGCACGAACACGATGAGGCGTTCGACGTCGTTATTGAAGTATGCGTATTCTCCTTGGATCTCCATTTGCACCGGTGGAAGATTACCCTTCCAAGCCAAACCGACGTCTCGGTTCCAGGAACGTTCCGGCACAAGCTCGGGGTTACCGATCACGGCGCCGGTGTTCCCAAACAGCTCGGTAAAGTTCGGTGCCCGTTCATAGCGGCCCAAGTTGCTACGGAGAGAAAGCCCTTCCGTCAGGCGCCAGGCCAGCCCGATGCCCGGGCTCCACAAGACTGCATCCCGATGGATCCTCGGGATTCGACGGCCAAAATCTTGCCGAGCCGATTCAGATCGGTCACCGATCCATTCCACCCGCAGCGTCGGGACGAGCTGTACGCGGTTAGGCCACAAATCCCATTGGTGCTGTAGGGCGGCGGTCGTGCGCCAACGTGTGGCATCCGGTTCGCGCGGCGCGTTGGGCACGCCGTTATGGGGCAAAAACTGCTCTCGACCCGCTTCGGCAAAAACGGACACCCTGTGGGCGGGCGCGGGGTAAGTGCTCAGCAGGGCGTTAGCTCCCAACACCCAGGAGTCGTCTTCTCGGCGTTGTTGTCCCGAGCCCAGCTCTCCCAAGGGGTCCGAAAAACGCGACCGGTCAAAGATCACAAAGAGTTGCCCGCTCGCGTCCACGGTCTCCAAGGGCCAGGCGGAAGCTGTTCCCCGCGCGGCGTGCAAGAGGCGGAGGCGCCCGGCCGAGGCCCGTAAGGAGGGGTTAGCGCCCCGCCCGGGGAGATCGCTCTCCTTCCAGAAAATTTCCTGCAAGAGGTCTAGCCGTAAGCCGGCTCCCCAGTCTTTGCGTGCGCGCACCAGCCAATCCGCACTGTCGAAGGAGTTGTGCACTCGGGTCACGGTCCGGTCATCGAACGGATTGAACGGCGTGTCGTTGTCTGTACGGAACCGGAAATTGCCTGCGCTACCTAAATACGCGAGGTTTCCGAACCACTGCAGGCCTCCGGCTTTGCCGCTCCAAGTTCCAGTCACCTTGCGGGTCGTGAACGATCCGTAACCCAACGAGACATACGCGTACGGGCTCTCGGTCGGCTGCTTGGGCACAAGGTTGACCACCCCGCCGATACCCGCACCACCGAAATTCAGCGGTGTCGTACCGCGATACACTTCGATGCGCTCGAGGCTGTCGAGCGGAAGGTCTGCCAGGTTCACCACTTCATTTTGCGCGCGGGCCAGTGGAATCCCGTCTAGGTAAACCTGCACCTGATTGGCGGCAGAACCGCGGATGGACAATGTGCTGAACGCTCCGAGCCCTCCATAGCGACGGACACTCACTCCCACAGTGTCGCCCACAGCGTCCGCGACGGTCTCGAGTTCCTCCGCGTACCGGGCCGGCTCCACGGTGTTCACGAACGCCGCGGGTGCGTGTTCTTGCGCTGGCTCTGTCGGCTGAGCCCGCACCGTCACTGTTTCTTCGATCCGTGGCTGGCCTCGCGTACCACTCGGCCCGATTGGAACCAACACGCACACGAGAAACATTCGGAACCAGGACTTGTGGGACACAAGGGAGGATCGAAACTTTTCGGACGGCCAATCATCCATCAAAAACCACCCGAACCGGCGCACGTCGCTTCCCTCAGGAGAACCAAGAGATCCGCCACGGACACTCGCCCGTCATTGTTCCAGTCTGCCGCACCCCAACGGGCGAACAGCGCGCCCAGTAACATTTCCAATTCGGCACAAGGGGGCGTAGGCGAGACCGTCGGAACGCTGGTGGCCATGGGCGTCGTCGTCGGGCTTGGGGAGGGGGTTGCGGTTCCCGCGGCCATGCGCGTCGGGGTAGCAGTCAAGGAGGGGGTTCCCCCCTTGTCGGGCACACACGGATACAGGGCAGCAATCGCATCCAAGTCGAAGCCGGCCGTGCCGGCCCCGGGCAGTCGGTTTCCCGGGTCCGGTACCCGGTCGCCCGTGTCGGTAATGCGGACAAAGCGAATCCAGGGCAGCCCTACGTCTTCCAAATCGAAGGAATCTCCCCCGGCACGTGCCGGATCGCGAGGGTCAATGCCATTTTCGGGGTTGCTCCACACCGGAGTCTTTCCGGCCAGCCCCTGCCACGTCTGGCGGTCCCAAGGGAACTCGACAAAGTTTACGCCATCTTGACTGACAGCCACGAACGCGAGTTCGGCGAATACCGGGCCATCTGGCCCGCCGACATGGAAGGGGTTCTCGAACACCAGGAGATCCGGCCCGGGGCCGTTGCAGGCCAGGGGCGGGTCGAATTGCAAAACGATTTCACCACCCTGGCCGAGCGACAGCACATCGAGCGAACCCTGCAACAAACCTCCGCCCTGCGGAGGGCCGAGCACGACGCCCGGCACGCGTTCCATCCCGTAGCCGGCACCACTTCCGGGTCGGAAGGCCGCGACCGCGTCGGCGAACGGGCCACCCCATGCCGTTCTGGCGGACAGCAAGATCCACACAATAGCCACGATGCGTTTCTGCAGCGCTCGGCGCTGCGCCTCCGCTGGCCAGCGCAACGCCGAGCCACTGCAAACCGAGCCATTCATGCAGCCAAGAGTCCTCAGGCGAAGGGGTAGCCCGAAGGCGAAAGAGCCTAAGGCAAGCAGCGTAGTGTCAGCCGATCCACATCCGCCCTCTGACTTGCGTCGCGCACTCGCACGCGAAGAGATTTTTTACCCGGCCGAACGCCCTTCGAGGTCGACACCAGAGGAACTTGGACAGGTACTGGTCCGACGCATTCCGGCGTGCTTCCCGGCAAGGCGGTCTGAGCACTCGCGAGCAAGCTTTGCAAGCTCGGATCCAGAGTCGACTGGCCGCGTTGGACGAGCTCGATCGTTTGCAAAGTCGGCACCGAGCAGCCCGCGCGTGGAACGCGCAAGCACAACCCGAGCGCAAACGTGCAGACGCCGTTGGCGCTGCCATCCCGATCGCACGACTCACCGTCTCGACAGACCGACTTCGTCGTCGGCTTGCCCTGTTTGTTCAAAACCGGAGTGACGTCGGAGAACTCGCTCCAACAGTCGCTCGATGGCGTCCCGCCCCCGCTCACGAGCAGGTCGATCGGGGTGAACGTCGTGACGTCCGACGAGCCAAAATCCACCACGAAAACTCGGCCGGAAATCCGATCGACGTCGATGCCCGAGCTGAACGAGAAGCCACTGGCGAACTGCGCGACGTTGCCATTGGACACGTCCACGGCCACGACCGTGCTTGTCGTAAAGGTGGAATCGAACCCACCAGTCACCAGCAAGCGGCCGTCATGATCGAACGCATGGTCGTAAGCACCAGATAGCCCGGAAGCAATCAAGGACTGGGTGTTCGTGACAAAATCCAAGGCGTAAATGGCACCAACGAACGTTGCGCTGTCAAGGTTACCGAAGTAAAGGCGCTGGTCGGCCCCAAAAGCTAGGCCCGCAACGAAGTCATAACCCCCGAATAGGGTGGCCAATGGCGGATAACCGAACGCGCGATGTCGCAAAACTCTTCCCGAACCGCTCCCGGCAGCGTCACCAATGTAGGGTTGACCATCCGCGCCAATAGCGATCCCCTGCGCGTACGGAACCGACCCAGGAGCATCGATTTCCAGGCCTAGGGCACTCGAAGAGGCAGCGGCAGTGACGGGAGCCGGGAGAGCGAACACAGTATCCCCCGTTGTGGCACCGGTTAGCTCCCCGCCGTTGTCCGTAACGAACAAATAGGCGTGATTACCGGCAAGCCCTCCTATCGAGTTCAATCCTGTGAGCACGGTCGTCAGGTTCCCGTTCCAGTCGCGTCGAACAACGGTTTGCGTTCCCGCACCAAAGGTGCCTTGGCCCGCGAACACAGACGTACCGATCAGCGCAACATCGCCCTGTACGGGGCCGGGGAAAGAAATTTTTCCGACAACGTAGTCGGGCGGCCCCACCACGGCGGCCGGCGTACTCTGGACGCAGGCAAAAAAGCCAAGCCAACTCAACAAAAACCAATGACCCAAACGTTGCTGCATGACAAACCTCCCCGTGTCATGGGAGCGCTCCAGCGGAAGCGCGGGTTGTCGCCGGGCCGATGAGTGAGGGCGCATGCAGCGCGCTGGGCACGCCCGAAAAAAATCCCGGCAGCGCAACGCGCCCCGGGCATGAGCTTTCCAACCGTTTCTGCATTGGCCCTCACACCCCGGAAGGCACCTACCGATTTTCCGCTGCGGGGCCAGGTCTCCTGGCTCTCGGCAACCTACTTGCGGCGCCTTCCCACCCGGCCAGACCGGGCAGTGGCATATCTGCCGCTTTCGCTCCGAATACAGTGGCGGGGGCCGCGCCGGCCTCTCACCGGCTTCCCTCAACCACGCAGCGAGCGCACAGGTACCTCGGAAGCCCACGTCAGTCAAGACCCGGGCCGCAGCTCCTAGTCGGGCACCCCTAAAAGTCGGGGATCACGTCTTGAGCAAGTCTCCGAGAAGGGGCAAGATAGAGATGTGTTCCCTGCGCGCGGGAGCGGTCGGTCACAATGGCGGGTGGCGAGAACGCGCACGGGCGCAAGTGCAAAGAAGGAGGCTCCCATGAGAACGGTAAACGATGTCCTCGACAGAAAGGGACGGAACGTGTGGACCGTGCAAGCCACCCAGACCGTATACGAGGCTCTCGAGATGCTGGCCGCAAAGGACGTCGGTGCTCTTTTGGTGTGTGAGGGAGACCAAGCTGTAGGCATGTTTTCGGAGCGCGACTATGCCCGCCAAGTCATATTGAAAGGGAAGACCTCGAAAGACACTCTCGTTTCTGAGGTAATGAGCACACCGATCATCTTCGCCCGTCCCAATCAACGCTTAGAAGAGTGCATGGCTCTCATGACCGAACGGCGCATTCGGCACCTGCCGGTAGAGGATCGCGGTCAAGTCGTGGGGCTGATTTCGATTGGCGACGTGGTCAAAGCGATTTTGGAGGAAAAACAGTTCCTGATCGAACAACTCGAAGGATACATTGCCACTGGCGGATGGGCGGAAATCACTGCGAACACGACGCCATTGGGTGTTCGCAGCCGTTAAAATCGTACAACTCGATGCGAGGAGGGAGTGTGGATGCCAGCCGTTTCGCCCAGTGAGTTCAAGCGCGGAATGGTTTTGTTGCTCGACGGAGTGCCTCACATCATCGAGGAAATGCACAGTACTGGCACAGCCAAGTTCAAGCAGAAAGTGCACGCGCGGATGCGACACCTGGCCAGTGGCCGTGTGATCGAGCGCACGTTCGCCGACAACGAGGTGGTCACTGCGGCGGAGCTGGAGCAACGCAAAGCCCAGTTTAGCTACCAGCAGGGGGGTACATTTGTATTCCTGGACAGCGAGACCTTCGAACCTCTCGAACTGTCGAGTGCTCAAATTGGGGAGAAACGCTGGTTTCTCAAAGAGGGTGAAGAATACAAGACACTCTTTATTGACGGAAAACTCGTGGACGTCGTGCTTCCCGATCAAATTGTTTTGCAAGTCACCGAGACTGGGCCGCCTCAGCGGGGAAGCTCCGACTCTACGTGGAAGCCCGCCAAGTTGGAGACGGGCTTGGAAATCATGGTGCCGCTTTTCATCGAAACGGGCGAGCGCGTACGGGTGGACACGGCTGAGCGGAAGTACGTTGGGAAAGAGTCGGAAAAGAAACCGGCACGGACTTGAGCGCTTTGCGCCGGTTCCGCGCTGGAATTTGGGTTGCGCTCCGCCGGGAATCCGACGCGGTACGGCGCCAATTAAGCTCGGGCGTTAGCGGCTGTCGCCGTACCGCCATCGCCGGACTATGAGGTCTCCCAGCCGCAGGCTCGGAAAGTCAGGGTGACGCACCGGAGCAACTACTCTTCCGAAGTCTCCGTGGTGGTGCTCGGCGGCTCGCAATAGCCATCGAGGACCTTCCAAACGCGCAGCCGTGCAGCTTCGGCTGCGGCGTCAGGCCCGATAAACTCGCCGGCGACTACGGGAACGACCTTGCAGCCAAGACCGCGCGCAAGCAGCTCGGCGCGCCGCGCGGCTCGGGCGACGTCCTCGATCCCGATTCCGGCGGACACCTCCACCACGAGATACTCCATATCCCCCGTAGAACGTGAACGACCTCGTACGACGACGTCCACATTCTGGATTTCTCGAATTTCCTCCTCACGCAATTTGCCTTCCTCTTCGAGCCCATCCAAAAGCGTGGCTAACTCTTCCGCCGAAAGGGCGTGAATTTTCCGGAGCAACGGCGCAAAGTATGCCGGCGCCCGTTCGAAGTATCTTTGCTCCAACTGCCAACCTTTCAGTTTTGCGACCTCGCGTGTGAGACGGGTGTCCACCTCGCGCAGCGAGCGGGCTAACTCCGCAATAGCCTCTTCCATCCGCACTTGTGCTTCGGCCAAACGACGGGTGTCTTCGGTCAAGGCGGCAACCTGGACCGACAAGTCGTCGACCCGAGCGGTAAGGTGCCGCATTTGTTGTGCGAGATCGTCTACCCGCTGCGTGAGCTGATCCACCCGCTGCGTGAGCTGATCCACGCGCTGCGTCAGCTCGTCCACGCGCACCGTGAGTTGATCTACCCGTGCCGTCAACTGCTGCATCTGCTGCGCCAGATCGTCCACACGTTGCGTGAGCTGATCCACGCGCACCGTGAGTTGATCTACCCGTGCCGTCAACTGCTGCATCTGTTGCGCCAGATCGTCCACGCGCTGCGTCAACTGATCCACGCGCACCGTGAGTTGGTCCACCCGCGCCGTCAACTGTTGCATCTGTTGCGCCAGATCGTCCACACGTTGCGTGAGCTGATCCACACGCACCGTGAGTTGGTCCACCCGTGCCGTCAACTGCTGCATCTGTTGCGCCAGATCGTCCACACGTTGCGTGAGCTGATCCACGCGCACCGTGAGTTGGTCCACCCGCGCCGTCAACTGCTGCATCTGTTGCGCCAGATCGTCCACACGTTGCGTGAGCTGATCCACGCGCACCGTGAGTTGATCTACCCGTGCCGTCAACTGCTGCATCTGCTGCGCCAGATCGTCCACGCGCTGCGTCAACTGATCCACGCGCACCGTGAGTTGGTCCACCCGCGCCGTCAACTGCTGCATCTGCTGCGCCAGATCGTCCACACGTTGCGTGAGTTGATCTACCCGGGCAGTCAGGCGCTCCATGTGCTTCACAGCACCGTCGAGCCGCTTCGCAAGTTGACCGACCTGCTTCGTGAGCTTTTCCACTTGTTGCGCTTGGGCATTCACGCGTTCACCCAGCGTCTCGAGCGACTGAGCCAGCCTCACAAACAGCTGCTCGAAGCGTGCCTCGCTGGCCTGTTCGCGCTCGCGAGCGGCAACGTGCGCTTGAGCAAGCGCACGGATCTGTTCCGTGAGCAGGCGCATCCCCCCAGCCATCTCCGCAATCTGTTCCTGCGTTTTGCCTTGGGCTTCCCCGAGGCGGGCCACCGTTGCCGGCAACCCGACCAACTCCTCAAGCAAAACCGCCGCTCGCAAGCGCGAACGTAGCTCGGGCCTTTCCTCCAAGGCACGAAACAATTCTTCAATGTCTTTTTCAGTCAAGCCCATGTTCATGACTATACACCTTCTCGCACAGCCGTGTCGATAGCAATTTTCCTACAAACGTGGCTGCCTCCAACTGTCCAGCAATCCGGGAGGTGCTACCACGGCGAACCAGGCTCCCTAGCTCTCCGGCAGATTTGGCGCTGCGCTCAGTCAGAGTCTTTTACGAGAAAAAACGCGGCCGATTTGGGGGATCGCGGCCTAGGTCCTCTCGGAGCTACCTTCGCTACGGAAGCACGGTAGAAGTGTCGCGGCCTGAGCGCAGCACCTGTCCCGGAGTCGCACCGGTAGTGTTCCCGCCGACCACCACGGCGACGCCGTTCACGAACACGTACTCCACACCCGTCGATTCTGCGTACAGGCGGGCTTCTCCACCCGGCAAGTCATGGCGGGTCCGAATCGGTGCGCTCCCGACGCGCTCGGGGTCGAAAAGAACGAGATCCGCGGCATAGCCTGGAGCCACTCGCCCGCGCCGCTTGAGCCCAAAATACCGGGCGGGCACGTCGGTCATTAAGCGCACGGCCTCCTGCCAGCTCAGCAGCCCTCGTTCGCGCACGCTTTGAGCAAGGAACGCGGTCGGGTAGCGTGCCCCACACATCCTGTCCAAGTGAGCACCGGCGTCGGACCCGCCGAGCATGGCTCGAGAATCACGCCAAACTTCGAGCCGGAGCTGCCAGCTTTCTTCGTCGTCATCGGCGGGTTGCGGCCAGAGGCCCGTCCGCAACTCGTCCGCCACGACAATGTCCAGCAGGGTATCGAAGGCGTCTTGGCCGCGCTCGCGCGCGACTTCGGCCACCAAGCGGCCGCTCAAACCCTGATTTTCCGGGGCAAACGTGTCTCCAATCTCGTAGGCACCCCAGCGGACGAGGCTGGCCAGCGCACCCGTCACGGTTTCGGCGCTCGCCCGCAGTTTTCGGCGAGTGTCGGGGGCGCGCAAAGCTTGCAACCGCGCGGGCACGGGGAGCGCCAACACCGGGCCCCATCCGGGCAACGAGTTCAGGGCACAATGATCCAGAAAACTCATTTTAAGGCCCCCGAGTATCGGCATGGTCAGAGCCACGATGCGAGCGCCCTGACTTTGGGCGCGTGTGCCAGCCCGCAACTGATGTTCATGGCGAGCACGGTTCGCGGCCGAAATGCCCAGGACGTTCCAGTTCACGGGACGGCGCGCGGCACGCGAAAGTGCCACCATCAAATTCACTTCCGTGTCACTAAATTGCGTCAGGCAACCATCCACGATCATTTCCAACGTGGTGCCGGCATGTGCCCCGGTAGCTTTGGCCAGAGCGAGCAGTTCCTCGGGTCCGGCAAAGCGCGAAGGCACCGGGTCGCCATTGCCATCCGCATGGGTGAACGCTTGCGAAGTGGAAAACCCCAACCCGCCCGCGCGCAGGGCCTCCCGCAGCAAACTAACCATCGCGCGAACTTCCCGCGGATCGGCCACTGCACCCACAGCACGCTCACCCATCACGGCCCGACGAAGGGCGCAATGACCGACGAGGAAACCCACGTTCAGCGCCACCCGGCCTTGGAGGTCATCCAGATAGTCTGCAAAGGTTCGCCAGCTCCATGGAACGCCTTGCTCCAGTGCCCCTAACGGCATGCCTTCCACCTTCACCATCATCTTGCGGAGGTAATCCGCATCCGAGTCCCGAGTCAGCGGAGCAAGACTGAAGCCGCAGTTCCCCGCGATCACCGTCGTTACGCCATGCAAATTCGAGGGCGTCAGCGCCGGATCCCACCAAATCTGCGCGTCGTAGTGCGTGTGGGGGTCGATAAAACCCGGAGCCACCATCAGCCCCGATGCGTCAATGGTGGCCCGGGAACCCTCCGTGACCTCGCCCACGACGACAATCCGCCCCCGGCGGATCCCCACCGTCCCCCGCATTGGGGCACAACCTGAACCATCTACGATCCACCCATTTTCGATTTTCAGATCCAGCATGCTTCCACTCCCGAAATGTTTGCCGCCTAGCATGACAAAGAAACGAACATTTGTTAATGCCCGCGCGTGCTTGGCATCCGATCCCGGACACATGTGCTCGCCGCCCTGAGCGTGCTGCCCTCAGCCGCCTCGGGGGTCGAGCCGGTACCCTCGTGGGAGGCGCTGCTCGGGGCGCTGGCCCAAGCCCCGCGCGAAAACGGGAGCCCGGAACTATTGGCCGCAGCCGCATGGCTGGCGGACACCCTGCGAAGCGCCGGCTGGGAAGTGAGCCAACACTGGTACACGGCCTATCCTTTCGAGCAGCGATTGTTAGGGGTCCTGCTGTTGTTCGGCGGCTGTACTTATGCGGTGTGTATGTGGCGGCGCCACTTCGGTTGGGCCCTCGCGACCGCCTTCTTCCTACCCTGGGTAGCGATTGCCCAAATTGATTTTCGCGTGCCCTTTTCCTGGGTGGCTGCGGTCGAGCAGCCCAATGTCGTTGCTCGCCTGCCGAACCCGCCCGCACGGCTCAATTTGATATTTTCCGCACACCTCGACACCAAAACGGACTTATTGGACCACATTGCACGTGCCCCCATTCTCGTGTTCGCCGCACCGGCGGCGCTGCTGATGTGCGTGGTTGCCGCCGGAAGTCTTGTCGCCTTTCGAGCCGGAAACTTCGCCACCGGCCGACAGGCCCTGGCACGCGTTCTGGGCTGGGTGGGCGCACTGTACGGCCTTGCCTTGGGTGCGGTGTTCAGTGGGGGCATCTTCGTTCGTCATCGGAGTCCCGGAGCTCTCGACGACGGCGCAGCTTGCGCTGTGCTCGTGCGCCTCGCCTATGAGCTGCGCGCCCAACCACCGCGAGGCTCGGAAGTGTACTTGGTTTTCTTCTCTGGCGAGGAACTTGCGGCTCAAGGAGCAGATGCCTTGTTGCGCTCCTGGCGTCCCGCCGGAGAGAGTCGCACCACCCGCGTGATTAACCTCGATCCTCTCGGGGCGTCGAGCGAATTTCGGGTTTTGAGTGGTGAACGCGGAATTTTGCGGAGCGTGGTGCCGAGCCCCGAAGTCATCGCCTTGATCGGAGCAGCCCACCAAGAACTGCGAGGCCACCCGGTAGAGGTACAGGAGCTCATCGGTCTGACGGACACTTGGATGTGGCGGCAACACGGATTTGCAGCCGCAACCTTGTTCAGTAGCGTGCCTCCTTTCGCCTTGCCGCGCGGGTTGCACTCCTACCGGGACAATGTATCCCGCGTCGACATCCCGGCGCTGGATTTTTCTCTCGCGTTGCTGCACAACGTCGTTCGCGTTGCCGACCGGCAAGTGGCCGGCACCGACGCTCCATCGCCAAAAGGTATCGGTCGCAACGCCATGGATGGCGAAAGCGGCCTCGAATCGCTTGCTCGTCGCCGCCTAGCGCACGCAGGCGTTTCGCAAAAACAGTGGGAATCAAAGGGGGAACCATGCAAACCCATCGGAAGAACTCGCATCTAACTGTCGGAAGCCCGAGAGAAATAAGGAAACGCGGATCCACCAACATGTGGTTGACTCTTCGAAAAGCCAGGCCGTATAAAGCGCCATTGTCTGCTGAGTGAGCGTCGGCTGTGAAGCGTCGAAGTTTGAAGCACGCGGGTGTCGGTTTTGCGTTCCTCGTGCCGAGCATCGCTACCTGGCTCGTCATCGCCGCAACCCCTGCGGCGGGTACTGCCCCGAGCCGCATTGTAGACAACCTGTACGGGACCGCATTCGTGAGCCCCGACGAAGGATGGGCGGTCGGCGCGTTTGGCTCCGTATACCACACCACAGACGGGGGCAAGACCTGGAACGCTCAACGATCGGGCACGCTAGAACAGCTCTTCGGGGTAGCCTTTGCGAACCGCCACGTAGGCTGGGTTGTCGGCCGAACGGGCGTGGTACTGCACACCCAGGACGGCGGCAAAACATGGGTGAAACAAGCAAACTTGGGGAAACACTTGTTCCACGTCGCTGCCCTCGATGAGCAGACGGCGTGGGCTGTCGGAGACTGGGGAGCGATCTTCCACACGCTCGACGGGGGGAAAAGCTGGCGTGATCGCTCTTTCGAGCGCGACGTGATCCTATATTCCCAGTCTTGGCCCGATCCTTTGTATGGCTGGATCGTGGGCGAGACGGGAGTCCTCCTTCACACTTCGGACGGGGGCCGTACTTGGCAGGAACTCGACACCGGCGTCGGAAAAACGCTTTTCGGAGTTTACTTTGCGGATCGCAACCAAGGCTGGGCCTGTGGCCTCGATGGGCTGATTTTGCACACGACCGATGGGGGACGGACGTGGACCGTTCAACGAGGCGATCCGGAAATCAGCGGGCTCGAACAAGTTGGCGTTGCCGAACAGCTCGAGAACGCCAGCCTGTACGACATCGTGGTCCGAGGCAAAATGGGCTTTGCCGTCGGTGACATCGGCAGTATTTTTTTCACCTCCGACGGAGGCCAAACGTGGAGCCGCAAGCAGGTTCCCGGTAACTGGCGACTGGGATGGATCCGCAGCGTTTCTCTGGTCTCGAACGGTGCGGGTATGATTGTTGGGGCGGGAGGGCTCACCGTGCGTATCGACGGGCAACGTCTAGTCAAGCCAGAGGGGCAGTAACCATGCTGCCGCGCGAATGGATCGAAGGGTATTTGTATTTCTTGCTCCGGCGGCGCCTGGCGGTGTCGCTGGTCGTCGGAGCCGGAACGTTGTTCTTTATTTGGTTCACCGCCACGCAGCTTACGATCTTCACGAGCTTCTTCGACCTGATGCCACCGAATCACCCGTACATTCAATTGTACATCAAGTACCGTAACATGTTCGGTACGGCCAACCAGCTCGTGATGGTCGTCGAGGCCACGCGGGGAACCATCTTCGACGACCCGAGGATCATCGAGAAAGTGGACCGGATCACCGTGGACCTGTTGCACAACGTTCCCGGTGTCAATGGAGAGCAGGTGCTGTCCATCACGCACCCGAAACTCAAAACTACTTTAACCTCCGGATCCGGCATCAAGGTCGTGCCCCTGATGTACCCGCGCCTCCCGCGGGATCAGGAAGATATGGAGTTCCTCCGGCAGAAGGTCTACACGACCGAGGGCGTGCGCGGTTTCTTCGTATCGCCTGACGACACCGCCACGCTGATTACCGCCGGGTTTTGGGAGGAGTATTTTGACCTCAATACCATGTGGCGGCGGGTGCAAGAAATCGTGCAACGCGAGGAAGCCGACGGTCTCGTAAAAATCTACGTGGCCGGCCCGCCCGTGCTGTACGCCTACTTCAACGAGGCGCTCGGTAAAATGGGCTACGTTTTCATCGCAACCGGCGTGGCCATCGTAGCGCTCCTCTGGTTTTATTTCCGTTCCCTCCAAGGTGTGCTGATCCCGGTATTCTCGGGGTTGATGAGCGCCATTTGGGGATTGGGGTTCGCCGGTCTTTGCGGTTTCACGCTCGACCCACTCGTACTCGTAGTGTTCGTCCTGATCACGGCGCGCGCCTTGAGCCACTCCGTTCAGTCCATGGAACGTTATCACGACGAGTACTTTCTCACCCACAATAAACACGAAGCAATCGTGCGCTCCTACCGGGCCTTGTTCCCACCCGCCATGGTGTCCATCGTGGCAGATGGTTTAGCCATCCTGACCATCGCTGTTGCCAGCATTCCGCTCATGCAGAAACTCGCTTTCGTGGCGAGCTTCTGGATCATCAGTATTTTCCTGAGCGTGGTCACGTTGCATCCGATCATCCTAACGTTTGTCAAGCCACCGAAGATGCACCCGCCCGGCCGGCGTATCTCCGACGCGATTTACGAGGGCATCAGTCGCGCCCTCATTGCTATGGGACAAGGAAGCCTGCGGTGGTTCGTTGTAGGGCTGTTCGCCGTGACGATGGCGTTCGGCGTGTACTTTGCCCACAAGCTCAAGACGGGGGACACGGAGCCCGGCGCCGCGCTGCTCTATTACGATCATCCGTACAATGTGGCCTTTCGCAAACTCAACGAAAAATTCGTCGGAGTCGCCAGTCAGCTCGTGATTATCGCCGAAGGGAAAAAGCCCGAGGCAATCAAGGAAGCGAAAACTCTCAACGACATCGAACTGTTTGCCCGGCACATGACCCAAGGCGAAGGAGCGAATGGCAACATCACCGCGGCGACCCTGCTTAAAAAAATCTACCGCACGTTTCGCGAGGGAGACCCCAAATGGGAAATGCTACCGACACGTGATGACCATATCGGCCAGCTATTTTATCTCCTGACCGCGGGCACGAGCCGCGGCGAGATGGATCGGTTTTTCAGCCCGGACTACACGAACGCCACGATCGCGATCCTGTATCGGACCTACAACAACGACATCATTCATAGCGCGATCGACCGCGCCAAAGCGTACATCGCGGAGCACAGCCGCCCCGACGACAGCGTGCGCTATCTCTTGGCCGGAGGCTTACTCGGTATCCTGGCGGCCACCAACGAGGAAGTCGAGTGGTCGTACCGCGTCAACGTGCCGCTTATTTTTTGTGTCGTCTTTGTCCTGAGCTTCTTGACCTATTGGTCCGTCCTTGGGGCACTGATCGTGATGATCCCCTCCATCGTGGCGCAGCCGCTCTCCGAAGCCGTGATGTACCTCGCCGGTATCGACTTCAATATCAATTCCCTTCCGGTGGCCGCAGTCGGCATCGGAATCGGCATTGACTACGGGTATTACGTTCTCAGCCGCATTGTGGAGGAGTACGAGGAAACCAACGACTTTGACGAGGCCAACCGCCGAGCCATTCTCACTACGGGTAAGGCCATCATCTTTACCTGCACCACGCTGGTCGTCAGTGTGGTGTTCTGGCTGTTCTTTCCCCTTAAGTTCCAAGCCGAGATGGCCTTTGTTTTGATGCTGCTCATGATTTTCCACGCAGCGGGCGCTTTGTTGTTCATCCCGGCCATGGTCTCTCTCTTGCGCCCGCGCTTCGCCATTGCGCGCGCCGAGCAGCGAGCCGAGGCCGTGCTCTTGCAAGCAGGCGCAGGCCGTTGAATGTACTTCCCACAAGCGGAGGAAGGCAATGCGACGAACTCAGAAATGGTTACGCGCTGTGGCGGTTGTGAGCGTGGTTTGCGCTACAATGTGGCTGGCGCCGCGCAAAGCCTGCGCGACGGACGGAAACGGGCTGGCTCCCGGCACAATGCTAGGCAAAGACAACTGGCAGCTTGCGGAAGATCTCTTGCCGCCGGAAATTCTGAAACACTACCGCGAGGGGCACTATCAAAACAAAATCATCGAGTGGCCGGAAGGCATTTACCGTTGGGACCCGCAATTCCTTGCAGCCACCCAAGCCAACAAGGGGAAGTACGCGATCGCTCCCGAAGGGACGATCATCGAAGTCGCCACCGGAGTTCAGCCACCGTTCATTTACGGTCTCCCCTTCCCCGAAATCGATGCGAGCCGTGACCCCACAGCCGCAATCAAAATCCTCTGGAACTTCTTTTACCAATATTGGAACGAAGGCAGCAGCCACAACCTAGTGTTGCTGGTATGGGTACGGCCTGGAGGAGTCGACCGAGAGGCCATTCAGGACGTATACTTCCAATACTACGACGGGCAAGACCCTGAATACCGTTTACCCAACCCAAACAATTTTTCGATGCAATTCGTTTCCGTGGCGACCTCGCCTGCCGATCTGCATGGAACGGCCTCTCTCACATGGCGTTACCGTGATCCGAACAAGCGGGATTCCAACTGGGCTTACGTTCCTGCACTGCGCCGTGTGCGGGCTGTCAGCCCTGCGAACCGCTCGGACGGATTTCTGGGCTCGGACATGAGCCAAGACGACGGTCCGTTTTTCGACGGCAAACCTGAGGACTTTACTTGGAAGCTCGTTGGCCAAAAGGAAACCCTCCGCATCGTGGACCCGGAAAGTTTCGAACGCATGCCGCAAAGGTACTGGCTGCCGGAGGGTGGGTGGCGCACTGTTTGGACGAATCTTCAAGTGGTGGGCTTCCAGACACCGGGATGGCCGGGAATCGCCTGGGCCCCTGTGCGCGCGGCGCTTGCGAAACGAAAGGTTTGGGTCATCGAAGGAGTGCCTAAGGACCGGTACTATCTGTACGGGCGCGTGGAACTGTACATCGACAAAGAAACGTACCAAGGTGCGTGGAACCGCAAGTTCGGATGGAACGGCGAGCACGTCAACACACTACAAGTGGTGGCGTACCAACGCGACAAGAACACCCGCCCCGATGGAAAGACAGATTATCAATGGTCCTCCCACTTCTCCTTCCAGTGCGCGGAGAATGTGAAGCTGAACCGCGCCACCGTCGCGGGCCTTCAAGCACCCGGGAAAGACGTGCCCAACGACCGGAAAGTACGCTTCCCGGCTACCTTTTTCGACTCGGCCACTCTCAATCGCTTCGGGAAATAACCCATGGCAGAATTCGAAACGATTACGTACCGGTTGGACAATAACGTTGCCTGGGTCACTTTGAATCGCCCGGAGCAACGCAACGCCGTGAACGCCACGATGCGCGAGGAGCTGATCCGGGTGCTTTCCAACGCCCAAACCGATGCGGAAATTCGCGCGTTGGTGTTGACCGGAGCTGGCAAGGGTTTTTGCACGGGAGCGGACTTGTCGGGCTCGCGCGGACAAGGGCCGCAAGGTCCCGGGGCAACGCGCATGGTGATGAAAGGAAGCTCCCAACGGTTGATTCGTACCTTGTGGGAGCTGGAAAAACCCGTGGTGTGCGCGGTCAATGGAGTGGCGGCGGGGCTGGGAGCGCACCTCGCCTTTGCGTCGGACTTCGTCATCGCCTCGAGCGAGGCACGATTTATCGAAATCTTTGTCCGCCGTGGCTTGTGCGTGGATGCAGGCGGCGCTTTCCTTCTGCCCCGTCTGATCGGCCTCCAGCGGGCAAAGGAACTGGTGTTCTTTGGAGACGAACTCAGCGCAGAAGAGGCACATCGCTGGGGCCTCGTCAGCCGAGTGGTACAGCCCAGCGATCTGGAACGCACCGCACGCGAGTGGGCAGAACGCTTGGCGAAAGGACCTACGCTAGCTCTCGGCTTTTCCAAACGGCTGCTCCACCGGTCGTTGGATGGCGACCTGGAAACGTGCCTCGAGGAAGAAGGACTCGCTCAAGCGATCGTCGCACAGTCCGAGGATCTTCGCGAAGGCGTGCAGGCCTTTTTGGAGCGGCGGCCACCTGTCTTCAAGGGGCGTTAGGCCCCAGCGGATTCTATGGACGAGAGGCAAAGCGCAGCAGCCGCCTCGCTCTAGCGACAGGAGCCCGAGTGGGCACGGCAGCCGATAGGGCCCATGGCTTCTTTCTCCCGGATCCGCGCCCCTCTTTCGACCACCCAGCTTCGTGACCCCTCGCAACAGACGATGCTCGCTGACGGCGCCCTCACGGCAACGGCTTCCCCCATGAATCCAGCGAAACAAATTTTCGCACAGGCAAGCGCTTCGCTGGCTTGAAGTCCTCGCCCGTGAAATACGCTACCGGTAGCAACGCAACCTGGGTGACGTGTTCGGGAATTTCCAACACCGCAGCCGCCTCTTTTTCGTACATCAAGTGCAACGTGGTCCAAGCCGACCCCAATCCTCGTGAGCGCAAGGCTAACATCAACGACCACACCGCAGGCAAAATCGAGCCGTACAAAGAGGCCTGCATGACGACCGGTCCATTTTCCGCGCGCCCCTCGACACACGGAACGATGTGCATCGGCACCTCGTGGAGATGCTCGGCCAAATACGTCGCCGACTCGACAATCCGCAGCGTTTGCTCCCGCCGCGGGTCCCCCTCGCGTAATTGCGGCGCGTTGGTGTTCAACTCTCGGTACAAGGAGAAGGCTTGGCGATACAGTTCGGCCAGTCGTTTGCGCTTCTCTGCATCGACCACCAGTACAAAGTGCCAATTCTGTGCATTCGACCCGGTCGGCGCTTGAATCGCAATCTCGATGCAACGCTCCACCACGTCGAGGGGAACAGGCCGGGTAAGGTCAAGTCGCTTGCGAACGGACCGCGTCGTCGTCAACAAGTGATCCACAGTGGTTAGATCCAATTCCTTCATTCTCTTCCCTCCAAATTCATGTGCCGGCGGCCGCTAAAGCTCGGCACGATACGAACCACGGCGCAAGGGCCTTCCCTTTACCTGTCTTTTGGGGCACGTACAACGAAATGGCATCACGGGTCCGCCTGCAATTCATCCATGGCCTGGAAGGCAGCCCTCAAGGGACCAAGGCACGTTTGTTTGCCCAGCATTTCCATGCCTGTACACCCTCGATGGACACCAGTAACTTCCTTGCTTGCGTCGAGCTCCACGCGCAGGTCGTCGAACAGTTCCGGCCAGACGTATTGGTGGGGTCGTCCTTCGGTGGCGCCGTGGCAGTCGCCTTGTTGCACCGCAAGGCATGGAGCGGTCCGACGCTGCTGCTTGCCCCGGCGGTGTACCACTACGATGTGCCTCGTTTCTTGCCTCCGGGTGTCCCTGTTTGGATCGTCCATGGCACGCGCGATACTGTCGTCCGGATCGAAGACAGCCGCGCGCTGGCGCAAACCGGCACTCCGGGACTGGTCCGACTCATCGAAGTCGACGACGACCACGCCCTGTCGGACACCGTGGCGCGAAGCGAACTGATTGCCATCGTGTCGGAACTGGTCGAGCAGTATTGCCCGGGCCAAAAGACTTGACCGACTCCATTGGTGCGAGCGAGCTCACCTCTAGGGGGTTCGGAACAACCAATTTTACGTTGGCGGAGTCAGCACGACTCGGTAGCGACCTTCGACGGTCGGGTATACCCGGAAGCCACCGGCAACACGCTCGATCCGCGCCGTTTTAACGCCGTCCCCAGAAATCCAGGGTACACGGCCGTTCCCCGGGTACCAAATGTCAGCCACCCCCGCAGTTCCGGTTGCTCCCTCGATTTCCAACCGAGAAGACTCCGGGTCGCTGGATAGGCTCAGCAGTCGCCCAGGGACTCCTCGCGGGTACGGTCGCGACAGAACCGCCACCCACTCCGGCACCAACCCTAGGTCTTCATTTGCCGGGCAGGCAGTGTAGCGCAGGTGAATTAGAAGACTCGCCGGGGTTCCACCGGGGATCCCGATGCTGTGGGGATCTCCGCACGACTGCTTCCACTGCCACCATGCACCACCTACTTTGTGGCGATCTTCCTCCGCCGCATAACGTGCCACACGCGACTTGTTGGCAGCCGGATCCGAAAACCATCCGTACTCACCAATCCAAAATGCCACCTGATAAAGCTCGGCATCCGCACGAGCCTTTTCAAAGACTTGCTCGATCGTCAGTGGGTTGAAACCGGTAATGGACTCCGCGTAGTTATGCGGAGCAAACACCAAGTGCGGATCCGCCATCACTTGCGGGTCCGGCAATGACCCGTCTACCGGCCAAAGCACAACCGGCTCGAAGAACACGATGTGTGGAAAGCCGCCGGCGGCTCGCTCGGCCTCCCGAATCGCCGGAATCAACCGCCCGTATAGCCCCGTCAGCTTCACCCCCGAACCAATGATGTTGTTCCCCCAATGCGGCTCGTTGAACAAGTCATAACCCGCTACCCCAGCCTCACGCGCAAACGCTCCGGCTAGATACGCCCACGTCCGCACAAACGCCGTCTGGATCCCTTCCCGGTCGGCATAAAAATTCTCGAACGCTTGCGAAACCGCCGGGGACAACTCCCGCACCCCAGGGCTGCGGCAGGTGCTGCGACCATCGGTGATCGTCGCCCACTGCGGAGCTCCATCCCACCCAATGGCCGGCTCCCGCGTGCCCCCACAATTCGTTCCCGCCGGCGTCGCAATGTACTTCCCCCACGCATCCTGGTGCATGTCCAGCACCACATACAGCCCGGCTGTGTTCGCCCACCGCACCGCTTGCCGAATCCGCCCCAAGTAGTTGGCGTCGTGCCGCCCCGGCTGCGGCTCCAACGCCGACCAACTCACAATCAGTCGCACCACGTTGAAACCGAGCGCCGCCATCTCGCGAAAATCCTCTTCGCTCAGCGGCAACACCGGAGGCAGCTCCGCATTGTCCTGGTAGTAATCCCCCAAACTATTCACGTTCACCCCGCGCAACAGCACCTGCCGGCCTTCACTGTCATAAATCCCTGCGTCCGCACCGCGCCGCGCTGTCAGCGGCAAAAGCCCCTCCATCGGCGCCTCCCCGTCGTCGCCACAACCGAAACCCAACCAAAGAATACACAGCAGAACGAAAGCCGCACTGGCGCCCAATTCCCGTAGCCTATACATTCTCACCCCTGTTGAAGAGCGTCGCGAAACCGACGCTTTCCCAACTTGCATCTAACTGTTGCCACCACTGCAAAGGCCAGGCAACGCCTGGCGCACGCTCGTAAGCTGCCTCCGCACCAAAGGGCTCCTCCTTGGCATACCGATTGGTACTCGTGCGCGCCAGGAGTCGGTTTACAGTGGCAGGGCGAATTATTCAGCTTGTTGGTCGCAAGAATGCCGCCTCTTTCCATCGCCACGGCCTCGTCGCCGCGCCGGCGCAAGTCATTTCCAGCGAACTGCCACGAACACAGCAAATTGCACTCGCAAGCGGCGACCCGGATCCCGCCTTAACGGAAGAGGATTACGCACGCGCCTTAGCCTGCCGTGCCCGCTTGCCTTATACCGACTTGACCACGATGCGCCTGGATCTCGCCCTTGCCAACGTCATCAAACGCACGTTTGCTTTGCGCTATGCGTGTGCGCCGTTCGAAAATCACTCGTCCTGGTTGTCGGTTGCGGCAGCCTATCCGCTGGATGGCGACGCCCTTCGCCTCTTGCACTTTGCGGCGGGCCGAGCAGTGTCTCTTGCGATTGCACCGCAGGCGGACGTGCGCGTGGCCCAGATCCGTTTGTATGACAGCGAGAAAATTCTGGGCACTTACATGGCCCAAGTAAACGAGCCGGCGGAAGTCAAAGTTTCGGAACCGTCTGTAGCCCTCGCCACTCCGTCCACCGATGCCAAGCTCCCGCCCGTTGTTGCCCAAATTCTTGCGTCGGTGGCCGTAGATGGGTTTGCGCGGCGCGCGCACGCGGTGGAACTGACCGTCGGGAGCGGCATCACCACTGTGTACCACCTGCAAGGATCCGACTGGAAACCCGCGTTCTCCTGGCCTGGATGGGTCGGATCGCTGCTGTGCTCTTGGTGCCGATTTGCGGGTGGCACGACAAGTGATCAGCAGCTTCGGGTTCAGTGGCGCGCCCAAACAATCTTGCTGCGCTGGCAAGTAGCGGCAGCCAACTTGTCCCTGCAAATCCATCCGGTCGTACCGCCAGCGACTCGTCCGGCACCCGCCCGCCCAGCTCTAACCGGCTTTGCCTGCCCCCATTGTGGCACAACCACACTCCATCAGAGCACGCTCTGCCCGCAATGCCGCATGCCGCTCTGGCGGCTTTGCCGGCGTTGTGGAGGGCGGATGCATGCCTCGCAACACGCTTGTCCTTGCTGCGGCGCAGCCGCGACCCCTGCGCCTGCGGCAACTGCGGCGGTCCCCCTCGCGCCCACGGGTTCCTCCCTGCGCAATCGACCCGTGGGCGCGCCGCCGACCCCGCTGCACATCCTGGTCGTAGACGATCAGCCAGACGTGCGTCTGTGCCTGACCAGCGCGCTGCAACGCTTACCCGTACGAATTGCCGCCGCTGGCGGCGGTGAAGAAGCCCTACAGATGATCGAGCAGAACCCTCCGCACTTGATCGTGCTCGACCTGGTGATGCCGGGTCTGGATGGCTTCGCGGTGGCGGAACGTTTGCGAGCTGCTCTGCGAACAACTTTTATTCCGATCCTCGCGGTTACCGTTCTCGATCCCTTCGATACTCGCGTGCAGCAAGCTTTGGGGCCGGACGATATGTGCTTACAGAAACCTTTTGCTCGACATCACTTTCTCCAGCGAGTTCTTCGCATGATTCGCTTGAACTATGCGCTGCAACTCGAAGGCAGCCACAACGGCAGGCCGGAGACGACGCTGTAGAAGTCCACAACTGCAATGGAGGATACCATGGTTTCGCGTCACCAAATTTCGTTCGAGCAACTGCCTCTCTTCAACCGGACGCAGGCCTTGGCGGCTGCGGGTGGCGATCTGGAAGTCATGCGCGAAATCAGTTGCTTATTCGTCGCGGATTTGCCGCGGCGACTCCGCGAGCTTCGCGAGGCTCACAGCCAAGGCAGTCTCGCCCGCATCGCCACGGTGGCCCACTCGCTGCGCGGATCGGCAGCCGTTTTCGGATCCGATGCGGCAGTGGATGCCACTCTCCGTCTCGAGGTGCTGGCCAAGGAAGGGCAACGCGACGCGTTACCGCCTGTGATCCAAGAAGTCGAGTCACTGTTTCTCGAGCTCGCAGAGCTGGTCGCATCGGCGTTTGTGCACAATCAACAGCCGGCTCACTCGGGCTGACGGGCACGCCGCCTCGCCTACCGTCAAACCCAGGCCTGATTCCGCAGCGAGTCGGGTTTTATCCCTCCCGCTCCGGTCGGAGTGACACGAGAAAAATGATTCGGCCCCCACCTGTATGGCCGCATCCGCAGATTCGTGAGCGGGAGCACTCACAATTGCATCTGCATCTGCATCTGCATCTGCATCCGCATCCGCTCTGCCTCCCGGCACGGTGCTGTTCGTGTCGGCCAACGTACTGCCCCTCCAGACGCCGCCGCTAAGTAGGTCAATCTTCCGTTCGCGAACGGGGTGTTTTTTCGTGCCCGCTGGCGGTAATGCTCTGAACCGCACTGCCTACCGCCGGTTGCCCCGCTGTGCCGGCATTTCCGGTGGAGGGCCGGCCCGAACCGAGTGCAATCGTCCGGCTTGCGCTCAAAGCGATGGGGGCCCAGTGTTGTTGCCGCCGGTACAATTGGCGTCCGCGTGGGCCGCCGGGACCGCTTCGCGCGTGTGCAAACCGCCTCCTTCGTGGTTTCATTGGCCAGGACGGTGAGGTTGATCGTGCTGCTCGACCGTTAAGCGCCGCCGGCGGCCCCGCCACGATGCCGCACAAAGTCACGAGGCCCCAAACCCACTGCGCATGGGGAGAGAAGCGATAAAGATGTTGAAACTTATGCGCTCACCCCTACGTCCCGCAACGCGGGGGGAAGCGCCCTCCTGGCACCGGCAACCGGTGAAGCCCTTTGTCCGGCCACCGCTTACGGTTCGGAACAATACAGCCTTGCTCGTTGGTACCGTGCGCCCAACGCCCGACGAAGTCGAGCCGAAGGCTGCGGACAAATGGTCGCTGTACGCCCGCGGTTTCCAGCGGTACTCCCGCGCAGGCGGTCGCGAGGGGGACGAGACCCCACCGAAGCGGCGAGTCCCCCACTGGCCGGGCAAATCAGGCAAAGTCGAGCCGACGGTCGCGTTACGATGCACTCTCGAGCGATCCGGAACCGGCCAACACAATTTTGACCTCGTGTTGCCGGCCATCGCGGACCAACGGAATGCGCACGCCAGAGCCTTCAACTGGCAGTGGTTGTCCGTCGAGCCAAGCACGCACCGGCGGGGGGGTGTCGGACCCAGAGCGCTCGATCCGGATGCGGTACACGTCGTTGACTCGCGGCACCTTCCACACGGCCGAACAGTGAGGCCAACTATCCGGAATACGAGGCGAGACTTCCAAAACCTCGCCATCGCGCAATCGGATCCCCAAAATCGTCTCGATCACGAGCCGGTACAGCCATCCTGCAGATCCGGTGTACCACGTCCAACCCCCACGGCCACGGTGCGGAGGTTCCCCGTAGATGTCAGCGGCCACCACGTACGGCTCGACCTTATATATTTGGGCCGCAGCGGCATCGCGGGCATGCTCCAGGGGTAATAAGCAGCGCAACAGTTCCCTAGCGCGTTCGCGCAAGCCCGCGTGGAAGAACGCCTGCACCACCCAAATCGCCGCATGGGTATACTGGCCTCCGTTCTCTCGGATCCCTGGAACGTAACCCTTGATGTAGCCAGGGTCTTTCGGCATGCGATCGAACGGCGGCGCCAGCAGGCGAATGATTTTGCTCTCGCGGTCCACCAGCCGTTCTTCCACCGCCTGCAACGCCCGCAGCGCTCGCTCCCTGGCGGCCACACCGGACAACACAGCCCATGCCTGTACGAGCGCGTCGATTTGGCACTCGGAACTGGCAGCCGACCCTAACGGCGTGCCGTCATCGAAATACGCGCGGAGGTACCAAGCGCCATCCCAACCCTGAGCTTCCAACGCCGACACCAACTGCACGCGGAAGTCCCGAAATCTCGAAGCCCGCGGGGAGTCTCCCCGAGCCTCGCACAAGGGGATGAATTGGGCGAGTACCTCCGCAAGGAAGAAACCCAACCACACGCTCTCCCCGCGTCCTTGGCGTCCCACGCGATTCATTCCGTCGTTCCAGTCCCCCGTGCCCATCAGCGGAAGCCCGTGAGGGCCTTTCGTCAACGACCGTTCCAGGGCACGGCAGCAGTGCTCGTATAGCGAGGTCGCTTCGGGAGTGCGTTCGACGGAGAGATACGCTTCATCTTCACTCGGCTCGAGCGCCCGCGCGCGCACGAAGGGCACGGGTTCGTCGAGCAGCCGGTAATCACCGGTAAACGCAACGTACCACGCAGTCGTCAGCGGCAACCACAGGAGGTCGTCGGAAAAGCGGGTGCGGGTACCCTTCTCCCAAGGTGGATGCCACCAATGCAGTACGTCCCCCTCCGGAAACTGGTGCGCGGCGTGCAGCAAAATTTGGGCGCGCGTCTCCTCCGGATGGCTCCACAGCAACGCACATGCGTCCTGAAGCTGATCGCGGAAGCCTACGGCACCACCCGACTGGTAAAACGCCGATCGGCCCCAAAGACGGCAGCTCGTGGTTTGGTAGAGCAGCCAATGATTGCACAACACGTCCAGCTCGGGCCACGGTGTGTGCACCACCAGCGCAGAGGAACGCGCTTCCCAGAACCGCTTTGTGGCTTCCAATCGCGACATCACCCGATCCCAGCTCGCCAACCCCTCGACCCAAGCCCGCCCCTGCGCTTGATCTTCCGCCTCTCCCAGCAGTGCCCAGCCTCGCCAGCTCCGACCCGCCCCCAGGAAAAACGCGCCAGCCACAACGGCAGCAGCGTCATGGCCAGCCCCGAACGGCCCATGCTCCAAACGCGAGCGCCGTAACGCCTCTGGCGCGGCCACGGAGCCTCCGACCCCGAGAAACCATACCCGGTCACCGGCGGCAACCTGCGACTGCCACGCACCTTCTGCCCCCAACGTGGCAAATACGACCCGTCGCTCGAACAGTGGCATGGCGCGATTGCGCGCCCATAGAATTCCAGTTTGCGGCTCGAGTTCCGTCGTCACCTGCCGGTCAACACGCCACGGATCCGCACCCAAAATTAAACGGGCATAGTGCCACAAAGAAAGCCGCCGGTCCCTTTGCCCGAGGTTTGTCAACTCGACAGCAATCACCCGCACCCCCATGTCCGGCGGCACGAACCAAGTAACGACCGACTCGATCTCGTCCGACCGATTGTGCCAGCGGGTGAAACCTCGGCCATGCGTAACCTCGAACACCCCGGCGCCACACGGCGCCGGCATCAAAGAACGAAAGGCGCCCGTAACTTCGTCCCGCACGTACAGGCACTCGCTCGGCGGATCGGTCACCGGGTCATTCGACCACTCCGTCAAACGGTACTCGCGACTGTTCCGACTCCACGTGAATCCACCCCCTCGTTCCGACACCAAGCTGCCGAATTCGGGATTGGCCATGACGTTGACCCACGGCATGGGCGGCACGTGTCCCGGTGCCAGCCGGATGACGTACTCCTGCCCCCCAGCGCCGAATCCTCCGTAACCGTTCCAATGATCCAATCGGGAAGTCATTCCCGCTGGCTCGGTACGTTCGCCGACTTCCACAGCAGTGCGCCGAAGAGCGACCCGCCGGTAGCCAGGGCTACTCTCAGCCGGCCAGCGGCCACCCGCGCAGGCGAGCAACGCCGCGTATTCCGCGCGAGCGAGGCTCACCCTTTTTGCCGGGTCAGTCCCCCGCATCACCTGTACATCGCCACGCGACTCTTCTACCAACACGAGGTCGCCCGGCACGCCCGTGCTCGCCCAGTAGCGGGCGATGGCGTCCCACGGCCGGTTCTCTTCTTCCACATGCACCAGCAGCCAGGTTCGGATGTCGTCCGCCAAACCGAGCTGCGCCGGCAATCGAGCGACGTTCCCTGGTAGCTTTGCCAGCTCCGAGTCCGGACGGAGTTGCGGGCTGCGATACAGCCAGGCGGTCGCCAGCTCTTCTGCAAACCTGGCCTCTGGCAAGCGCAAGCCGGCCTTTTCCAATTGCTGCCGGTGCCACCGCGCAGCCTCGCGGCGGAGGCTTTCTAGCGACTCGTTCCGCAACTCTTGCACCATTTGCGCTATGTCACCTTCTTCGGCGGCAAAACCGCAGACGAAGCCCAGCTCCGTTCGCTCGCCGGGAGCAAGCGCCAATTTCGTCCGTAAGCACATAACTGGATCCAGCACATTGCCCACAGTGCCCGACAATACCCCATCGGGTGACAACGCAGCGGCGTTGCGACAATCCCGGCCTCGTCCGAGAAAACGCAAGCGATCGCTTTCATACTCCAGCTCATCTGCGTTCAACGCGGCCAGGAAAAGGATAGGCCAGCGCTCTTCGGTGGAACGGGGCCGCCTCCGTGCGCCCAAGTACCGATGCTCCGCGCTCCAATGTGTTTGCACGAACAACTTGGCAAACGCCGGATGGGCTGCAAATGCCTCGAACGGGAATAGCACCACTTCCAGGTACGTCGTGACCTCGAGCTCGAGGTGCCGCCCCGAGCGATTCTCTAGGCAAAGAGAACGAAACTCTAGCGGGGCTGAATCGCTCACCCACGCCGCCAACTCCGTAGTCAATTCCGGAAGCCAACAACGGATCCCGGCAACACCCAAGGTGCGCCGAAAACGATAGCGAGCTTTGGCGTTGGGGCGCGGAGCCGGGGTTAGAGACCACGACGCGCCGGAACTGCCGTCACGTACGTAAAACAACCAGCCAAGGTGGTCCTCCGCCACATCCGGCTTCCATCCGTAAGCTTGGAGCCAATCCTTGCCACTGCGCGCCCACGCGGTGCCTGTACCTCGTCGCGAAAACAAGGTCCGAAACGTGCCGTTGGAGAGAATGGCGCCACCCGAAAGTGGCCGCGCCCGCACAACCGGAGCGCTCATCACGCACCTCCTGCGGTCGCAAACGCCAGTTCGACCTCAGCGGGGAGCTCTCCGATACGAATTTCGCTGCCATCGAACTCCGATACCGTGCGACCATTCACGCGCACTGCCAGCAAGCCCGCGGGCAGAGGCAAGCGCAGCACCAGCTTTCCGGGCGGGATTTGTAAGTCACCCGCTATGTGGATCTTCCACAACGTTGGCTCTACGGCGCGCGCACGAAAATGCAAAATTCCGTAGTGTGTTGGCAAACGTTTGACCGCAACGCCGTTCTCGATCCAGCTCACCGGCAAGCCCGCACCAATGACCAAGGCGGCATCGGACGCACGCTCGAACACGAACAAATGCCGCACAGCCTCGATAAACAATGCGCTCACCCAGGCATGCGGCATATCGCCAATGAAGCGAGGCCACACGGGGTCGCGCCAGACAATTTCGGGCCACTGGCGCCAAGAGGCCGGCCGCCGGTCGCGCATCAGCGCCTCGAGTAGCTGCAGTGCTTCGTTGCGCCGGCCCAGTCGCACCAGCGCGGGCACGTTGCGCAACTCGTACGGCGTGTACGAATCCCAATTGTCCGCCCCGTGCTGGCGGCCTTGGAAAATGGCCCAGTAACGATCGAAGGTACGCTCGACCAAATCACGGGGTAGCCCCGCGAGTACGTCCACCGGGTAGAGCGCAATGGCACTCGAGTTCGGATCGAAATCGGCCAACTCGACGGAAGCGGGAAGGTAATCGAGCTTGTGTCGCTCCGCGACCGCCACCATGGAGGCCAGGAGCGTAGAACGAAAATCGTCTCGAAGAGCAGCCCAGCGAGCCGCCAGGTCTTCCTCACCCAGAACTGCGGCCATACGCGCGGCGTCTTCGAGTCCGCGCAGGGTCCATAGATCGTCCCAGTAAGAGTGCACCGGTTTTGCCGCGTATCCTTCGTGGCTAATGGACTCGGGTAAAAGGCCGTAAAACGGACGCTTGTCCGCGGTGCGGTACTCGTCGGTCATGCGCAGACCTCGAGCACGCTCGATCCATTCCACAGCCGCCCGGATTTGGGGCCAGAGTTCAGCGACCAGTCCCACGTCTCGTGTGAACCGGTAATACTCCGCGACGAGAAACAAAAACTCCCCGTTGCTATCGTGCTCCGGCACAGGATCCGGCCCGCGCCAGTCCACACAACACGGGATCCGGCCGTCCGGAAATTGATACTGGGCAAACCAGCGCACGAAGGCACGCGGTTCGTTTACAGCTCCCATTTGGAGCAGGGCTGTGGCCATGCTCACGCCGTCGCGGATCCAAGAGCGCGCGTACGTTCGCGGCCCTGGCTGCAACGCGGAGCCGCGCTGCAGCATCAAGATGTGCGCGATGGCCGTTCGCAGCGTTGCCTCGATTTCGCGCGCAGCCTCGGGCAGCACGAATTCCACTCGCTGCAATGAGCGCTGCCACTCGGCCCGCGCGCGCTGCCGCGCCTCTCGGTAGGCCTCCGCCGCACCATCGGTCGTAAGTTGCAACGCGCCGATGTCGTCCGCATTCCAAGGGCACGCAAGGTAAACGGCGGTCTTTTCTCCTGCGCCCAAGTTCCACGTGTAGCCCAGCGCCCCGGAGGCGTATCCGAGGGGATCCGTAACGCGCACGTGCGGCGGCAATGCTCCTCGCAGCAAATGTTCCTGGACCATTCCTTCCTCGAAGTACGCCGCGCCGAATCGCGCCCCCGGTGTCTGCGCCACCGCGGCCGGCTTGCGATCCACCCACACAGTGCGCGAATCAAAGGCGAGCTCCCGAATAGCGCTCACGCCGCCGACCAGGTTGAGGTTTTGCCACGGGGGCAGCACCTGAAACGGACGGACGGCGAGAAATAACGAAAATTCCGCGCGCTCCGACGTGCGGTTTTCCAGAGTGTAACTGACGTAGAACGCGCGTGCGGCCTCGGTGCCGCCCGGGAAAACCTCTACCTCCAGCGCGAACTCCTGATGTTCCCAGCGCACCCGTGGAAACGGGGCTACGGGGTCGCCCATCTCGGGAATCGTGTGCACTTGCCTCCAACTGAAAAGCTGACCGTTTCGATATACGAACGGTTCGATCGAATAGCCTCCAGCCAAGGGCTCGATCGCTCCGTCGCTGCCGAGCAGGGCTTGACGCCCTCCGCTCGGCGGGGCCACTGCGGTCCAATAGACTTGCTCGGGCACAAAGTAGCGCGGATAAACGCCCGGTGGAGCCTCGGAGGCTAACGCGGAGAAAAACACGTTCGGCGAGGCCGCGAGGTCGTAAGGTTTGATGGCCACGGAACGGATGCCGTATCCTTGCCCCCGGCTACTTTGCTCCATCTCGATACGGATCCAACGAGATTCTGCTTCACCGGCGGGGATGTAGTCGCGACCGCCGTTGCCATGCGCGCTCGCGAACAGCGGCCACCAATGCTCGCCGTCGCCCGATGCCAGCACGCGGTACACGATAGCGTAGTCCACCGGATCCCAATCGATCACGATGGCGCCGTACTCGACAGGGGTCTGAAAATCGATTTGCAGCCATTGCTTTGCCGTGAGCAACCCGCTGTGCCACGAGGTGTGCGGATCGGTGTCCAGAACGTGTTCTGGTCCGGCACCCGGCAACGAAGTCGAGGCTTCCACCCGAGGTTTCGGCATGCGGCCCCTGAACGGGCGGCGAGCCTCCACCGTCAGCTCGTCGAGCCAGAGCGAACCCCGCCCGCCGCTACCGGCTTGAATCGCGAACTCGATGAAGCCGATTTCGCTCGGCTGCCCGGCGGGCGCGTCGCCCCAGGCAAATTCTACGCGCACGTCTCGGATCGAGAGTTGGCGCCACTCCGCAGGGAAGTGACAGGGTCGCTGCCGGTACCACCATACGTTGCGCCCCGTGGGATCGATGAGCTTGAATTGCAAGTCGTTGGGCGGTCCTTCTCCACGAATCCAGACTTTGAATGCATAGTTTTTCGGTAGTTTGAGCTGCACCTGCTTGCGCACGATTACAAAGCTGCCGCCGGGCTGGATGTCGAAATCTACCCGCAAGGCCTTACCGCGGACGCCTTCGTCGACAGCGAGCTCGACGTACGCATTTTGCGAAGCATGAGTGCTCCAACCCTCCAAGCTCTCGAAGGTCTCCACGACCATTGGTTCGGCCAGCGCGATACCCATGCTCACGGCCAGCACAACGGACACGCCCGCCACAGCCCAAACCCGCCCGAGAATCCTGGTTCCGCCGCCAACTTGCACCCTGCGCTACTTACGCGATTCCGCGCGGCGACTCCACTGGCAACAACGCCTTGCACGCACAGCCTGGCCGCTACCCAGACTGCACACGGGCGCCGCGGCACTCCGCACAAAGTGTGAGATCGTCCGGCCGCCGGCGACATGCCGGCGCAATCAGTGTCTCGAGCGCTAACGCGTGCCCATTCTTGGCTCTGCATCGTAGAGACCGGTTTCGCAACACCGCCTTCCGGCGATGTCGTTCGTTTGCTCTTTCGCCTGCGCTCGCGCTAGCCTGGCCCCATGCTCGTGCGGGACGCTGTTCATGGGGACATCGAATTCGATGCACTCCAAAGGGCTGTGCTGGATCTGCCGGAAGTGCAGCGGTTGCGAGGCATTAAGCAGCTTGGGACGGCGTACCTTGTGTACCCGGGTGCCATGCACACTCGCTTCGATCATTCGCTCGGTACCTGCGCCGTAGCGCTACGCTTGCTGGCCACGTTGCAGTCACGCCATCCCCAGCAAGTCAACCGCGAGCTCCAAAGCCTCGTGGGAATCGCAGCGTTACTGCACGACGTCACACACGTACCCTTCGGGCACACCTTCGAAGACGAGCGGCGGTTGTTCCCCCGGCACGACAAAGGCCAGCGCCTCAGCCTACTCCTTGCCGGACCATTGGGTGAAGCATTGCACCGGCTCGGCATCGCCGAACCGATCGAAGAATTACTCGGAGTCCGCGAGCATCGCACGACCCCGCCTTGGGCGCGGCAACTCGTTTCGAGCACGATCGATGCGGATCTTCTCGATTACTTGCGCCGCGATGCTTACTTCACGGGCCTTGCCGCCCGCTACGACGAGCGGCTCTTTCGCGCGTTCGACATCAGCGACGGGCAACTCACCTTGGGACTTACTCGGCACGGCATGATTCGCCCCGACACGTTCTCGGAAACCGTTCAACTCTTGCGCTTGCGCTACTTCCTGACCGAGCGTGTGTATTATCACCACACCAAAATCGCCGCTGGGGCGATGATTTCCAAAGCAGTGGAGCTCGCGCAACAACATGGCCGACTTGGAGAGGCGGAACTTCTCGACTTGCAGGACGCGACCTTGTTCGAGCGCCTCAAAGAGCCGTCGTTGCAACGCCAGGTTGGGCCGGATGCGGCATTGCTGGTACGCCGCTTGGAGCGTCGCGCGTTATTCAAGCGCGGCTATGTCGTATCGGCGGCTGTGCTGACTCGCCCCCAACGGGCTGCTTTTGTGCGGCGATATCACGAGTCGGCAGAGGAGCGCCGGCAAGCCGAAGAGTGCCTGGCTCGCGAGTTGCGGTGCAAACCCAGCGAGGTCATTGTGTACTGCCCCGCGCTGACGGTGATGAAAGAGGCCAAGGCCCTCGCCGTGACGCCCAGCGGAGTCATACCGGTGGATCAATACGACCACAGTGGCGAGATCGCTGCCTTGCAGCGCCGTTACGAAGAGCTGTGGCGTTTTTACGTGTTCGTGCCCGCCGAGTTCCGAGCTAAAACCGCCGAAGTGGCCGCCGCTTATTTCGGATATCCGAGCGAACACCGCGTGACCGACCGCGACTGAGTCGGGGCGCGTTCTGCCGCCCGTTGCGATTTGCCCGGCAGGATCGTGAGCAAAAGTCTGCGACCCGTGCCGCGTCGCCGATCGCCCGCAAGCGCTGGCTGACGCGCACAAGGGAGCACCTTCAAGACAGGTGCAGCACGCGCGCGAGGTGTTTCGGGGCAAACCGGATGCCCACGTAAAACGAGCCAAACAACCCGTACACAGCACTTGCCTCGTCGTAGCGAAGCTCGTAGACGATGTCGCGGATTGCCTTGAGATCCCGGGCGAACAACGTCACGCCCCATTCCCAGTCGTCCAGCCCCGTACACGTCGTAATGAGCTGGGTTACACGATCGGCAAATCGCCGTCCGGCCTCGCCGTGCTGCAACATGAGTTTCTTCCGCTCCTCGAAACTCAAACGATACCAGTTGTCTTGATCGCGCCGGGCTTTGCTCATGGGATAAAAACACACAACCGGATAGTCGTCGGGAAGCTTCGGATGGATGCGCGACTCAGCGTAAATCGCAGTGCGCTTGCGCAGTGCCGCGAACCGTGTGGCAAACTCGGGCGAGGTCGGATCGAGCTTTTGCTCCTCGATCAGCAAGCGAGCCCAATCGAGTTCGTTGGTGATGTACTCACTCGCCTCCGTCAACGACAGAAACTGGTACACCGGCACGAGGCAGGCACCGAGACCCGTGCTCGCGATTTGCTGGCCTAACTGTTGGAGCCGCCACAGGTCGGGATGGATGGCCATGAGACCGAAGTCGAACTTGGTCACCCCCGCCTGGGGAACGACTTGGAGCTCCGGCTCCGCGTTCAACCGTTCCAAGAAATTTTGAAACTCTTCCACCAGCGCCTCGCGTGTCTCTGCAGTTTGACTGCGCCAGCGCGGCCGATCCAAGCGGTAAAACCAGTGCACCACCGGCCAACCTGCAGAAGGCCGAAGACCCTCCAACTGCTCCGTCATACGCGCGTTCTCCGGCTTGGTTTGGTACCGCACCCGGCGCGGAGCCGCAATGCGCAGGAACCGAAGCAGTACCCAAAACATTTGCCGCGATCCCGCTCCGGGAAGCCAGCCTGCAGTGGACCGCCCCGCAGCCCCTTTCGGGGGCAGAATCCCGCGCGGGCTCGAACGGGTCTTTTTACTCACACATGCACATTTGCTTTTTGCCCCTCGGCCAAACGCGCCTGGATGGACTAGGGGCAGACAGGCCCGAACTTGCCGCCCGGCTTCATTGTGGCACTTCGCGCGAACAAGTAGGTTTTCAGTTCGTGAATCCCATCGTCACTATCGAACGCATGAGTTACGGGCCGCATGCGCTCGCGCATCTCGATGGCAAAGTCGTCTTCGTTCGCGGTGCGGTGCCGGGAGAAACGGTACGGCTCAAGATCGAGGAGACTCATGCCACGTACGCGTACGCCCGCGTCGAAGAGATCGTCACGCCGTCGCCCCTCCGGCGCCTTCCGCCCTGTCCGTACTTGCCGCGGTGCGGTGGTTGTCCTTGGCAACACTTGCGGTACGACGCGCAACTCGAGGCCAAACAACGCAACTTCCGCGATCATCTGCAACGCATCGCCAAGATACCGGATTTGTCTCTGCCCGCTCCCATTCCCTCGCCGGTCGAGTTCGGCTACCGGAGCCGCCTTTCTCTGCGCGTGGAGGCCAAAGACGTTGGCTTTTACGCGGCCGCTTCACACGAGCTGGTGCCGATCGAACGGTGTTTACTCGGCGACGCACGGGTAAACGACGCCCTACCGGCAATCCAAGAGCTGACCCGCCGGCTCTGCAGCAATGTCCGCCGCATCGAGCTCGCCGCAGATGCAAGCGAACCTCAGGTGGCCGCCGCCATGGAAATCGAGGGACCGTTCGAGCAGCAAGACGAGCAAACCGCCCTCACTTGGCTCGACGCCCACCCGATGGTCCGCGGTATTGTGCTTCGCGGAAAACGCTGGACTCGCTCCTACGGAACGCCGCAGGTTTCTTTCGAACCCGTTTGCGGACTCTCACTCCGCGTGCGTGCCGGAGTCTTTTCCCAAGTGAACCCGCAAATGAACACCGTTCTCGTCACCAAAGTGCGCGAGCTCCTATCGCCCCACCGCGCGGAACGCATCGTGGATGCCTACGCTGGGGCCGGCAACTTCGCCTGTACGCTCGCACCCGACTGCAAAGAAGTCCTGGCCATCGAAGTCGACCCGGCTGCGGGCGAGGACTTGCAGGAAAACGTGGAGCGCTTGGGCTATGCGAACGTACGCGTCATGCGGGACACGACGGAACGGGCACTGCAAAGACTCGCAGAGCGAGACGAGACGATTCACGGCCTCGTCCTCGATCCGCCCCGCAGCGGGGCTAGAGAAGCCATCCCCTGGATCTTGCGCCTCAAGCCGCAGCGGATCGTTTACGTGTCGTGCAACTCCGCCACGCTGGCCCGGGATCTCGCGTTACTCGGTGGTCACTACCGACTCGAGCAGGCAACAGTGCTCGACCTGTTTCCGCAAACCTATCATTTCGAGGTGGTGGCACTCCTCGTATTGACTTGCTGAAACACTGCCCTTACAACAGCCGTTGTCGTGCGTGGGAAGACCTGTCACGAACCTCGAAACTGGGATCGTCGAGCGAACCCGGATGCGAGTTCCCACCTTGGAGACATAGAATGAAACAACACAAGCCAGCGAAGCCAAAGGTGACCATCATCCCCGCCAAGGGTGTTTCCCAAACGTTGAACTACTTGCTGGAAGACAGGGATCAATTGGATTGGCTCGTCGCCGTGGGACGTAGCAAAAATGGAGACATTTTGTTTTACGACACGGGCGGCGATATCCTCGAAGATCTGGGAACGCTCGAATACCTGAAGCAGCGGATTATCCGTGCCCACTTCGGCGAAGATTACGAGTGAAGCGGGTTCCCCCTGGCGCGGCTCGGCTAACGCTGGCAGGCTCCCGGGCAGAGCCAACGTAGCTGCGTGTTGCCCCTTAGGGATGCGATGCCGGAATATCGCCGCGGGCGACTCCCTCTGCCGCCGGTTCGGGTGCCGTTACAGGCACGGGGCTTAGTGGCACAAGGCATTGGGGGGCGGCCCAGGCAAGCCATGCGGCGTTTCACCGAGTTTCTCCTGTTGGTGGCGTGCATCCTCGCCGCCCGTTCCAGTGTAGAAGCCAGGGCAGAATTGGCTGCCCGGGGTATGGTAGCCGCCGAGCACCCGCTCGCGGCACGTGCCGGGGCAGCAATTTTGAGACAAGGTGGCAATGCAGTGGACGCCGCCGTGGCCACCGCTTTTGCCGTTTGCGTCGTCAACCCCTCGTCGTGCGGCATCGGCGGAGGCGGCTTTTTCGTTTACTACCGCGCGAGCGACCACAAAGCCTTTGCCCTGGACTTTCGAGAAACGGCTCCGGCGGCACTGCGTCCAGAGGCGTTCTTCTCTAGCGGCCAAGCGGATCCGCGCCGCAGCCAGCGCGGTGGGCTCGCCGTGGGCGTACCTGGTGAAGTTGCCGGACTCGCTCTTGCACAACAGCGCTTCGGCACGCTTCCCCTGAAAACCGTACTCCAACCCGCGATCCAGCTTGCCCGTGATGGATTCCCGATCGGGGCACATTTGGCCCAAGAGATCGCCAAACATCAGGACGAGATCGCTTCTCAGCCAGCGCTGCGGCGGTGGTTCTTTCGAGCAGATGGAACGCCCCGCAAAGAGGGCGACCTCCTTCAGCTCCCGGAGCTCGCGCAGACGCTGGCAGCGATCGCGCAGCACGGACCCGACGCCTTTTATCGCGGAGCGATTGCCCGAGAAATCGTTCGGGCGGTGCGCGAAGCCGGCGGTGTGATGAGCCTGGAAGACTTGGCCAACTACCGCCCAAAATGGCGAGACCCGATCGCGGGCGATTACCGTGATTTCCGCATTCTCACGATGCCACCCCCGAGCTCCGGAGGCGGAGTCATACTGGCCGCACTCGGGATTCTCCGATCGGACGACCTGCCCAGCATGGGGCAGAACAGTTCGGGGTACCTCCACCTTCTAGCCGAAACGATGAAGCATGTATTTGCGGACCGGGCTCGCTACTATGGCGACCCGGACTTCGTGACAGTTCCGGTTGCCCGGCTCCTCGATCCTGATCTCACGGCGAGTTTACGGCGGCGCATCCTTGCCACCCGCACCTTGCCTCCGGAGCAATACGGAAGTCACCTGGAACCTTCGGCCTCGCCCAGGGAGGACCAGGGAACGGCTCACCTGTCGGTCATGGACGCCAGTGGGAACGCGGTCGCCTGTACGACCACGATCAACACCGCCTTCGGTGCCATGCTGGTGGCCGGCTCGACCGGTGTATTGTTGAACAATCAAATGGACGATTTCGCTTTGGCTCCGGGCACAGCGAATGCGTATGGCCTGATTGGCGGGGCAGCCAACGCTGTGGCGCCGGGTAAACGGCCCCTCAGCAGCATGAGCCCGACCATCGTTCTCCAAGGCAACCGTGCGGTGGCGAGTTTAGGGGGATCCGGGGGGCCGATGATCATCAGTGGCACATTGCAGGTCTTGCTCAACCTACTGGCCTTTGGGTACGACGCTGAACGTTCCGTGGCTGCGCCGCGCATCCATCACCAGTGGGAGCCTGCTGTGTTGCTGGTCGAACCGCAAATCGATCCGGAGGTTCGAAGGGTTCTGCAACAAATTGGCCATGTGGTAAAAGAGGTTCCCATGATGGGCGCAATCCAAATTGTGCGTCGAACCAGTTCGGGCTTCGAAGGAGCGGCGGACCCCCGAAAAGGTGGTGCGGCGAGTGGTTGGTGAACATGGGTGGGGCGACACAAGCACCTCCAGTGTGGTCGCGCTGGTGGTTCAAAGCGGGCATCAGTGCAGCGGTTCTTGCGCTGCTGTTTTACAAGGTGGACGGTCACGAACTCGGGACTGCTCTCCGAGAAATAGATCCGCGATGGCTCACGGCAGCCTTGGTCACCTATCTTTTAAGCATGGTGGTCAGTTGCGTGCGCTGGACCATGCTGGCTCGCCCGCTGGGCTTTAACCAGCCCTACTCCCACTTCTTCGGGTCGTATTTCACGGGCATGTACATGAACTTGTTCGGCGTCAGCACGGTGGCCGGCGACATTGGCCGCGCGCTGTTTCTAGCCGGCGGGCCTGGCCGGCGGGCCCTCGCACTCACCACGGTTCTTGCCGACCGCGGGCTCGGTTTCGTCGTCCTGGTGTGGATCGGCGCCTGCGCCATTATCCTCCAACCACACTACCGGATGCCTCTGCCTCTTTACTGGTCGGCCTGGCTGGTGCCGCCAGTGACTTTGCTCGGCTGGCTGTTCGGCCCACAACTGGCGGTGCGCGTGTTGCCGCCGGAGAACCGGTGGCGGCGGATGGTGGAGGTGGATCTCGTGCCGTACTGGAACGACGTACACTTGCTGCTGACGACCAGTCTGGTGGCCGCAGTGTTCCACACCTTGCAAATCGTCTCGCAAGTCTTCCTCGGCCTGGGTTTAGGGCTCAAACTTCCCTGGTCGTACTATTTCATCTTCGTGCCAGTCGTGAACATCGCGGGCATGGCACCCATCACCTTCAGTGGCATCGGCATCCGCGAGGCGGGATACATTTTCTTCCTGCATCGCATGCGCGTGGATCAACATGCTGCTCTAGCCCTAGGGCTCTTGGCGAGTGCCATTGTTCTCGCCTCGGGCATTGTGGGCGGGATCGTGTATTTGTTTTGGTCCGGCCCGAGCCAGCCCAATGCCGCAATCCAATCTACAGAGGAACTGGCGGCCGCCCGCCGGCGGGGTTCGGCCGCCGGCTCGTAATCGTTGCAGCACGGGAAATAAGGAATGGATCCCAACGACCGCAAGGACTGGTTGAAGTCGCTGCTGGTGGCCCAGTACGTTCCCGGTCAACGGCGTGGTCACTACGAAAGCTTTTTCTTCCGCGCCAATCATCCTCAACGCCCGCAGGCGTTCTGGATCCGGTACACCTTGTTCAGCCCCCATCGAAACCCGGAGCAGGCGATCGGAGAGCTGTGGGGCATTTGGTTCGACGGCGAGAGCCAACAACACGTTGCCGTGAAAAAAGAGGTCCCTATCCAGAAGTGTCGCTTTTCCCGCCAGGCTTTCGAGGTGCACATTGGCGACGCTCACTGCCGCGAGGGCGCCCTCGAAGGCGAGGCAGAGAGCGCCGACGGGCGGATGCGCTGGCACCTGACATACTCCGGCTCCGAGCCGCCACTGCTTTTACTACCCCAAGCAGCCTATCGGGCACGCTTGCCGCGGGCAAAAAGCCTCGTGGGCTTGCCGCTGGCACGTTTCGCGGGATGGATCGAAGTCGCCGGCAAAACGTACGAGATTGCCGAGTGGGTCGGGAGCCAAAACCACAACTGGGGCTCGCGACACACGGACAGCTACGCTTGGGGGCAAGTCGCCGGGTTCGACAATGCACCAGAATCGTTTTTGGAAGTCGCCACTGCTCGGCTCAAGTTGGGTGGGCTTTGGACGCCACCGTTTACGCCGCTGGTCTTGCGCCACGGTGGACAGGAATATGCGCTCACGCGCACCATGGACACCGTTCGAGCTCAGGGAGCGTGGGATTTTTTCCGGTGGACGTTCGCGACTGGCAATGAAGAGGTGCAGATTACCGGCAAAATCGAGGCGCCCGCCTCAATGTTCGTGGCGCTGCGCTACTACAACCCTCCCGGAGGAGAAAAGTACTGCTTGAATAGCAAGCTGGCCTGTTGCGAGCTCACGGTTCACGACCTGCACCGCGGCACCACGGAAGTCTTGCGCACGGCACACCGTGCCGCCTTCGAGATTCTCACCGACCGCACCGACCACGGCTTGCCAGTGCGCGTTTGAAACGAACGCCCGCGCTGGCCTTGTCGGTTCGGTATCGCTGTGCCCGGTTCGTGTGCATCCGCGCCTGGATTCGTGGCGGCACGCACTGACGAAAAAGCCTCTCGAGTTCTCTTTACTGTTGACAAAGAGCGTGTTTATATGCTCCCGCTATGGTCAGCCACCTTCGGGTGCGACGAACGCAAGCGCAGCGGCGCGCAGAGGCGCGCGAGCGACTTTTGCGGGCCACGATCGAATGCCTGCACGAACTCGGGTACCGGCGCACGACGACCACCGAGATTGCGCGGCGGGCCGGCCTTTCCCACGGGGGTCGCTTGCATCATTTTCCGACCAAGACCTCGCTCGTGGCCACGGCTGTGGAGCACTTGTTCCAACGCCGCCGCGACGACCTCGTGCGCGCGATTCAGTCCCTCCCCGCCGGGTCCGACCCCGTGGAGTCGGCCATCGACGTTCTCTGGCAGCTCTTCCAAGGGCCCGAATTCTTCGCCTGGCTCGAATTGGCTGTGGCTGCCCGTACCGACCCATCGCTTCGAGAGGTCGTGGGGGATTTGTCTCGCCGCTTCGCTGATATGATCGAAGCAACGTTCCTGCAATTGTTTCCTCCCCAAGAAACGCCCGACACGCTGTATTCTGCCATTCCGGCGTTTGTGGTGGCGTTTTTTCAAGGGCTCGCCCTAGACAACGAAATTCTCGGATACGGCCAGCGCACGGAAGCCGCGCTCCAACTCATGAAAGAAGTGGCGCGCTCGTTGTCCCCGCGATTCCTCGGCGCGTTGGTGGAGACCGTCCGCAGCACTTCGTCAACCTCGGGCGCTGCGACGTTGTCCGCACCCAGGGCGGCACGGAGCGCGAGATAAGTTGTGCCAGCGCCTTAGGTTGCCCGTGAATACCCGCACGCAAGGGCAGCCGGACCGCCGCAAGAACCCGCACAAGCTCGCGCACCGCTCGCGCAGCCCTGGCTCTGCGCGACTTGGTCGCGGGGTCCGCCGACTCGGCTCACCAAGCGGTCTCACGGTCCAGCAGCCGACTTGGCCAGCTTCTCTCCGCGACGAGGCACCATCCAAAGAACACCACGTGCGCGATATTGACCGACGCCGCTCCGACCACGTGCCCAACTACATGTGGTAGAAGCGACGAAATCGCCAAAATCCACAGTGTTGCCACCAGCGGATTGACGAAGCGCTGCGTCCATGGCCGAGTCGCGAATAGCTCCGCCCCGGCCGCCACGACCAAGAAGACTGCGGCCAAGCCCCAAAGGCTGAGGGAAACAGGTCCAGACTGCAAAACACCCTGCAAGGGATGGGTATGCGGCTCGCTCGAACGGCCGAGCGAAAGTAAGAGCCCCGTGGTACCGTGCACAGTGGCGCCGGTGGCGGCAAACATCGCCCCCGCATTGGCCACCCACCGAGCGCATGTCTCGGACACCGAGGCGACGAGCGCAGCCCGAGCACGGTAACCGAAACCATAGAGCGCGATGCCGACTACGCCTAAGACGGTGCCTGCCCAAACCATTCGCGCACACGCGACTTCGCTGCACGCGCCGCCGGTCGCCACGTACAACTGCGCCGCATCTCCGGTAGTGGCCAGCACCGCCCCGATCAATCCTGCTCGCAACTGCTCCGAGACCGACTCACGCATACGGAACACGCTTTCCCAAGGTCGAGCGAACAGGGGGTGCTTTTCCGCTCCCCCGCCAGCGAGCGCCAACCAAATTCGCTTCGGGAATCTTAGTTGTCCTCACCCAAATCTGCCGCACTGAGACCCCGCCGCACGAATGCGAGGCATAGCCGCAGCACGGTCATGGGCGCATTTCGAACGCCTCGAATTTCGGCCGAGCCATTTCCTCGCGGAAACGGTCGAATGTCCACGGCCAAGCCATAGGGATGCCACGATCGTCGAGATACCAGCTCCGGCAACCGGTTACCCACACCGTCTTTCGTGCTGCTTCTACACGCTGGCGTTCGAACTCTTCGGTTGCCTCCCAGCGGGCGCTCACTTCCCGGAAGTGGCCCCGCCCGAGCAATTCCACGAGCTGCATGATGTAGGCGAACTGCAACTCCGCGACTTCGATCAACGAAAAGTTACCCACCGGACCGTTCGGTCCGTTCAGCAAAAACAAGTTGGGAAAATCCGGGATGGAAATCGACAGATATGCGTACGGGCGCGTTCCCCACAGGCTATCCAGATCCTGTCCTCCCCGGCCAATCACTCGTGCTGGCCGCAGAAAGCGGTCCACTTGGAAGCCCGTGGCCAGCACCAGTACGTCGAGTTCGTGCAGGCGCCCGTCGCCCGTGCGCACTCCGCGTGGTTCCACGCGCTCGATGGGTTCCGTGACCAACTCGGCGTTCGGCGCTTGGATGGCCTGGTAAAAGTCCGGCGACACCACCAAGCGCTTGCACGCAGCACGGTAGTTGGGCCTGAGCTTCTCCCGCAATATCGGGTCGCGCACGTTGTTTTCCAAGTTGGCCCGGCAGGCCTCTTCGAGGAGCCGCATTTGCGGGGAGTCCGCATCCACTACGGCGTTGGAAAAATTGTCGGCGAACGAGCGGGAGATTTGTTCTCGAAGCTCGCGGATGCGTTGCGGGTCGCGGCGAAATTCTTCCTTTTCGGCATCCGAGTAAGGCGGGTTTTCTTGCGGCAAAATCCATTGCGCCGTGCGCTGAAACAAGACGAGCCTGCCAACCCGTTTCACGATGGCGGATACAATTTGTACCGCTGAAGAGCCAGTTCCGACCACTCCGACCCGGCGGCCTTCGAGGGGGACACGGTGGTCCCAACGCGCGCTGTGAAACCAAGCGCCCGCGAAGTTGTGCAACCCCTCGATGTCCGGAAGCTTGGGATGGTGCAGCACGCCGGTCGCTGCAATCACCACGTCCGCCCGGTCGCAGTGGCCTTTCGCTGTCTCTAACCGCCAGCTCCCGTTGATGTACTGCAACCGGACGACCTCGTCGCCAAACCGCACATAGGGAAGGACTCCGTACTCCAGGGCGACGCGCTCGAAGTAATCCTGAATCTCCGGGCCCGGTGCGAAGCGGTGACTCCACTCGGGGTTGAGTGCGAAGGAATAAGAATACAAGTGCGAGGGAACGTCACAAGCGATGCCCGGGTACGTGTTGTCTCGCCACGTGCCACCGACTCGCTCGGCTTTCTCGTAAATCGTGAAGTTGGTGAAGCCCGCCTCTTTGAGCTTGATTCCGCTGAGGATGCCCGCCATGCCTGCACCGATTACGGCAAAGCGCAAGCCGCCATCCTCACGACTCCGCCCCTGCGTGGTCGAGTTTCTGGGCATGGTTCACCTCCTGGAGTGCGCTGCCGGCGGCTGGCCATCGGGAGGCCAGGAGGCCACGCCTTCTTCGAGGGGGATCTCCAGAGCACGCGTCAGGTGGGAGACCCAGATCCACGTCGCCACAGCCGCCACAAGTTCGAGACACACACCTGCTCCGGGAAGCTGCGCTGTAGCTGCCTCCCAGTTCGCCCTCGAAGCCGTGCCCGTAGCTAAAACGTCGTCAGTGAGTGCCAGCACTGCCCGTTCCGTCGGCCCGAACAGCGGGGAATGTTGCCAATCCCTCACGGCGAGCAACTCTTCCGGGGTCAGGCCAAATCGGTCCTGCGCAACCTTCCAGTGCTGGGTCCACTCGTAATCCGAACCCGTCACCCAGCCGATGCGCATGATCACGAGCTCGCGCAGTCGCGGATCGAGCATGGGATCGAACAGCAGGCACAGCAGCAAATCGCTCACGCACTTGGCCAGTCGCGGGCGGTGGAGCAGAACACGGAAGATGTTGAGTTCCGCCAGCGGAACCGGGATGCCGACATCGGCGGCTTTTTGCCGAGCTTCTTCTACCGGTAGCAAAGGAACTCGCGGCAATGTGCGGTCGGGCATGATTCTGGCCCCTTTCCTCAGTCCACGACGATGCGGTAGGTTACCGAACCCGTGGCCACGACTCGCCCCGTAGGGACATCGCAAACAGTGACTTCGTTCAAGAAGATTTCGTTATTGCGCCGGAGTGTACGGCCCATAGCCACAACATCCGCCCCCACTGCCGGCAGGTGATAGTTGAGGTGAATCCCTACGGTGGAGGCTTTATAACGCAGATCGAGCCCGACCAGCGACCACGACGCCATCGCCCCCGTAGTATCCACGAGAGCGGCCACTGCGCCTTCATGCACCGCGCCGTCGGAGTCCGCGACGTTGGGATGAAACGGCAAGCGCATGCGGGCACTACCGCCGTGCATGGATTCCACGGCAATACCCAACCGGGCAATGAATGGAACGGCCGCAAGCGCACGTGCCAAAGGGGGCACCTCGCCTGCACCCCCGTCTACTGGCTGGTGGTGCACCTGCTGGCGCTCCCGCGCCGCGGGATTCTTGCGCGTGTCGAAACACCGATACGTCACGAGCCCTTTCGCAATCCGCTTGCCCTCGTCGTTGCGCACAAGGACATCCACGTAAGTGATCTCCTTGCCGCGGCGCAAAACCTCAGCCTCTGCAACGATGTCTTCGCCAATGGCCGCGGAAAGATAGACCACACTGAGGTCGAGCGTTCCCGCCTCCATGCCGGCTCGATCCTCGACCCCCGCTTGGGCGGCCAGGGCCCCGGCAAAATGGATCGCCGACGCGGCGACCCCGCCATGCAATGCCCGCCCAGGGTTGGAGTTTTCGTCCTTGTACGGAACGCGCAGCCGCAAACGCTCCGGCTCCTGCGCCTCGAGAAGTAGCCCCAGCCGTACAGCGTACGGCGCCGCCAGAAGCCGCTCCGCCACCAAGCCCATCGTTCCCGCGACGCGGTTCGTCCCCTCGCTCATGGCACCAGACACGAGTGGATGCTGGACTGGCCAGGAATTTCCCCAGCCAGCGAACGAATCGCTTCTTCGGCGCGCTCCAAGGGGAAGTCGTGGGTGTGCATCTTCTCCAGGGGGACGCGCCCCGATTCAATCAACCGAATGGCGGATGCATACGCGCGACTGGTTACGCCGAAGGCCCCGCGGATGGTCACCTCCTTGATGACCGCCAAGTCGCTTACAAAGTTCGGTACAGCTTTGAATCCCTTCACCCCAGCCAGTACGATTCGCCCTCCGATCGCCACGTAGTGAAGGGCTTCGGCCACGGGTTCGGGAGAGTTTGCGGAAACCTCCACCACGACGTCCGCGCCGCGCCCGCCAGTGATTTCGTGCACGCGCCGGTGCGCATCGTCTTCTTCGATGTTGATCGTATGATCCGCACCAAATTCCCTCGCCAAGGCGAGCTTCTGGGCATCGCGGGCAAGGCCGGTCACAATGATGCAATCCGCACCGGCGGCGCGGGCGGCGATCACGCTGGCCAAGCCGCGCTGTCCGGGTCCGAGGATGAGTACCGTATCACCCGGACCTGTATGGGGAACTTCCACCGCCCAGCGAAACCCCGCACCGAGCGGATTGAACATCACGGCAATGTTGGCCGGAATATCCTTGCGAACCCGGTGCACGATCGAGAATGGGTCGAGGTACATATAGTCGGCGTACGCGCCCCATAGAGAAGGCGGCCGGGTAATGGGGATGTAGCCATGCGCGAACATCGTACCCCGACCACGGCACACCTGGTACTGGCCGCTGCGACAGGCGTGACAGTGACCACAAGGAATCAATGGCTCTACAGCCACCCGATCTCCTACATCCACACCCCACCGTTTGGCCGCTCGGTCGCCAATTCTCTCGATGATTCCGAGTGGCTCGTGCCCAGGGATGACCGGCATGGGCACAGGCAATACCCCTGCGTACTGCTCGGCATCGCTCCCGCAAATGCCGCACGCTTCCACCCGAAGCAAGGCACTGTCATCGTCGATCTCGGGCAAAGGGAACTCGCGGAGCTCCAACTTTCGAGGTGCCGTTTGCACAATTGCCCGCGCCCTCATCGCGCGCTCCTGCATCCGCAATCACAAGGCGACCAGCGTGACGATACCGACACGGTCGCGACCCACTCCAATTTCGCGGGAGTCCCATCCCGACGATCCGGCGATTTCCCCGACAATGCGCAGAGACTTCTCGGCGAGTTCACCAACGCCCCTGATGCCCCACTAACGCTGCGTTGTCAATGGGCATCGCTGTTTCGTAAAGTGAACGCACCGGACTTGCCTGCCCCGCGAGGCTCCGACGCAGCACCGCCAAGGGGCGTGATGCGATATCGCCTGTGCGCTCCTCATCGGGGAGGCCCTGCAGCAACCCCGGCTTGTACTATCCTCGGCCAGATCGGTACGAAGGCAGTATGCCGCGAGTTCAGGCGATTTATCATCGCACCAAGGAAGTCAACATCTATCCGCTTGCGGGCGAGCGTTTTCTCATCGAAGCGTTCCTACAGGATGAAGTGCACGACGTGCACGTGGAGGTCGAAGTACTGCATCCCACGCTGGAAATCGTGGCCGCGCGGGCGGAAGTCCGAAATGGTCCGTTCACCAATATTTGCAACCTGACCCACACCAACATCGAGAAGCTGGTGGGCATGCGCGTCGAACGAGGCTTCACCCTCGAGGCGCGCAAAGTCGTCGGCGGGGCTGCCGGCTGCCACCGCATTTCCGAACTAGTCGTGGAGATCGCTCAGGCTGCATATCAATTGCATTTTGTCCGCCTGTTCCAAAACGTCCCGCCCGAAGTACGCGAACAGGAGGACGACCCACCACGCCGCCACGCCTTCGTAATGGAGAACGTCCCGGGGATGCGCAACACGTGCTTTTCCTACAACGAGGAAAACCGCGAACTCATCCGGCAAGCCCGCCCGTTGCGCCTCCGCCGCCAGGATTTACCCATACGCGAAGTGGACCAGTGAAACTGTCGGGGGTCGGCGCAATCGTGCCCCAGAGAGCTTCTTGGCCCGCGATTTGCGCCTGTCACCGCGGCATGCGCCACGTCCCGGCCCGTGGCGGCGACTGAGTGAACCCAGCAATCCTGCCTTTGGGACAACGCCGGTGAACGGTGTCTCGTTGGAGACACGGTCGTGCCCCGCAAGTGTACCTAAAACAGCACAGCGCGAAGACCCGTGGCTTCGGCTTTCTCGATCCGGCACACCCTGCGGAACTGGCACCGGAATTGCGGATTCACCGACTCACGATGCCACGGAACATGACCGACACGACCTCTCCCCTACGCATGGATGCCGACGCCCGTCATTCCCGCCTCTCCCGCTCGGTCGTGTTCCGGCATCGCAAAGAGACCTTGGTGAGTATTGCGCTGGCGTGCGAGCGACTCGACCCGCTCTTTGGCCGCGCAACCCGGTGCGGAAGATGGTCCCTCCCTTCCTCCATCTTCCGCACTTCCCTCCCTGTACGAGAAGGCTGCAAACCAGCCCTTCGTGAAACCTTCTCTCTGGCCCCTCCGCGCTAGAGTGTTCCGGCCGTAAACCGCTCCACGCCAGGGAAACACTCCAGGTGCGGGAACGACTTTCGGACTCCCGATTTCTACTTGTGGTCCGCAAGCGGCTCCCGCGCCTAACTTTCTATGCTCGACAGCAAGAGCTCGAGCTCACCGCTTTGCTCCAAGGCCGAAAGCTCGTCGTAGCCCCCGATGGATTTGCCGTCAATGAAAATCTGAGGCACCGTGCGGCGCCCAGTGGTTTCTACGAGCCAGATGCGCAGCGAGTCGTCACCGGTGACGTCCACTTCTTCGTAAGAAATCTGCTTCCGCTCCAGTAACCGCTTGGCGGCTACGCAGTACGGGCAGTACGTCGTGGTGTAAATCACAACCCTCTTCATTGCGCTATTCCCTAAAAGAGAGCCGAGGCCGGCACAACCGCGGCCTGCATGGCCCGCGCGGGCAGTTCCTGCTAGCCGCAAACGCCATGAACCGTGCCGAGCAACTATTCGGGGAACTGGTGCGTATCATGGAGCGGTTGCGCGCACCGGGGGGCTGCCCGTGGGACCGTGCTCAGACGCACCAATCCATCAAGGCTTATCTGATCGAAGAAGCATACGAAGTGGCGGAAGCCATCGAGCAACAGGACTATGACGAACTCTGCAAAGAGCTCGGGGATGTGCTGCTCCAAGTCGTGTTTCATGCGCAAATGGCACGCGAGGCAGGAGCATTTACGGTGGAGGATGTTGTCGCCCGCATCAACGAAAAGATGATTCGGCGTCACCCCCACGTATTCGGCGACTCGAAAGCGGAAACACCCGACGAGGTGTTGCGCAATTGGGCTCGGATCAAAGCCGCAGAACGCCGCGCGGAAGACAAAGACCGCTCGGCGCTCGCCGGTGTGCCGCGCGGGCTGCCCGCTCTCCAACGGGCCCACAGGCTCGGTGAAAAAGCGGCACACGTAGGGTTCGACTGGAACGATGCGCGGGCGGTGCTCTCGAAAGTTCACGAGGAACTCGCCGAATTGGAGGCAGCCTTGCACAGCGAGTCGCACGAGCGCGCCGCCCAGGAGCTTGGAGATCTTCTCTTCGCTCTCGCTTCGCTCGCGCGCCACTTGCGCCTGCACGCTGAAGACGTGCTCCAACGGGCGAGCGATCGCTTCGTCGCTCGTTTTCGGCGTGTAGAAGAAATGCTCGCTGCCCGTGGCATGGATCCGCACGCGGTCTCCCCCGAAGTGTGGGACGAACTGTGGGAGGAAGCCAAAGCCAGCGAACGCTCGGCTCCCCGCGATGGCGGCTGAACGCAAGGCGATTTGCGGCTCCCGCGGATGCGCCGTCGTGGACGTCACCCTTCGCGGTGCGATCCCCTCAGGCCCAGCATGCTGCAGAAGCTTCAGGCCGGGGCTCGCTGGCGCTCGGGATTCATGCGCTCCCGGACGAGCTCCCACATACGCCGCGTTTCTCCTCCGCCCAGCGTCGTGTGCGCGAAAGCAAAGGTCGTGACACCGGCCACCACACACACACCCAACCAGCCCGCACGCCACCATAAGGGCTCAGTGCCACTCCACGTCAGCCGCGCTTGCAACCACCAAACCGGCACTGCCAAGGCTGCGGAGGCCAACACATCTCGGGTGCAATGGGGCAGCAACCGAGCCAGCCCGAGCGGGCCCAGCTTGCGCCGCAGTAAGATGACCAGCAAGCTCAAGTTCACGGCAGCAGCGAGGGAAGTTGCCAGGGCCAAACCAGCGTGTCGCAAATCGGCCACGTGCATGTACGAAGTCAGCACGGCCAGAAGGTGCAACACGGAGGACTGCCCAGCCTCCACCGGTCCCATCAAACTCAAACTAAAGAGCACATTGGTCAGAAAGGCCGCTGCCGCAGTCCAGACGGGTGTGCGCGTGTCTTGTAAGGCGTAAAACGCCGGCACGACGACCCGCAACACCGCCACCGGCCACAGCCCGACGGCAAACGCCGTGAGCGCAACTGCCGTATTCCAGGCTTCGTTCGCAGAAAACGCCCCGCGTTGGAACAGCACCGACACAATGGGGTAGGCAAGCACAGCCAGACCGGCAGTTGCTGGAGCCACGATGAAACTCGTGGAGCGAATCGCGAAGCGCAAGCTCGTGCGAATTCCTTCCCAGTCCTGCCGAGCCGCTAGCGTGGAGAAACTAGGCAGTGCGGCTGTACCCAACGCCACAGCGAACAGCCCGAGCGGAAACTCGAACACGCGGTCCGCATACCACAAGTACGACACGCTTCCTGGGGGCAAAGCGGAGGCGAGCACGGTGTCCACCAATAAGTTGATCTGGTAAACGGCGGCCCCAAACACCGTCGGGAGGAGCAACCGGCCTGCACGCTTCACGGCCTCGTGCTGCGGTTCCCATCGGGGCACCAACACGATCCCCAAGCGTGCGAGCGAAAGCACCTGCAACACCAACTGCAACAATCCTCCCGCTAACACGCCGTACGCGAGAGCTTGCACCGGCGGGCTGACCCACGGGCTCGCCGCCGCCCCCGCAATCATGGCCAGGTTGAGAAAAATGGGTGACATGGCGGGCGCGGCAAAATGCCGCAACGAGTTCAAAATGCCCGAACACAGTGCCACCAAACTCACCAGTGCAATGTAAGGAAAGGTCCAGCGCGTCAGACTTACAGTGAGCGCGAACTTTTCCGGATCGGTCGCAAACCCAGGGGCGAACAAGCGCGTGAGCGGCTCGGCAAAGACAATTCCGAGCACGGCGAGAGCGCTAACGACCAAAGCCAGCACAGTAGCCACCACACGCGCGGCGTGTACGGCATCGCGGTGCGGCCGTTGCGTCCAGTATTCCGTGAAAATCGGGATGAACGCTGTGCTCATGGCTCCCTCAGCGACGAAACGGCGCAACAAGTTCGGGATGCGAAAGGCTACGAAAAACGCATCGGCCGCCAAGCCCGTGCCGAAAAAGTAACCCACGGTGGCGTCGCGCACGAGGCCAGCGATCCGGCTGAGGAAGGTGAAAAGGGCCACGAGCCCAGCCGCACGCGCGATTGCGCGATTCTCGCTCATGTCAACGCCCTGCTTGCCCCTGACCCCTACTGCATTGGGCAGTCGCTTGCCGGTTGACGGTTCTCTGCCGGAGCGCTAGCCAAGTGCGACCTACGATCAGGAGGAGCATTTCGTGGCCTTACGTCACAAGTCAGCCATCAAGCGTCATCGGCAATCCTTGAAGCGTTATGCGCGCAACAAGGCAATTCGCACGCGCGTGCGCCATGTGCTGCGCGAGCTGCGCGAAACGATCGCCAAGAAGGAAGTCGCTGCGGCCGAAGAAAAGTTGCGTTTGGCCGTGAAGACGCTGACCAAGGCCGTCTCCAAAGGTGTGCTGCACCGCAACAACGCATCGCGCCGCATTTCGCGCCTGAGCCAGCAGGTGGCGCAACTCAAGTCGGCCGCTTGAACTCCGAAAAAGCGCGCACGGCATTACCGTATCCCTTCTCCCGCCACACCTAGAAATCTTCCACCATGGCATTGTAGGCGTCGCGGGCCAGGTCTTGGGCAAGGCGCTGCAACAGGATGCGCCTTTCGCTCTCCGCCAGTTGCACGTTAACGGCTTCCCGGTCCGCGGCCGCTTGTGGATTCCACTGGGGGTCGCGAAGATTTTTGGCGTCCAGCGGCTGGAGTTGGAATGCGGCCGCACTCGTTACGACTACGTTGGGGCTCGTTGCGTATTCCCCCACGACCCGCAGCCCGTCGCCGCGCCACAACACCTTCCCGTCGCTGCGGCGCTGAAGAGCCAGGTCCACGACAACCGCGACCTCGTATTGCACCGCCTGATCGCGGCTGTTGAAGGCGACCGGCCTCCAAGAAAGGCTCCGCACCTTGCCCGTAATGACCGCGTCGCTTTCCGCTGGATCGGTCACCCACAGCAGTTGCCGTCGCAAGGCGATCTCCCGTTCCAGCGCAAATGCGAGCACTTGTTCCCAGCCATGCTCGGCGGAAGCATTTTCGATCTTGCCGACGGAAATCTTGCGCACATCCGCGGGCAAGTGAATCACGGTGCCGGCGAGATGATAACCGCAGCTGCCGAGCAACACGGCCACAATCAGAATTCCAGAGGAACGGGCATACGCAGTGCTGCGCGTCATTCGACCACGAAATTGACCAAGCGGCCGGGAACGACCACTTGCTTTCGAACTGTTTTTCCCTGCACGTAAGCTTGCACCGCGGGTACAGCCAACGCCGCCCGAATCACGTCCGCCTCGGGTGCCTCCCGCGCAACGGTGATGCGCCCGCGCACCTTGCCGTTCACCTGAACGGCGAGCTCGACGGTTTCCTCGACGAGTTGTGCCGGATCGTACTCGGGCCAGCGCGCGTCGAATATGCTTTGCCGGTGGCCCAAAGCCTCCCAAAGCTCCTCCGCAAGGTGAGGTGCAAACGGGGCGATCATCAGAATCAGCGACTCGATGACCCAACGATCCGCCGGTCCGTACCGGCGAATGTCATTCAGCAGGCTCATCAGCGCCGCAATGGCCGTGTTGTATCGGAGCTCTTCTAAATCTTCCTGTACCTTCGCAATCGTGCGATGAACGCTGCGGCGCAGCACCGCAGAACTTTGCGCCTGCGGATCGAACTGGCGCACGAGTCGCCACACGCCCTCGAAAAAGCGCCGTACGCCCGCGATCCCCTCGTCGCGGAAGTCGCCACCCTCCGTGTACGGCCCGAGAAACATCATGTACGTCCGGAACACGTCGGCGCCGTACCGTTCGATGTATTGGTCGGGATTGACCACATTGCCCCGCGACTTGGACATCTTGGCGCCATCTTTTGTGATCAATCCGTGGGCACGAAACTTCTTGAACGGCTCTTCGAAGTGCAGCAGCCCCATGTCATGTAGTGCCATGGTGATGAAGCGCGTGTACATCAAGTGCAGGACCGCATGCTCGTTGCCACCGATGTACATGTCCACCGGAAGCCATTTGCGGGTGAGCTCAGGATCGAACGGGACGTCATTGCGATGCGTGGACGGATACCGCAAGAAATACCAGGCGGAGTCGAGGAAGGTATCGGAAACGTCGGTCTCGCGCCGCGCCAACCGCTGGCAGCGCGGGCATGGAACTTCGTAAAACTCCTTCACCCGCGCCAGCGGCGCAACACCGGTTTCATCCGGCCGGAACTGCTCCACATACGGGAGCAACACTGGTAGATCGTCTTCGGGCACCGGCACGATGCCACACGCATCGCAATAAATGATCGGGATTGGCGGGCCCCAATAACGCTGGCGCGAGATGCACCAGTCATGGAGCCGGTACTCCACGCGCGCTTCTCCCAGCCCCCGCTCGGCGAGCCATGCAGTGATCCTGCGCTTGGCGGTTTCGGAGTCGAGCCCCGTAAACGGGCCGCTGTTCACTAACCGTCCCGGTCCTTCATAAGCCGCATCCGCCGGCCATTCCTCACCGCCAGGAAGCGGTTCGATCACAGTGACGATGGGCAAAGAAAATTCGCGCGCGAATTCGTAGTCCCGCTGATCATGTGCGGGCACTGCCATGATGGCACCCGTGCCGTACTCTGCCAAAACGTAGTCGGCAATCCAGATGGGGATGTGTTGCCCTGTCGCCGGGTTCACGGCGTACGCGCCGGTGAACACACCGGTTTTTTCTCGCACCGAGCGGCGGCGAACCAAGTCCATCTTGAGCGTTCGCTCTACGTACGAACGCACGGCGGGGCGGTGCGCCGGCGAGGTAATTTCATCCACCAAGGGGTGCTCCGGAGCGAGGACCATGTAGGTCGCACCGAATACGGTGTCCGGCCGAGTGGTAAAAACACGGATCTTGCGGCTCGGGTCGCTCGCCAGCGGGAAATCAATGGCCGCCCCTTCGGAGCGGCCAATCCAGTTGCGCTGCGCAGTCTTGGTGGTTTCCGACCAGTCAATCCAGTCCAAGTTCTTGAGGAGCCGCTCCGCGTACTGGGTGATCTTGAAAAACCACTGTTCCGTGAAGCGCTGTTCCACGGCGACATCGGGATGCCTCTCGCAATACCCATCAATGACTTGCTCGTTGGCCAGCACGGTGTGACAGGCTGGGCACCAGTTCACCGGTGCCTTTTTTCTCTCCGCAAGGCCAAAGTGGTACAGCTTTAGAAAGATCCACTGTGTCCAGCGGTAGTAACCCGGGTCCGTCGTGTCGACGACATGGTCCCAGTCCAGCATCAGCCCCAGCCGGCGCAATTGGCGGCGAAAGTTCGCAATCGTACGCGGAATCAGCTCCGCCGGGTGGGCGCCAATTTTGAGGGCGTAATTTTCGGAGTGAATTCCGAAGGCGTCGAATCCGATGGGCTCGAACACATCGTAGCCCTGCAAGCGCCGGAAGCGGCCATGAATGTCTGCCCCGGGGAAAGCAAAAGCATGGCCGACATGGAGCCCTTCGGCTGAGGGATACGGAAACATCATCAAGTTGTAGTACGGCCTCCGGGCGCCAAAGAGGTCCACGCGGTTGGTTCCGCGCTCTTCCCACAAGCGCTGCCATTTTTCCTCGACAACCGACGGATTGTACTCCTCATCCATGTTGGTCGCTCCGTTCGCCTCGTGCTGTTTCTTTCACTCCGAGCCGAGCTGCAATGCGGTCGAGCACCCCGTTGAGAAACTCCGCCGCACGCTCGCTCGAATAACGCTTGCCGATTTCGATGGCCTCGTTGATGACCACTGCAGCCGGCGGCGCATCGGCCGACATCAACTCGTACGTAGCCACGCGCAAGATGGCAAGATCCACCGGCGCAATCCGTTCCAGGCGCCAGTGTTCAGCCGTCTCGGCAATCAAACGATCCACCTCCGCTTGGTGCTCCAGCACTCCGCGCACGAGCTGGGCGGCAAATTCGCGCGCCCCGAGCGAGGCCCCGGAATCTTCCCACAGGTAGGCGATGCGGTCGGGCTGGTACTCGCCGGTCAGCTCAATTTGATACAACGCTTGCACCGCCAGCTCGCGGCCTTTGCGACGAGATCCCATAGCCCGCAACACTCATCCGAGCTGGCGGTGCAGGAGCGCGCACTCGAGGGCCACGCGCGCGGCTTCGTAACCCTTGTTCCCGGGATCGTCCCCCGAACGCGCCAGAGCTTGCTCCAAATTTTCCGTCGTCAGAATTCCCAGAGCCACGGGAATATGCCGGGCCAACTGCACGTGTTGCAACGCCGAAAACACGGCCTGAGCGATATAGTGGTGATGTTGTGTTTCTCCGCGCACAATCGCACCGAGGCAGACGACCGCATCGAACCGGCCACGCCCCGCCATCAAGTCTGCCGCCAGGGGCACCTCGAACGCACCCGGCACACGCACGACTTCGATGTCTTCCTCACGCACCCCGGCTTCCCGCAAAGCCCGCATTGTGCCCCGAAGCAAGCGTTCCGTGACGACTTCGTTGAAACGTGCGGCCACCACTCCAATTCTCAGCCCTGCCCCCGAAAAAGCCCCGCTGGCGGTGTTCGACATGGTTTATTCCTGATGCGGCTGATCCACGTTGGAGAGCAAGTGACCCATCTTCTGCCGCTTGGTCCGCAAGTACTGCAAATTGCCCTTGTGGGGAACGACTTCCAACGGCACGCGCTCCACGACTTCGATCCCGTAATGCTCGAGTCCCTGAATTTTACGCGGATTGTTGGTGAGCAACCGTACGCGGCGCACGCCCAAGTCGCGCAGGATCTGGGCGGTCATGCCATAGTCCCGCCCGTCGTCGGCAAAGCCCAGTTCGCGATTTGCTTCCACCGTGTCCCGGCCACGGTCCTGCAGTGCATAAGCGCGCACTTTGTTCGCCAGCCCAATGCCCCGTCCTTCCTGCTGCATGTACACGAGCACGCCTTTGCCAGCCTGATCGATGTGCTCGAGAGCCCGCCGCAATTGGTCGCCGCAGTCGCAACGCTGCGAGCCAAACACATCGCCCGTCAAGCACTCGGAATGCACCCGCACCAGCACGGCTTCGTCGGCCTTCCACTTGCCTTTGATCACCGCGATGTGCTCGTGGGAGTCCACGTCGTTGCTGTACACGACCATCCGAAACTTGGCGCCAAAGGCCGTCACCATCGGGACATCGACGACGCGATGCACCAGCGAATCCGAACGCAGGCGGTGCGCCACGACATCGTCCACGCTGACCAGCGGCAGGTCGAACAGTTCTGCTAGGGCTTGCACGTCGGGCTCGGTGGCTACGTTCCCTGCATCGTCGAGGATCGTACACGTGACCGCCGCTGGTTTGAGACCAGCGATCCGCACGAGGTCCACGCTGGCTTCCGGAAGGCCCCGCCATGCGAGCACACCACCCGGGCGAGCCATGACCGGAAACATGTGCCCAGGCATGACAATGTCGTCCGGGCCCGCATCCTCCGCTACGGCCGCACGAATGGTGGTGGCACGGTCGGCCGCCGAGATTCCGGTAGTGACACCGCGCCGGGCCTCGAACGAGGCACCGTAGGGTTTGCGAAGCGGGGCGTCGGGATTTCCCAGCAGAGGAATCCCGAGACGTTGCATGTGCTCCCGGGGCAGTACCAGTTCCACCAGGCCGCGCGCGTGCGTGGCCATGAAGTTGATCGCCTCCGCGGTAACGAGCTCGGCCGCTAGGCACAACACGGCCTCACCTTCACCCCCCTCGGTAAGGATCACCGTTCGCCCTTCACGAAGAGCTGTCGAGGCCGCCTCCAGAGACTGGCTGGTCATGAGCGATCCCACTCTGTAGCAACGAGCCAATCCCCTGCAAAGCGACGCAAGCGCAGTGGCGGCAATGCGAGTGCCTCGGAGATGTCGCGCACTCCAAGACTCTCGATCACCGGAAGTCCGTCCCCCCCAATGAGTTTCGGCGCCAGGAAAAGCAGGAGGCGGTCCACCCCGCCGGCCCGCAACGCCTCCGCAGCCACCTGCGGCCCTCCTTCCACCAACACAGCCAAGAGTTGACGCCGTCCCAACGCATCCAGCACAGTACTCCACGGAATTCGGGGGTCCGGCCCGAGCGACTCCACTTCGACTCCCCGCTCCTCGAGTGCGCGCACCTTCTCCAGCGGCGCCCGTTCCGAGGTCAACACGAGCGTGGGCGCTTTGGTGACATCGTAGACCCGAGCGGCGAGCGGCGCGCTCAATTGGCCATCCAGGACGACCCGTAGCGGCTGCACTCGGCTGCGCGCCGAGCGAGAGGTGAGTTCCGGATCGTCACGGGTAACGGTGCCCGCCCCCACGAGCACCGCATCATGCTGGGCTCGCAGCCGGTGCACATAAGCACGACTTTTCTCGTTGGTGATCCAGCGGGAGGATCCACTGACCGTCGCCGCTCGTCCATCCAACGACGCCGCCAGTTTAAGCGTCACCCATGGCCGGCCGGTGCGGATGAACTTGCGAAACGGCGCAATGAGTTCCGCGCACGCCCGAGCGGCCACACCACTGACAACGTGCACCCCCGCGGCCTGGAGTTTCTCCGCTCCGCCCCCATCCACATGAGGGTTCGGATCAGGCACACCAAAAACCACACGCGCCACACCGGCGCGCAAAATGGCATCGGTACAAGGCGGTGTGCGGCCGTGGTGCGCACACGGCTCCAGGGTGACGTACAGCGTCGCCCCCGCGGCGCGATCCCCCGCCTGCGCCAACGCTTCCGCCTCGGCGTGCGGCAACCCCGCACGGCGATGGTAGCCGACGCCAACGACCTGCCCATCGTTGACCACCACCGCTCCGACCGGCGGATTCGGCCGGGTCTGTCCGACACCGCGCCGAGCCCAACGCAAGGCCAGACGCATGAAGCGCTCGTCGTCCGATAGGTGGCGACCCACGTTACCGCCTCTTCGAACGCGGCTTGCGCCGGTCTTTCATCAACCGCTGGAGCTCCCGCATGAATTCGTCCACGTCCTTGAACTCGCGATACACCGAGGCAAAGCGCACGTAAGCCACTTGGTCTAGGCGGTGCAGCTCGCGCATCGCTGCCTCGCCTATGGCACTGCTGGGCACTTCCTTCTCGCCGCGCTCCTGCAAGAGTTGCTCGATGCGATCGGCGACTTGTTCGATCGCCGCCGTGCTCACGGGCCGCTTTTCGCAGGCCTTTTTGAGCCCGGCGAGAACCTTTTGCCGGTCATACGCCTCGCGCCGGCCATCTTTTTTGACCACCACGGGCAGCATCTCTTCGACGCGCTCGTAGGTCGTAAAACGCCGCCCGCAATGCTCACACGCGCGCCGGCGCCGGATCGAGTGGCCGTCTTTGCTGAGGCGCGAATCAATCACGTGATTGCGCATGTCGTGGCAGAACGGGCACTTCATGACTCGTCGCGCGCTGGGCTCCCCTGCCCGGTGGGCTGCAGGCGCACGGCCACCTCGGTTCCGGCTGCCGTCACACCTCCGCTACCTCGAACAACCACAGTTGGTTCTTGCGGCCGATATCCGTCACGGGCACGGGATAACGTCCAGTAAAGCAAGCATCGCAAAATCCCTCCCGCCGGCCACGCAAGAACGCGTACAGCCCTTGTTCGCTCAAGTATCCCAGCGAGTCGGCGGTGATAAAACGGCAGATCTCTTCCACAGGGGCCCGGGCAGCCACCAGCTCTTCCGTCGTAGGGGTGTCCACACCGTAAAAACAGGAGGCAATGGTCGGGGGAGAACTGATCCGCATATGAACAGCCGTGGCGCCCGCTTGCCGCACCATTTGCACGATTTTTTTGCTCGTCGTGCCGCGCACGATCGAGTCATCTACGATCACGACACGCTTGCCGCGCAGCACGTCGGCCTGGGCATTCAGCTTCACCTTGACTCCAAAGTGGCGGATCGAGTCACGCGGCTCGATGAACGTGCGGCCGACATAGTGGTTGCGAATCAAGCCCATTTCGAAGGGCAAGCCCGATTCTTCCGCGTAACCCAGCGCTGCAGGCACGCCGGAATCCGGTACGGGGATGACAATGTCGGCGTCCGCAGGCTGTTCGCGAGCCAATTGCCGGCCAAGTTCCTTGCGCACTTCGTACACGTTGCGCCCGAACACCTTGCTGTCCGGGCGAGCAAAATACACATACTCGAAGACACAAGCCGCACGTGGTTGGCGCGGGAACGGACGCACACTTTCCACTCCCTGCGCCGAAACGCACCAGACTTCGCCGGGCTCGACTTCACGCTCGTAAGTGGCGCCGATCAAATCGAGAGCGCAGGTCTCGGAGGCGACGATCCAGGCATCTCGCAGGCGCCCGAGCACAAGCGGTCGAAATCCGTGCGGGTCGCGCGCCGCCAACAATTCCCGCGGCGTCAGGAACACCAAAGAGTACGCCCCGCGCACCCGGCTGAGAGCGGCACAAACGCGCTCGATCGTGCGCTCTCCTTTGGCGTTCGCCATCAAATGAATGATGACTTCGGTGTCCACATTAGACTGGAAGATGGATCCGTTCGCCTCCAATTGTTCGCGCAACTCGAGAGCATTGACGAGGTTGCCATTGTGGGCCACCGCCAAGCCGCCGCGGCCATACTCCACAACGAACGGTTGCGTGTTCTTCAGCAAAGTCTGACCCGAGGTGGAGTAGCGGTTGTGCCCAATGGCGGCCTCGCCCTTCAACTGGCGAATGATGTGCTCCGGAAAGACATCCGCCACCAAGCCGAGTCCGCGATGGGAGAGCAGCATGCCTTGGTGAGCAGAAACGATTCCCGAGCCCTCCTGCCCCCGATGCTGCATGGCATACAAACTCAAGTACACCAGGTTCGCGGCTTCGGGATGGCCGAACACCCCGACCACGGCGCACTTCTCCCCGAAGGCGTCTCGATCGAGTTGTTTCGCCATCGTGGCGGTTTGTTCGGGTATACTCATTGTCTCACCTGTTCTCCACCGAGCTCGGCGAACTCCATGCGGCGTGGCAATGCGCTTTGCCAGACCTCGCGCAAGGTCACACAGTCCACGTCGATCCACGGCGGGATCACCAGCCGGCGCCCGCGCACCTCACCGAGGACGGCGCATGGCACACCGGCCTGTTGGGCCAGCTCCCGCAAGCGTGCGAGATGGCGGCGTTTCAACGATGCCACAATGCGCGACTGGCTTTCTCCGAACAACAACGCGTCGGCGCGCATGGTGGCCGGCAGCTCCAGCACGGCCCCCAGCACCCCGTCGGGCCGGCTGATGCAACACTCCGCAATGGCAACAGCCAAACCACCTTCGCTGACATCGTGAGCCGAGGCTAAGAGACCCTCGCGGATTGCCCGCAAGCACAGTTCCTGGACTTTACGCTCGAATGCAAGGTCGATCCACGGTGGCACGCCCGCCACCTGCCCGTGAATGACCGCGAGGTATTCGCTCGCACCCAGCTCTTCGCGCGTTTGCCCCAAGAGCACGACGGCGTCGCCCTCTTCCTTGAACCACTGCGTCGTAAACGTGCGTACCGGCTCGACTAGACCCACCATCGCAATCGTTGGCGTCGGCGGAATCGAGTGGCCCTCGGTCTCGTTATAAAAACTCACGTTCCCGCTGACCACAGGCAGGCGCAGGCCCAGACACGCGTCGCGAATTCCATGGACGGCTTCGACAAACTGCCACATGACCTCCGGCTTTTCGGGGTTCCCGAAGTTCAAACAGTCGGTCACGCCAATCGGCTCCCCACCCGCGCAAACGACGTTGCGGGCGGCTTCGGCCACGGCAATCACCGCACCGACGTAAGGGTCCTGCAGGCAATAGCGACTATTGCAGTCCACGCTCAGGGCGAGGCCCTTGTCCGTGCCCTTGATTCGCAAAACGGCGGCGTCGCTTCCCGGCCCAACCACGGTGTTCCCGCGAACCAAGAAGTCGTACTGCCGGTAAATCCACGCCTTGCTCGCCAGGTTGGGGGAATCGAGCAAGCGCAAGAGCGTTTCGTTCCAGTCGCTCGGTTGCGGAATCCGATCCAGACGCAGTTGCTGCCGGGCATCGAGATCGGCCGGGGCTCGCGCTGGTCGCTCGTATACGGGCGCTTCTTCCGTGAGCAGCGCCACCGGCAAACGCACCACCTCCTGCCCCCCAAAACGCGCCCGAAAGAGGCCATCGTCGGTAACCTGCCCGATTACAACTGCTTCCAAATCCCACTTCGCAAAAATCTCCCTCACAGTGTCCTCGCAGCCCGCACGAGCGACCAACAGCATGCGCTCTTGCGACTCCGAGAGCAAAATCTCGTACGGGGTCATGCCCTGGACACGCGTGGGCACGCAATCGAGTTCGAGCACGATCCCGGCATGGCCTCGGGCGGCCATTTCCACGCTCGAACTTGTCAAGCCGGCAGCACCCATATCCTGAATGGCCACGATGGCGTCTTGCTCCATCAACTCGAGACATGCTTCGAGTAAAAGTTTTTCCGTAAACGGGTCGCCGACCTGAACCGTCGGCCGCTTCTCTTCGGCTTCTCCGCGAAACTCCGCCGAGGCCAGCAAACTCGCCCCGTGAATGCCGTCCCGCCCGGTCTTCGATCCGACGTACATTACCGGGTTGCCCACTCCGGCCGCGCGAGCGCGGAAGATGCGGTTTGCCGGCAGTACGCCGATCGTAAACGCATTCACCAAAATGTTCGCATTGTACCCCGAATCGAAGTACGTATCTCCCCCGACTGTGGGCACGCCCACACAGTTGCCGTAACCACCGATGCCCGCCACCACGCCCTCGGTCAAATAGCGGGTGCGCGGATGATCGAAGCTACCGAAGCGGAGCGAATCCAAAATCGCAATCGGCCGCGCTCCCATGGTAAACACGTCGCGCAGGATCCCTCCGACACCCGTCGCTGCTCCCTGATATGGCTCGACATACGAGGGATGGTTGTGGCTTTCGATTTTGAAAGCCACGGCCAAACCATCGCCAATGTCCACCACGCCGGCATTTTCTCCCGGTCCCTGCAACACTCGCGGGCCTGTGGATGGCAACTTGCGCAAGTGCACGCGCGAACTCTTGTAGCTGCAATGTTCCGACCACATGACCGAAACGACGCCCAGCTCCACCAGGTTCGGCGCCCGCCCCAGGGCTGCACACAAGCGCGCGAACTCTTCCGGCGTCAAGCCGTGCTCGATGGCGTGATATTCATCAACCGGACGTAAAAGCTGCTCCCAGTTCATCAGTGCCCTGGAGCCACAGCGGTGCGCTCGGCCGCACGCTCGCTGCGTTGTGGGGCAATCACCGATTGAAACAGCTTCAACCCGTCGTCGCTGCCCATCCACTTCTCCACCGCATGCTCGGGATGCGGCATCAAACCGAACACATTCCGGCCTTCGTTCACGATTCCGGCGATGTTCCCTATGGAACCGTTCGGATTTGCCTCGGGGGTGGCCCGCCCGTTGGCATCTACGTAGCGGAGGACGATTTGCCGATTCCGCTCCAGACGATCGAGGGTTGCCGGATCCGCCACGAAGCAACCTTCGCCGTGCTTGATCGGGATGCGCAACACTTCGCCGCGGCGGCACAAGTGCGTAAAGGGCGTGTCATTTTCTTCCACGCGTACGTAGGCCGGAGCGCAAACGAAGCGGCGATCGCGGTTCCGCACCAGCGCACCGGGCAACAGACCCGCTTCGCAAAGGATTTGAAACCCGTTGCAGATACCCCACACGAGCCCGCCCCGCTGCGCAAACTCGATGACCTTCTCCATCACGGGCGAAAACCGCGCCATGGCGCCGCAACGCAAATAATCCCCGTAAGAAAAGCCACCGGGCAGCACGACAACGTCCACGCCTCGGAGGTCCGTATCCTTATGCCACAGCCGCACGGCGGGCTCGCACAGCACCCGCTCGATCGCCCACAGCGTATCTTGATCGTCATTCGATCCGGGAAAGACGACAACGCCCCAACGCATAGCACCCTCGTTCAATCTTCGATTTCCAGCGAAAAGTCTTCAATGACACCGTTGGCCAGGAGCTTGCGGCACATCTCTTCCGTTCGTTCGCGAGCCTGCTCCCGATTGGTGGTTGCCAGCTCCAGCTCGATCAGTTTGCCCACCCGCACGCTGGCCACCTCGGAGAAACCCAAAGCATGTAGCGAGCGCGCAACTGCTTTGCCCTGCGGGTCCAGCACTTCCTTCTTTGGCATCACGAACACACGTGCCCGCACGCTTTCCTCCTTCATATTTCTCCACACACCCGCCGATGTACCTCGGCATAAGCGCTCTCGACATTACCCAGGTCGAAACGGAAGCGATCTTTGTCCAACTTTTCCCGGGTTGCAGCATCCCAAAAGCGGCACGTGTCGGGGCTGATTTCGTCTCCCAGCAGCAAGCGGCCATGATGGCGCCCGAATTCCAGTTTGAAGTCCACCAGCAGAAGTTTTCGCGGTTGCAAGTACGCACGCAACAGCTCGTTGACACGCAAGGCGAGCCGATTGATCTCGTCGAGTTCCGCCTCGCTGGCCCACCCCAGCACGGTAATGTGCCAGGGATTGATCAACGGGTCACCCAGGGCATCGTTCTTATAGTAGTGTTCCAAAATCGGGCTCGCCAAATCCCGGCCTTCCTCCAGGCCCAACCGCTTGGCGAGACTGCCGGCGACGAGGTTCCGCACGACGACCTCGACGGGGACAATGTCGAGCCGGCGTACCAACATTTCGCGCTCGCTCAAAGTCCGCACGAAATGCGTCGGAATCCCCTGATCGTCCAAGTACCGGAACAAGTGCCCGCTGATGGCGTTGTTGTACACCCCTTTGCCCGCAATCGTGCCCCGTTTCTGGGCGTTGAATGCAGTTGCATCGTCCTTGAAGTACTGCACAACGAGGTCCGGATCGGCAGTGGCGTAGATCCGCTTTGCTTTGCCTTCGTACAAAAGTTCACGCTTTTCCATGCTCATCCCCGAGCCTTTGCGGCCGTGGAGCTCTCGAGCTCCGTGGGTCCGATTTTACCTCGGCTACCCGCAGTGTACGATTGTCCCTAGCGTACGGCATGCGTCACTTCACCCCCTGAATGTTCCGCTTATCGGCCGGTGTGCCCGAACCCACCAGCATCGCGTGCGGTAGGTTCCAACGATTCCACTTCCTGCCAAGCCACGCGGGCCACTGGCGCGACGACGAGCTGCGCAATGCGGTCCCCACGGCAAATGACGACTGGTTCCTGCCCCAAGTTGACGAGAATGACCTGGATCTCGCCGCGGTAGTCGGCATCGATCGTTCCAGGGCTATTCAACAAGGTGACGCCGCTGCGCCATGCCCAACCGGAGCGCGGGCGAACTTGACCTTCATAGCCCGGGGGCAGCGCGATCGCGATGCCGGTCGGCACTAGGCAACGTTGGCCCGGAGCCAAAGTGATCGGGTGCTCGATATCGGCGCGGAGGTCGAGACCAGCCGAAAGGGCTGTGGCGTACCCGGGTAACGGCAGCGGCTCAGCCGACGCGCGCACGCGCCGAATGGCAACCGTCACCGTACGCGCAAACCCACGATCACTCGGAGAGCTCGCTCCCCCGATGGGCTTGTTCTCTGGGGCGTTGCTCGCGCGAGGAGATTGGGCTGCCATCGTTCAGCGCACGCTCAAACCACCATCCACTGGGATGACCGCGCCGGTGACGTAAGCACCCGCGCGCGAGGCGAGGTAAATCGCAATACCAGCCATGTCCTCGGGCTCGCCAATGCGGCCGAGCGGACAAGCGGCAACAATTGCATCGCGGAAGCGCTCTAACGTGGCAGCCATCATTTTGCTCTCGAATGGGCCAGGGGCAACGGCGTTCACCGTGATCCCGCACGGCGCAAGCTGCATGGCCAGCACTCGGGTCAAGTGGTGGAGCGCTGCCTTGCTTGCGGAGTACGCGTAAGTTTCCAGCAGCGGTACGCGCAAGCCGTCAATCGAACCGATGTTGATCACCCGAGCCGGGTCGCCCGGGCGCGCAGCGGCCTCCAGTTGCGGCAATAGTGCACGGGTGAGATGGAACACGGCCTTGACGTTGAGCGCCAAAACTTTGTCCCACGCACTGTCCGGATATTCTGGCAAGGGGGCACCCCAGTTGGCTCCCGCGTTGTTGACCAAGATGTGCAATGCGGGCTCGCGGGCGGCAACCTCGCTGGCCAAGCGGCGGCACTCGGCTTCGGTGGACAGGTCGGCCGGCAAGGCGACACACGTGCCGTATTGGGAAAGCTCCGCCGCCATGCGCTCGCAAGCATCTTGCTTCCGGGAGGAAATGTAGACGCGCACGCCGTGCTCCACGAAGCCGCGGGCAATCATTGCCCCGATTCCGCGTGAACCGCCGGTCACCAATGCGACTTTGCCGCGCACATGGAACAAATCTTTCATTGGACTCGTTTCCTTTTTGTTACCATTGGTCCGGCTCGAACATCCGGTCGAGCCGCTGCGCCCGCCGGCGCAAAAACTCGCGTTGTTCCGGATGGGTGAGAATGTACAAGTCGCCACGCTCGATGCCGCGCACGACCCGCCGCGCAACCTCAGCGGGCGGGATTACAGTTCCCTTCATCGCCTCCGCCGGTGGCACGATGGGCTCGACTCCTGGCACCCGCAAGGAGGCCGGCCGGACACGGACGGAGTTCTCATTGATGCGCGTATCCACCATCATGGGACAGAGCACACTCACCCCGATGCCGAGCGGCTTAAGCTCACGATACAATGCTTCACTCAACCCCACTACCGCGAACTTCGATGCGCAGTAAATCCCCAGCCATTCCATGCCCACCAGCCCGGCCATCGAGGCCGTGTTCACGATGTGACCGCCGTCTCCTTGCTCCAGCAGCCACGGCAAAAACGCCTCGATGCCATGCACCACGCCCCAAAAATTCACCGCCATAGTAAATTCCCAGTCCTGATGCGTGGCGTCGCGCATGGGACCGAACACCGCTACGCCGGCATTGTTGCAGAGTACATGGACGGCACCGCAGCGGGCGCGCACCTCTTGCGCGAGCGCCCGCACGCTCTCTAGCGAGGTCACGTCGGTGACCACCCCGTGAACCTCCCGCCCTTCGCGACGGAGTTCCGCCACGGTTTGTTGGAGTGCATTCGCATCCACGTCCGCCAGTACCACACGCGCGCCCCGCGCCAGAAACGCCTCGGCGAGTGCACGCCCGATACCACCCGCGCCACCGGTGATCACGGCCACGCGGCCGGCAAACTTGTCCGTGGTCATGGCCGCCCGCGTAGCACGTCCCTCGCCGTGCGCCAACAATCCCTGCGTCCGAAACGTGCTCTACCCTGGAAGGACCGCAAGCCCTTTGCTTTGTACGTTTGTCCGCAGACGTTTCAGGTGTCCGCAGACGTTTCAGGAGGTTTTGGATATGCAGGAAGTGTTCATTCTCGAAGCAGCCCGCAGCCCCATTGGCCGGCGCAAAGGCGGCCTTTCTGGGCTTCACCCGGCAGCCCTGTTAGGCAAAATCCAGCGGGCCGTGTTGGAACGGGCGGGCGTGGACCCACGCCAAGTCGGCCAAGTGGTCGGCGGTTGCGTTTCCCAAGTCGGGGAGCAGTCGTTCAACGTGACGCGTACGGCATGGCTCGGCGAAGGACTTCCGATGGAGGTCCCGGCGACCACTGTGGATAGCCAGTGCGGCTCCAGCCAGCAGGCAACGTCGCTCGCGGCCGGTCTCGTGGGTGCGGGCATCGAAGACGTGGTGCTGGCCTGCGGCGTGGAGATGATGACGCGGGTGCCGCTGGGCTCCAACATGCGCGGAGGTTCACCCTTCCCTCCGTCGTATGCGGAGCACTACGCGTTCGCTACGCAGTTTCAAGGCGCGGAGATGATCGCCAAGGAATTTGGGATCACACGCGAGGATACGGATCGCTTTGGGCTGCGCAGCCAGATGCTGGCCAACCAAGCTTGGCGTGAAGGCCGCTTCCACCGGGAGGTCGTGCCGGTGGAAGCCCCCGTTGTCGACGAGAATGGCAACCCCACCGGGGAAATCCGCCGCGTCGAACGCGACGAAGGACTCCGCGAAACTTCGTTGGAAAAGTTAGCCACTCTGCAACCGGTCGAGCCTGGGGGCATTCACACCGCTGGCACTTCGTCACAGGTTTCGGACGGAGCAGCCGCGGTTCTCCTGGCTTCAGCCGAAGGGGCAAAACGCCTGGGTGTGCGCCCTCGGGCACGCATCGTGGCCACGACACTCGTGGGCGTGGATCCGGTGACGATGCTCAAGGGACCAATCCCGGCCACACGCAAGCTCCTGCAACTGACCGGACTCAAGATGGACGATATCGACGTGTTCGAGGTCAACGAAGCCTTCGCCTCCGTTGTGCTTGCGTGGATGAAGGCTTGCGAGCCCAACCCCGAGCGCGTCAATCCGAACGGAGGGGCCATTGCCTTGGGTCACCCCACCGGATGCACCGGCGCTCGGCTCATCACCACGGCGCTCCATGAACTGGAGCGGACTGGCGCTCGCTATGCGCTAATTTCCATGTGCTGCGGGGGAGGCCTTGGCACAGGGACTGTCATCGAACGCCTCTGATACTTGCCGCGCGGCGGGCGCCACGCATCAACTGCAAGCGTGGCGCCTCACGGCGGCGGAATTCGTTCAGCACGTTGGCGGCAACCCGGGACAGGCCCGCCGCTTGTATGCATCGTGCGTGCGCGCTGCGCTTCGGCAGAACCTTCCGGACATCGAGCAAGAATACGCTGCCGGTGAACTGATCAAATTTACTACCCGCTTGGCGGACGGGGCACGTGTGGAAAGCGTGATCATCCCGATGGACAGTTATCGGGGCGCACGCTGGAGGACGCTGTGCGTCTCCACACAAGCTGGCTGCCGCATGGGTTGTGTGTTTTGCGAAACCGGGGCGATGGGGCTCCTCCGCCACTTGGATGCAGGGGAAATCGTTGCGCAGCGTTTGCTTGCCCGGCAAATTCTCTTCCGGCTCTACCCCCCAAGGAACGGTCCGTACCGCTACGACCTCGATGGCATCCGCAACATCGTCTTCATGGGAATGGGCGAACCGCTCGACAATTTCCCTGCTCTGGCCCGAGCTATCGAAATTCTCGGCGACACCGCGGGGCTGGCTTTCCCCCTTTCGCACATGACCGTGTCCACAGTCGGCGTGGCGCGGGGGCTCGAGCAACTGGCGAACTGGGCGCGGGAAGATGTGCGCCGTCAAAAGTTGCGCTTGGCCATTTCGCTGCACGCCGCGGACGACGATTTGCGCAGCGCACTCGTGCCGGCCAATCGGGCCTTGCCTTTGCGCCAACTCAAGGAACTGCTGCGTGCCTATCCTCTTCCTCCTCGCGGCCTTTTTCTGATTCAGTATGTGTTGCTGAAAGGCATCAACGACTCCGAGGCGCACGCCCGGCAGTTGGCAGCGTGGTGCCAAGACCTTCCGTGTGTGGTGAATTTGATTCCCTACAACCCCCAGCGTGCAGCAGCGTTCCAGCCCCCGGCTGAGGAACGCGTCCTCGCCTTCTTGCACACGCTTCGGGCTCACGGCGTGTTCGCCAAGCGCCGGGTCACACAAGGTCGTGAAGTCTTTGCAGCTTGCGGCCAACTCGCCCCGAATCTGCACCGTGCGCCGCAAAATCTGCGCGGCGCTTGAGGTGCCGCTACTGGTTGCACAATCGCTCGATCTCTTTCGGAAACGGCGAGGGTTCGCGAATTCCCGGCGCACGCGCGAGGGTAAAGCGGACTCCACCACAAATCGCACGGCGAAGTGCCGGCTCTCCCGCACACTCCAGCGCCTCGGCAATCAGAGTCAAATTCCCATGCCTCCGGTAGTCATCCGCCAAACTCCACCCGAGGCCGTTGAACGCGCGCTGGCGGCACTCGGCATCGGTCAGTGCTGCTAACCTCCGGCAAGCCGGCTGCGCACCCCCCGCACGCGCAAGCTCAGCCACGCCGAACACTAAGCACCCGCGCAGCCAGTCTTGCCGAAACTCCCGGACTGTCACTCCCTGCCCGAACAACGGTGCGATTTGGCAGCTACCCAGCACGGTAGCAGCCGTTGCTAGTACAACGAACACGGCTCGGCCCCACGCCCGCGTGGCTACCTCTACCCCCCCGGCGGCGAGAGCCATGAGCAACACTTGGAGCGGCACGAAAAATCGTGCGAAGAAATACCCCTCGTTCGCCACTGGTGTGATGCGACCCGCAACCAAGATCGCAGCCGAGAGCGCCGCTGCGGTAAACAATGCCACCACCGCATTCCTGGAACGCATCGGAGAATCTCCACGCGCGGCATGTTCGCCCGCCAAAGCCAGCAAGATTGCAAACCCGATCAAGACCCCCAAAATCCAAGTCCCCAACCGCGGATCCCCCCACGAGTCTGGAAGAAAGCGCAGCATGCCCCAGAATCCGAGCGACTGAGCGGCCGCAGCCGGCGGTGCGTGAAAGGCGCGCTCCACCCATGCTTGCCAGCCGTGCGGCCGGCGGTATACGTTCTGGTAGATCCACGGCATTAGGCCGGCGCTCACGCCGAGCAACGCTGCAGGGAGCCGGCGCCAGCGTGCGGGGCCACGGAGCAAGGCCGCCAAAATCGCCAGCGACCAACCCGCCAGAAGGTACGACATCCACGCAGCCACCGTGGCCAGCCAAGCAGTCAACACGCAACGAATCGCTTGGAGCCTGCCACTGTTCGGCTCGACGCGCGCGAGCAATGCGGTTGCCCAGAGTGCGGGCAGTACGCCCTCGGGATGCGAGCCCACCAGCGTGACTTGAAGGCGCGCCAGGTTCGGACTGGCGCCAATCCACAAGATCCCGCCCAAAAATGCGGCACGGCACGAAAACAGCCTGGCGAGCACGTAAAGAAAAAGCCCGAAGGCGACCGTCCACCATGCCAACTCCATCCACTTTAAGGCCACCAGGGAAGGTTCCACTGCACGCAGCCAAATCGTGCCGAGAAGCAGCAAGGGCACGGAGCCACCGTGGTCCAAATCATCTTGGAAATCCCAAATGTGCGTTACGCCCAGCCGCTGGAGTTCGACGGCACTGAACAAAAACACTGGCTCCTCCCAATTCTCGTTGGCTGCGCTGGAAGTAGACAAGAGCGCCGCCCGACTGACCAGAAACACGCACACCAGAATCAACACAGCGCTTGCCGACAAACGCCGCCCAGCGCGCTGCTGCGGACCGAGTGCCTCCGAGACGGGTGGATTCCCACGCACACCGTGCTCTTACCGCGCACCCGTGCCCGAGAAAAAGCGGGCAAACGAGAGCGGTTTTCCGGGCAAGGGCGGCGCTCCCTTTCCGCAGCGCGTCCCATCCGCGTGCGTTCAGGCCTCGGAGACCACGCAAGGGCCGAAGACGGCTCAATCGAAACTCTTGTCTTGCCTTTGGACGCCCTATCGGGTAGCTGTGGCACGTTGTGTCGGCTGGTCGGGGAAAGCAGCTCAGCTTGCGTTCGCGGTTTACGTTGACGGTCGTCTGCATGTTCGCCTGCGCACTGCCAGCGTGGGCGCGGGTTACGTTTACGCACGCCCGGTTTTCCGACGGAATGGTGTTACAAGCAGGAATGCCCAACCCGATCTGGGGCGAAGCGGACCCGGGAGAAACCGTCACCGTGTTGTTTGCCGGCCAAGCCAAAACGACCGTAGCGGCCCCCTTCACCGGCCGATGGGAGGTCCAGCTCGATCCTCTTCCAGCCACGAACGAGGGGAGGCAGCTCACGGTCATCGGGCGAGACAATGCGTTGCAGCTCGAGGACGTAGTTGTAGGCGAGGTATGGTTGTGCAGCGGCCAATCCAATATGGTCATCAACCCGCCAACGAGCAGCGAACTCGCATCGTACCCGCTGGTACGTACATTCAAAGTCCGCCGTTGGGGGGAACGGCCGGCAGGGGCAGCGTTTTGGTTTGGCGTGGCCTTGCACGAGCATCTCGGCATCCCGGTCGGAATTATCAACCAGGCGGTCGGCGGCTCCAATATCCGTTTCTGGTTCGGCAATTCGATCGTGGGTGAAGCTGGGGACGGCTTGGAAGACCGCATCCGCCTCAAAGGCCGGCTGTACGAGAGAAAAATCGAGCCTTTGTTTCCTCTTGCCCTCCGCGGCGTGTGCTGGTGGCAGGGCGAGGCGGACGATAGTCGTCCGAGCCAGTATGCCGTTGCTTTGCCCGCTTTGATCAAGTCGTGGAGGGAGGACTTTGGCCGCCCCGATTTGCCCTTCCTTTTTGTGCAACTGCCGACCGGCGGTGGGCTGCGGTGGGGCGAAACTGCGGCGCCTTTGCCGGTGGTGCAACCTATCCAGCTTGTCGCTCCGCGTATGCGTGACGCGTACTTAAAGGCGCTGGCACTGCCTGGCACCGGCATGGTGATCAGCATTGATTTGCCTGGGGGCACCCATCCCCGCGAGAAACAACTGTACGGGCAGCGCATGGCCTCGGTAGCTCTCGGCACGGTGTATCGCTCACTGCCGGGGAACTATTCGGGTCCGGTGTTCTCCCACGTCCAGCCTGAAGGGAACCAGCTTCGGATCTTTTTCCGCCCGAATACCGCCATCGGGCTCCAAGCGGGTGGAGGGGCGCCGTTGCAGGGATTTGCGATTTCCAACGACGGCGTAACTTGGGTTTGGGCACGGGCTGCGATTCAAGGATCCGAGGTCGTGGTGTGGCACGAAGCAGTCCCGGGCCCTATCGCCGTTCGTTACGCGTACGATGTGTTTCCTCGGTGGGCGAATTTGTTCAACGGCGACGGCCTGGCGGCCGCTCCGTTCTCTTCGGACGCTGCCCCCGGCCCCGGGGAGCTGCCTGGTCCCAGCCCCACACCAACGCCAACGCCGACACCGAGCAGCCCACCGTTCTCACCGACTCGTACTGCCACACCAACCCCGACAACGCCCCCGTTGCCTTCCGCAACCCCCACACGCACTGGCACGCGAACCCGGACCCCAACAGTCACACTCTCACCTACTTTCTCCTCCACTCCAACTCGGACACCCACGGTGACACCGACGATTCCGCTGGCGTGCTCCAATGGCGCACCCATTCAAGGAGCCCTGTTGCGGGTATTGCGGAATGACAATCCCGCAGGCGATGAATCGTTGTTGGTCCTGGGGAATGCGGGGAGTTTCTTCCCGCCCATTGCACTGGAAGTAGCCGATAGAGGGCTCCTGGTGCAGGTGGCGGACCGTGCCGGGAACATCATTTTTAGCCGCCAGCTTCCGGGTGGTTCGAACTGGACCGTACGCCAGGCATTGGGTGGATTCCTGTTCTTGTACCGAGACCCGAGCGGAACCCTCGCCCCGGGCATCACCAAGGCAAAGCTGATCAGCCGCGACGGAACGCGAGTGCAGTTCAGCCTGAGTGGGAAGAACGGGAATTTCCAAATTCAGTCGTATCAGCTTCCGCTGCGGCTCGCCGTGGTGTTCGGCGACCAAACCGATGGGCAGCAAGGGCGCTGTGGGACGATAGATTTCGGAACGGACCTTACGAACAACTGCGGTTTCTCCTTGCTCGGGAACACTGTCCTTTGCCGGTAATCGTTCGGGCACACCCCGCAGGGAGCCTGGTAAGTACCAGCCCGAGCACGTGCTCATGGATCGAGCCGCCGCGGCCGCAGTTTCTCCTACTCGCAACGCCCTAAGGAACCAATGGTCGCGAAACGGCAAACGGTCACGAACCAACAAGCCGTCTGGTTCGTGGTCTTGCTCGGGCTGGTGAGCCTGTGCGCGGACATTACTTACGAGGGGGCACGGGCGATCATCGGGCCGTATCTTGGCCTGCTCGGTGCCAGTGCGGTGGTGATCGGTGCCGTGGCCGGTGCAGGGGAGTTGCTTGGCTACGTGCTGCGGTTGTGGTCGGGCGTGCTGGCGGACCGCACCGGCCGCTACTGGGCGCTGACCATCGTTGGCTACGGTTTGAACCTGCTCGCCGCTCCTGCGCTCGCCCTCACGAGTCACTGGGTCCCTGCCGCCGGCTTGGTGTTGTTGGAACGCGTCGGCAAAGCCCTGCGCACCCCTGCCCGAGACGCCATGCTTTCCTTCGCCACTAGCCGCACGGGGCACGGATGGGGCTTCGGTTTGCACGAAGCGCTCGATCAAGTCGGTGCCACGCTCGGTCCCCTGCTGGTTGCCACGATCGTTGCCGCACATTCCGAATACCGACGAGCGTTTGCCTGGCTGCTCCTGCCGGCTACGGCCGCGCTGGCGCTTCTTTTCTTGGCTCGGTTTCTTTTCCCACGGCCTAGGGATCTCCACGTGAGCCCAGAAGCGGTTGCCGCCCGTGGATTACCGACGGCATTCTGGATTTACCTCGCTGGCGCGTGTTGTGTTGCTGCGGGGTACGCCGACTATGCGCTGATCGCTTATCACTTCCAGCAGGGCGGGCACATCACTACCCCGTGGATCGCCGTGCTCTACGCAATGGCAATGATCGTCGACGGCATGGCGGCGCTCTTCTTCGGCCGGTGGTTCGATCGCACCGGATTTGGAGTCCTGCTGCTGTCCACGATGCTGTCAGCCCTGGCGCCGGTGTTCCTTTTTAGCCACAGCTTTGCGGGAGCAGTGGGCGGTGTAGTCTTGTGGGGCATTGGTCTCGGAGCACAGGAGTCGGTGTTACGCGCCGCAGTGGCGCACCTTGCTCCCCTTTCGCGCCGCGGGAGCGCCTATGGGATCTTCAACATGGGCTTTGGCTTCGCCTGGTTCGGCGGCAGCACGGTGCTGGGGCTCTTGTACTCCCGGTCCATCCCCGCGTTGATGTTGTTTGCGGCAGGCGTTCAGCTAGTTGCCCTGCCGCTGTTCTGGGCAGCAGGGCGGGCAGCCCGTAAAGTTCCGCCCCTGTGACCAGCGCCCATTCTCGCAGAGTCGACGCCTCAACCCCTGGCCATATCTATCCGGTAACGTCTCATCCCGACGATCCGGACTCGAGGAAGCAAGCCAGCCACCGCAACGGCCCAGAGCATCCGTTCAGGTCGCGCCCGCAATTCGGCAGGAGAGTTGCAACAAAGCTGCCGGAAGTTCGTCCAGCACGCGGATCCTGAGCGCGGCAACTTCAAGATCACCCACGGCCACGAAGTGCATGCCTGCAGCGCGTGCAGCCTGCCAGTCGGATTCCGCATCCCCCACGTACACTGCAGCACTCGGTTCGACTCCGAGCTTTTCTAAACAAAGCTGCAACATATCCGGATGGGGTTTCGGCCGGGCCACATCACGCACCCCGACGGTCGCTTCGAGGTAGTCTGCGAGTCCGAAGCGACGCACGACTTCGTGGGCCGTGTAGCCTCGGTTCGTGGCCATCGCCAAGCGATACTGCCGCTTGAGCTCGCGCAACACGCGGTGCAACGAAGACACGGGCCGCATCAACGCATAAAAGGGCTCGTAGTCCGTCGCCGCGGCAACTTCTTTTGCGCGAGCGATTTTTTCCGGGTCTCCCCGAAACACATGCTCGAAGAACTGCAGCGACGAGCCGCGGTGGGCTAACTGCGCCAGCTCGGGCGTGAGCGGCGGCTCTCCGAGCTGCTTCAAGATCGCCCCGTAATACGCCACGTTGGCTGCAAAGGAATCGAACAGCACGCCATCGCAATCGAGAACCACGGCGGCGAGCATGTTTTCGCCTCGCTGGGGACTCGCTCCAGGTTGATCCGTCATCTCGGCTTCTTGCTCGTTACCGCCGGGGCTCGAGCCTCCGGCGGTTTTCCCAAGCGCCACAGCTCGGCCAGACGAGGATACGTCAGAACAAACCAGATCAACTGCGGCGCCAGCACGAAACTCAAGAGGCCGCTGAATACCCCCACGGTATCCGTGAACCAATTCGGCCTGGCCAGCACCACAGGGTACACTGCCAACACCGCAACGTGAATCAGAAAGAAAGCGGCCATACCTACGAGGCTGCGCACCAGCACTCCCCTCACGCCTAACCCGGGGGTAGCCCAAATCAAGGCCAGCAAGGGCACATGCGCCATGGAAAGCAAAGCCGGATCGATCTCCAGCGACATGCGGATTTCGCCTTTCTCGAAGGCCACGCCGGTCTTGCTCCCCTCGTCTTTTTCCAGCCACCAGCCGGTCATCACAGGGCTAGCGACTTTCAGCGCGCGAAACACGGCCGCACGGTATCCAACGCTAAAGTTCGAAAGCGCCCACAGCAAAAGAAGCAGAAAAAACGCGCCCACAAAGCGGGCAGCGAACTGCAGCTTCATGTGCGCGTTCGCTCCACCCACGCCATGCTATACACCGTCACCAACATGAGAAACACGCCTTGCCACACGAACTCGTGAAAGTAATCGAACAGGTTCGGATAAAATTCTACGAGTCGCACTAAAGTCGCAATGCGGGCAACGTTCACAACCGAGAGCGACACCACACCCACCAGTATGCCCGCTAATTTCTGCCACCATCGCGCCGGGTAGGCCACGATAAAGCTCACCAGCACGACGAACACGAAAAGCCCTGTGCACTCGTGGTTCACTTGCAGGCTGGCACCGCCAGCTTGGATGACATTGCCCTCCACAACTTGGGCCTGCGAACCCGCTCGCTGCGCGAGGTACGCGGCCGACCACGCAATGGCGCGCTCGATCAGACCTAACCGATTCTGCAAATTCGTGACCGCCATTGCGGCGCTGAAAACCCAAAGGCAGCCGAAAAATATGGCGATGAATCGCACGACAGGCCTGCGCATTGGTGTTCTCCTACTTCCCCATCGGTCTCGTCAAAGTGTCTTGGCTAGCTCGCTCGTGCGCCGGGTCTTCCTCCCTGCCAGCGTCGCCACCACCCAACCAAGAACCCGCCCGCCACGAGGAGGCTACACAAGACCGGCAACGAATCTCCAACACGGCCATAGACCGTGTTCCCATCCAAGAGCTTGGCCTCGCCCCGCACAACTTCCTCGGTAAACAGGCTTCCCTCGACTTGCACCCGTCCGGCCGCGTCTACAATGCTCGTAACCCCTGTGTTGGAGCCGCGCAACAGGTAGCGGCGATTCTCCACGGCGCGCCACACGGCCAAAGCTTGGTGCTGGTAAGGTGCAACACTCCGCCCATACCACGCATCGTTGAGAATCGTCACGAGCACATTGGCCCCCGCCAGCGTGGTTTTGCGCGGCATGTCTCCCACGATGTCTTCGAAACAAATGAGCTGACCAATGCGGGCGCCATTGTCCAACACGAACACACGTTCGCTCCGGCCTGCGGTCATCCGCCCCGTTTGTGGGCTCAATGCGTAAACGGCAGGTACGAGCTCGCCGCCCGGAATGTATTCTCCAAACGGCATCAAGATCCGCTTGTCATAACGGCCGCGCAGTCGCCCGCCTGGCTCCATCCAAAACGCACTGTTGAATTGCTCCACCTTGTCCGCACCCACAAAACGATACGCAAGCCCCCCAAAGATCAGATGCGTGCGCAGATCCGGGAAGGGATTTTCCTTGCCGTCCAGCCGCTGCCACTCGGTCGCAATCCACTCCTGGTGCACGGTTTCCGGCCACACCAGCAAATCCACTTCGCCTTGAACGGCGCGGCTGAGTTCTCGGTACTTTTCCAAGTTGATCTCGAAGTATCGCACATCGCCCTTTTCCGCGATGCCGACGTTGCCCTGCACGAGTCCGACACGAATTGCCGGAGCGTGGCGCATGGCCGACTCGACCTGCTGAAGGCGCTGCCATCCGTACCACCACAAGCCAACGATCGCGAGAACCGCCCACGCGAGTGGCACCCATCGTCGTACCACCACAAGCTCGGCAAGCCCGGCGGCAAACCACATCATCACGAAACTCAACAAGAAAGGCCCCGCCAAGTCCCCGGACTGCAACAAGCGCACTGCGTGCATTTGGCTGTTGGCAAGGCGCCAAGGGAACAAATTCGGGAACCAGTACTCCAGCGCCACCCACGTCGCGGCACATCCCACGACCCAGAGCGGTGCAAGCCGCAGTCGCTGAACTACCCAGCCGAACGCCCCAAATTGCAACGCCGTGAACGCCGTGAGCACGAGGTAAAATAAAAGAGCAACCGGATAGGAAAAACCGCCGAACACGCGAATCGTGTAGACGAGCCAGTAAAAGGCGGGCAAATTCGTCGCCACACCAGCGAGCCAACCTAAAAGTACGGCTCGCCGACTGTTCGGGGCGACGCGCAAAGCGACCAGCAAAGGCACAAAGGCGACCCACGCTAACGGGTAAAGCTCGAACCACAAAAAACTTGCAGCCACCGCCAGTCCCGAGATAACGGACAAGGACGCGCGTACACCCACTCGGTCGAGGAACGCAGGGGGCGCAATCGGCGAGGCACCCGCTACGCTAGGAGTATCCCCACCTGGGCCGGGCGGATCCACATGTGCTGCAACTGCCACGGGCAAGTGTTTAGCCAACGCTGCCTTTCAAAGCGAACCATCCGCGAACGTTATGACCAGCCTTGCCTCCTCACTCGGCCGGTTCCCTGTCCCCAGGACAAGCAAAAACGCTCGCGCAGCCAGTCCACCTGCAACCCGCTGTCATCCTACACGAAGGGAGTTTTTCCCCACGGTGTGCCGGGAGGGGCTTCGAAATCCGCACGAACTCAAGAACTGGACCAAGTCGGCGGGGTCAACTCACGGGTCATCGCTGCCATTCTCCCTCCCTCCCGGGGCGAGGGCAGCGCGGCGAGCGGCGGGGACGGATAACAAAGGCTCGCGCCGGCCTCGGGCAACCTCAGCGCTCGTGAACGGGCGCACTGGCTCTGCGCTGCCATCGAAGTGTTCCACGAGCCAGTTCAACAACACCGCCAACCGCTCGTCATCGAGTTCCGCGTTGGCCACCCCGGGCACACGAACCAAGTACTCCCTTCCAGTCGGCGTGGCCGCCAGGCGCCGCAACTGCCCCGCAAACGGAGGGGCGCCATCCGCGGACCCCTCGCCGCGCGGACCGTGACAGCCCTGGCAATGCAACACGTAGTCCGCCCAGGGATCAGCAACCGCCGGAGAAATAGCAACCAGCCATGCCACAGCGATCCAGCACGCAAGCCGCACTCTGCCCATCACAGCTCACCCTTGGCCTCCCCCAAAACAATGGCCGTGGAGCAATGATAGACTACGTTGTTGATTCCATGGCACCAGTTGATGTCGTTACTCCGCTGCGGATAGTAGACCGGCTTGTCGCCCTCGTTCCGGTGGCAATAGCACAGGCCGCACACGTGCTTGGCGCAGCAATCGTTGTACGAAATGATATACAGCTTTCCGTCCGCGGGGTTCCGGCAAGTGCCAATCCAGGTGACCGGCGATTGAATCGTTCCCGGGGGGCAAGAGCGCTGCGTACCACCGCAGCAACTACATAAGAACCCATCGATCGCGCAATGCCGCCAATATTCGCATCGCGATGGGTCACCCCCGGGGTGGTCCAACCCTGGCTCCCCCGGCACAACTTCCTTGCGGGCCGTCGCAGCCCGTGCAACCGGCAACAACGGGTAGGCACCAGCTCCGACCAAAAACACTCCCAGCCGCGACAAGAAGCTGCGGCGCGAGGTACGCTCCGCGAGCCGGCGAGCCCATCGGGCGCACCACGTATCGAGCCAACCGAGCCACGTTTCTGCCATCGCCGACCCCTGCCTAACCCGCTGCCCGTTCCCGTTGCAAGTACTCTTGAATCGAAGCCACGCCGTGGCGGTACGCCTCGAACAGACTCTCGATGTGCTCGCGCGTGTTCACGATCCCACGCGCCCGCACGATCCCATCGGCATCCAACAGCACGGCAAACGGCACCTTCGGCACCTGATATGCGATACCGAGTTCCGCCGAAAGAACATACGGCACTTCAGGACTGAGTAAAGCCAAAATCGGCTCCTGTTCTTCCAAGAGTCCATCGCTCGCCAGGACAACGTCCAACCACTGCTGCTCGCTCCGACGCACGGCATCCAGCACCGGCAACAAGGCCTTGCAGGCTGGGCACTGTGGCGCCACCCACACGAGCAACATGGCGTGCCGGTTACGGCGATTGCCTGCAATGTCAACCACCCGGCCGCGAATGTCGGTCAAGGTAAACGGCGGTCCGGCTTCGCCCACCTCCGGCGCTCCTTGGGGCACCAGTGCGCCGACTGGGGCAACACGGGCTTGCAGCACGCCCACTTGCCGCACCAAGGCCAAGACCACCAACACCAGTGCCACGACCACGATCCAAAGGATCACTTGCGATACAACCAGCGCCCCAACCATGACGGCTTACCCAGACGGTGTGTGGCCGATTTTACCCCGCGGGTTTCTTGTCGTGTCCTGCGCCAGCAGGTCGACAATCCGGTACAATAAAACAAAGGCAAGGCTCGCGGCGATGATCGTAAACGAGTCCAGCCATGTCCAAGGGCGGGGCCGCGGGCTCAGCGTGGCTGCGGCAAATACCCCAGCGAGGATGAAGTTTCGGACCACCAGCGGCCAACCAATCTGGGCCGTACGGGCAAAACCACCACAGCCGCACGCGTGGTCCGTGCGGCCGGCACGAATCTCACGCACGAGCGCAATGGCATACAGCACCAACAACCCCACACTACCCCAACAAGCCCAGATCAAGGTAACGGAAAACAAGAACCCAAAAACAAGCGCAATCTCCGCGGCGATCAAAAGCGCGGCGAAGAGTCCGTGCAACTGCGGGACGGGTGCCTGGTACTGCTGTAAGATCGCACGAAACTGCTGCGGATCCCGCAACTTGTGCCAAGCGGCCGCCGACCAGAGAAGCACACCCAACACACGCACAAGGGTGACGTAGACGGAATCCATGTCTCAATGGGCGCCCCCATACGGGGCGAACAGCAAGTCGGTCACCCAACCAATGGGCTGCACGCGCCGCACGAACTCGCCTGTACGCGCATCGTATACGGCCAGCGCACCTGCGTATTCGCACGCGGTCACGAGTAAAGGGCGTTCGTCTTGCGTGACCGTGATTGCGGTGACCGACGGCGGGACCCACCGGTCGAGCACTCGCTGCCACAACCATGGCAATGGCCAGCGCCACGAAGAATCCGGCTCGATGGCAAACCCGTAAATGGTTGCTCCCGGAAAACGCAACGGAATCCGCTGGGTTCGCTTTTGCGTGCGGACGTCGAACACCCACACTTCGCTTCCCGGATCCTTGTGGGTGTCCGGTCCACCCTGATGCATCAGAACGAACAAGAGCCCGAGCTGGTCATGAGCCGCTAGATGTTGGGTGCCCCCTGTGCGCCATGACTGCCGCCGGTCCATGTCGTCCACGATCGACCACGTGGGCAGCGGCTCGATCTGCTTGCCGCTGACGTCCAGCGGATGGACCACCCCCTCGAACGACACGAAATACCAAACCCCACCCGCTCGCACGGCCTTTTCCGTAACTGGGTCGCGGCGGGGGTCGAAAAATGGAGCCGTGCGGCTGCGGCGCAACTCGTTGCCGTCGTCGTCCAGCTCCAGCACAAAGGCACTGCCATCTGGACACAAAGCGAAAAACCGGCGCGGGCCGGCTGCGAATGCAAGGCTGCATCCAGGGGTATCCAGCTCCGCCACAAAGCGGCGGCGCTCCACATCCACAATGCTCAGGGAAGTTCCTGTGGTCCAGTTGAACACGGCCAGGAAGCGGTCATCGTCGGACAGTGCCGCATGGTTCAAGGCAATTCGATTCAATGCCCGCTTCGGAGGAATGGGAATTTCCGCGACAAAAGCCAGATTCTCCAGGTCGTAAATTTCCACCACATCGGTACGTTCCCCGCGAGTGCGGCGGGAGTAATATGTGGAAGGGACGTACACCTCTGACCTGCGGCGCGAGAACAGGGGCAAAAACGTTCCGTACCCGGCTGGAATACTGCCCAAAAAGCGGCTTCGCTGCACGTCGACCACGCTCGTCCGCTCCAAAACGAGGTCGGTGGCAAATACCCAAGATGCGCTGGGCGGTCCCAGCTTTTCCACCACACCCGTTCGTTCCGGCTGGAGCTGCGCACTCGCTAACCACGGAGCAAGCAGTAACCACACCCAACAAAGTGACCGTCCCGACGACCGCACACCCACCGGCTACCACGCTCCTCACAAATTTGGCAACGCCATTCGCCCGAGGTGCGTCGAAGGACGGGCGCGACTCAGCGCCCGCGATGCAAACGCCGCGGAATAACGAATTGCCACCCGCGTGCGTTACCCGTACCGCAGGCGCCGAGCCCAACGGTTCACCGAGGCCGATTTTCGCTTCGCGCCAGAGCCTCTATTTCGCTCGGTTGGAGCGGGCGATTTAAAATCCGCACGTCGGTCATTTCCCCGGCAGCCGGCGTACCGGATGGGAGTTTCGAGCCTACGTAAGCTTTGGGATCCTCGCCCAACGTGGGCGCGACATCAAAGGTATTTTGCGACACGGGCTTGCCATCCACAAAAAGCTGCAAGCGGCCTTGTACCCAAGTGGCGCTGACCTGGTGCCATTCGCCGGGCTTCCACTCGTCCAGCGGCACGCCCACTCCACGCTCGCGACCCTCCGGGTCGAAAAATTCAAAGCGCAGGTAGTTCACGTTTTTGGCCACGCGAATTGCCTGCTGCCCCTCGCCCACTTGCACGAACACCGCATCGTTTTGATCCGAAGGCTGCCAATCGGGTTTGAGCCAGAACGCCATGGTACCCGCGTCCCCGGCAATTTTCCCGATGTTTTCGAGCTGGACCTGCGTTTCCGTTCCGAAGCGCTTGTCTTGACCGCCTTCGAATACCACCTCGGGAGGCAACTCGCCTTCCGCACCACCTTGCGCGACCACAGCCACCTGCTCGGGACCCGCACCACGCTGCGGTTTCAGACTGGCAAGCTTATCTTCCGGCGGAGCGACGGCATGAACCTCGACGTTCGCACCCTCGCCCGCGCTCCCGACTGCCTCGCCCACCATCCCTCCGCGTGGCTTCAGGGCGCGCAGTCCTGCAGCCCCTCCGGACCCAGTCGTGCCGCTCCCGCCACTCTCACCAACCCGGCCCGCACTCCCGGGCACGGCAGCACTCGCCCCACCACTTCCCCTTGCGGCTAAGGGCGCGCCACCTACGCCCTCGCCGCCACGTGCAGCCAAACCTCCACTCGCACCTGTGGCTGGTTCGGCCTCCCTGGGCGAACCGGGGGGCCGCAACAACACCCAGGCCAAGCCGACGACCAGCACGACGCCGAGCACCACGGCTGCAAGAGCACCACGCTTCATAGCGGACGCGTATGCTGATGGTCGGCGCGCTAAATGTCAATGCTCGATGTGGCAGTTGGGAGCGCCAGGATGCGCCGACTTTCCTGCACCTCCTGCCGCCGCACCTCAGCAACGCATGTCGCTTCAACCCATCACACCGCTTACGGAGCACACCGTTTTCGGCCGCGCACGCCAAAGCCTGGGCATGGGTGAAAGCCCAGCGCGACCCTGATATGAACCATCCATGCGGAGCGACTTCCCCTTCCAAGAGCTTTTCCCTCTAGGAGAGGACGACACACCTTACCGGCCTCTCGAAGGCGATTGGGTGGCGACCGATCGCTTTCGCGGCCAGCGGGTATTGCTCGTGCAAGCCGAGGCCCTGCGGGTCTTGGCCGCTGAAGCCATGCGGGACATCGCGCATCTATTTCGCCCTGGCCACCTCGCGCAACTGCGTGCGATTTTGGAGGACACTGAAGCCTCGCCCAACGATCGGTTCGTCGCTTGGAACTTGTTGCGCAATGCGTGCGTCGCTGCCGGGATGGTGCTGCCGTCGTGCCAGGATACCGGGACGGCCATTGTTTTTGGGAAAAAGGGCCAACAGGTCTGGACCGTGGATGGCGACGATGAAGTGGCGCTCGCGCGCGGGGTGTACGACACGTACACGAGCGATAATCTGCGTTACTCCCAGCTCGCTCCTCTCGACATGTACGAGGAGGTGAACACAAAGTGCAATCTTCCCGCACAAATCGAGATCCTCAGTACCCCCGGAGATCACTACGATTTTTTGTTCATTGCGAAGGGTGGCGGCTCCGCCAACAAGACGTTTTTGTTCCAAGAAACCAAGGCCGTGTTGAATCCCTCTGCCCTCGAGAAGTTCCTGCGCGAAAAGTTGCCGCTGCTCGGAACAGCCGCCTGCCCCCCGTACCATCTGGCCATCGTGGTCGGTGGGCTATCCGCCGAAATGACGCTCAAGGCGGTCAAGCTCGCCTCCTGCCGTTACCTCGATAGCCTTCCCGAGCGCGGAAACGAACGCGGGCACGCGATCCGCGACCGCGAGCTCGAACAAGCCGTGGTCCGCTGGGCGCGAGAAACCCACATCGGGGCTCAGTTCGGCGGCAAGTACTTTTGTCTGGATGCGCGTGTGATCCGCCTACCGCGCCATGGAGCCAGTTGTCCCATTGGCATCGGCGTGTCCTGCTCCGCGGATCGCCAGGCTAAGGCGAAAATTACCGCCGAAGGCGTTTTCCTCGAACAGCTCGAAACCCATCCGGAACGTTTCTTGCCAGAAGTCGATCCGGCACAACTCAGCCGCGAGGTGGTCGCCATCGACTTGAGGAAGCCCATGGATCACATCCGTCGCGAGCTCTCGAAGTACCCCATCAAGACACGCCTATCTCTGACCGGACCTATGATCGTGGCGCGAGACATCGCGCACGCGAAAATCAAGGAGCGCCTCGAACGCGGCCAGGGTTTGCCGCAGTACTTCAAGGATCATCCGATTTACTACGCCGGGCCCGCGAAGACACCAGCCGGGTACGTGTCTGGGTCTTTTGGGCCGACTACCGCGGGGAGGATGGACTCGTACCTCCCGTTGTTCATGCAGCACGGAGGCAGTTACGTCACCGTGGCCAAAGGGAACCGCTCGCCCATCGTCACCGAAGCCTGCAAGAAGTACGGGGGGTTTTACTTGGGAAGCATCGGCGGCCCAGCGGCGGTGCTCGCACAAGAGAACATCAAAAAGGTCGAACTGGTCGAGTATCCCGAACTCGGCATGGAAGCCATTTACCGGATCGAAGTCGAGAACTTTCCGGCGTTCATCGTTGTGGACGACAAAGGCAACGACTTCTTTGCCCAGCTCTCTCGAGAGTCATAGCGGCCTGCCATTATCGGAACGCCGCCATGACCTCAGCGATGGCCTCGAACTGACCGCCGCGTGTGGACGACGGCACGAGAATGGGGGTTTTCACCCCGGCCGCGTACCACGCCTCCACTCCTTCGCGCACCTCGGCCGCACTGCCGAACAACGTGCAATCGCGTAACCACGCATCGCTCATGAGCGAGGGCAAGCGGTCGTATTCGCGTGCGGCGATCGCTGCTTGGATGGCGCGCATCTCTTCTTCATAACCCGCCTCGATCCAGTACCGCTGGTAGTTCGGAAGCATGACATAGCCCGTCAGGGTCTTCCGCAGCACCGCTGCCGCGGCACTACGGTCGCCGTCGATGCAAGTCGGAATCATGTTCCCCACGAAGAAATCATCCTCTCGCGCTCGTTCTCCCAAATGAGCGAGCGATACAGGCATGTGCGAGCGGCAGGCGTTAGCCCACACCGCGCCCGAGGCAATGCGGGCCGCCAGTCGAATCATGGGAGGTCGCAACGTCGCTAGCACGATCGGTGGCAGCGGTCCCCACCGTTCTGCTCCTTCTTGTACCGCACGGACAAAGCGCTCCATGTCGGCGGTCGGTCGGCTTGCCTGCACGCCTAAGCGCTGCAGCACCGGGCCGTGGCTCACGCCAATCCCGAAGCGAAACCGACCTGGCGCGAGCTCGTGAATCATCGTGACCGTGAGCGCGTAGTCGTGCGGGTGGCGCGTGTAGATATTCGCGATGGCCGTGCCAAAGGGGATCTCTCGAGTCACAAGTGCGATGGCCTCGCACAGCCCCAAGCCATCGCCAAAACTCGGGCAGTAAATTCCCGCGAAGCCCTCGCGCTCGATTGCTTGCGCCACTTCCAATGCCGCGCGCCGCTTCCCGCGCATTGCGGCCAAGCTCAATGCTGGCTTTCGCACGATCCCCTCCCGCGACTCAAAATTCGTCTTCCTCGATCTCGTCGAGCTCGCCCCACTCGATTTTGCACTTGTCGGAGCAAAAGTAGTGCGGCCAGCTTTCCACCACGACCACCCGGGCGTGTTCCTTGGCCACAGGCAAGCCGCAATGTTCACATGTCAGCATTTCTGGCATCGCTTGTCTCCTTTCTCTTGTTCTTCAACCGAGGATGCGTAGCTTGCGGGAGCGCTTTGCGTGCAACTCACGCTCTGCGAGCAAGCGCGCGAGCTCGTCGCGTTCCGACCAGTGCCACGGTACGCGCTTGCCATTTGCGCGCGCCCGTACACCTCGCCCTGTGGTCACGCGGCCAATGCATTCGCCCCGGATTCCGGCCCGCTCCCAAGCCGCTTGCACGGTCGGCCAATGCTCCGGAGGAACCGTTGCCAACAGCATTCCGGAACCGATCAACCCGAGCGGATCCACACCAAAGTGGCGGCACAAGGCGGCTGTTTCGGGAGCGACGGGAATTCGATCTAGGTCCACCTCCAGCGCCCGCCCGGAAGCGAAGGCAAGCTCCGCCAAACCCGCCCGCACCCCACCCTCGGTGGGATCGTGCATTGCCGTGACGCCGTTGCGCGCAGCAAGCAATGCTTCGGACACGATGGAAATACCCGGACGCCGATGGAACCGAGCGGCCCGGCGAGCGGCTACGCCACCCAGAGCTTTTTGCGCTTCGCGCGCAAAAGTCCGAGCCAGAATGGCTGTGCCCTCGATCCCCGCCGTTTTCGTGCACACGAGCAAATCGCCCAGGCGGGCACCACTCGCAGTCACGAGTTCGTCCTTGCGCATCACTCCCTGCATATCACCCGCGACAACGGGTTGGGTGACGGCTGGCGTGACCTCAGTGTGACCACCTGTGAGCGCAATCCCGAGTTCACGCAAAGCATGATTTGCCTCGCGCATGACTTTGCGTGCGATGGCCATGTCTGACCCGGGAGGCAGCAACACGGTGGCTTGAAACCACGCCGGCACGCACCCCAACACCGCCACATCGTTGGCATTGACGTGGACGGCATACCACCCGGCTTCCTCTCCCACGAACGTGACCGGATCGCTTTTCAGAACCAGGAGCCGCTCCCCCAGATCGATCACCGCCGCGTCGCGCCCAAACCCGGGCCCGTGGACGACACGGTGGTCCGACGCGCCCCGGTAGCGCAGCAAACCTTCTAAGGCCTGGCGCGGCAGTTTTCCGGGAGAGAAAGCGGATTGTCGACGGGCAGCCACGCTTGCACTTTCTCGGAAATCAAGCCGGATGTTTCGGGCGCCGGTGCCCGTCACGCCGGCGCTCGACAAAACTGCGGAGTTCCTCGGTTAAGGCATCGAACGCAGCATGAATGGCATCGCCCATGTCCGGAGCGCTCTTATGCGCCGTCAGGGTCTCGCCTGGGATGTGGAGTAACAGCCGCACTTCTTCTGCCCCGCGCAAGTGATGGGAGTTGTGAACCAAGGTAACGTTCAGCCGCAAGAGGTCGCGGTACAACCCTTGGAGTTTGGCAACCCCCCGGTCAATCAACTCGCGCCAGCGCGGATGTACTGGTGTGTGCTGTGCCTGAATCTCGAGATGCATTGCCCTTGCTTCCTTTCTCCTCGATCCACAGCAGTTGCCCCTCGGCAGGCCGCCGCGCCTGGCCAGTGTACCAAACTTCCTGGCGCTGCCAACCTCTCGGATCCCCGGCTTTGGGTCCTCTCGCTGAGCGGATCTCATCGCCGAGCGGATCTCACGAATGGGTCCGGGAAATTTTTGGTTCGTGAGCTGGACGCCCCCTCAATGCCACTGTGCAGCTCGCGCCGGCTTGGCCAAAGCTCGGCCGTGCCCGGACTGCTCCCGCCATCCCCCCGCAACCTTGCAACACTGAAGCGCAAAAGCGCCACGGAATTATAAAGGTCACCGCTAGAAGCAAGCGGCGGCAGGCCAGCGCGCGAGTGGCACGCCCTCTGCAGATATTCGCCTGCGTCGAACGAGGAGGGCAACCATGAAGACCAACGCAGGCATCACAGCAAAAGGGGGGCTGGTGCTGCGAGCGCAGCTCCTCCGGGTCGGCACCGAAGTGTTCGCCGTGTATGGCGACGAGAACTGCGGCTTTGCCGTGGATCCGGAGGATTTTCATCCCTGGGTTCCGGCAGGGTGCCGCTACCTTTCGTTGGACGAGTTGTATTTCGCGCTTGTCAATTTGCACGCCACCCCGGAGGGGCGAGCGTAGGTTTTCCCTGCAGATTGGCGGCGGCCTGGTGCGATGTTGCAGCGCTCCTCCTCCCGGTAACTGCCCAGAGCTCGCCGCCAGTAGCCCTGGCGGTCCGGCGCTCCGATTCGGGTCCGGCACTTCCCCCACCCCCAACCCAATCGCGGGTAGCCGGATCGCCAGCTCCGCACCAAAGCCTTCGTGGCATCTCTTCCGTTTCGCCGGTGGCGACCCAAATTCTTTCCTTCATGCAGCCGAGCTACGCACGTGCTCCGCGCTCTTCCTCGGCATAGCGCACAGCGCAAAATCGCCGAGGCAATGATCTTTCTCGCCGGTGCCAGCGCGGGCCCAAGTTTTCGCAAAATGATGCACCAGCGAGTTGCAAAGCGCCTCCAACGGCCGGCCGTACGACGGGCACTTCGCGTGCATGCCCGTTCGCTTCTTTGCTAAGCACAAGCACGTGAACCGAATCCCATACTACCTACCCGTTGGCGACGAGGTGGATATTTTCCGCGCGGCTTACGAGTGCCGCCTACCGGTGTTGCTCAAAGGTCCCACTGGTTGCGGGAAAACACGCTTCGTCGAATACATGGCCTCTACCTTGCGATCCCCAGGTAACGGCACCGGGCCACCTCTGATTACCGTAGCTTGCCACGAAGATCTCACGGGCAGCGACTTGGTGGGACGCTACTTGATCAAGGGCGACGAAACGGTGTGGGTGGACGGCCCGCTCACGCAAGCCGTGCGACACGGCTCGATTTGCTACTTGGATGAAATCGTCGAGGCCCGGAAAGACACGATTGTGTTGATCCACCCTCTCACCGACCACCGCCGCATCCTTCCCATCGACAAGCGAGGGGAAATCCTCGAAGCGCACCCGGATTTTCTTCTCGTCATTTCCTACAACCCTGGCTACCAAAGTGTCCTCAAAGACCTGAAGCACTCCACGCGCCAGCGGTTTGTCACGATTGATTTCGACTACCCGCCGCGCGACAAGGAAGCACAAGTGATTGCGCACGAGTCCGGCATCGACATGGAGGCGGCGCTCACGCTGGCAACGCTGGGGGAAAAAGTTCGTCATCTCAAGGCCTCCGGACTCGAGGAAGGTGTCAGCACGCGCCTCCTCATCTACGCCGCACAACTGATGCAACGCGGTGTAGCCCCTCGTCGAGCATGCCGGGTGGCGGTCAGTGCTGCCCTGACAGATGACTCCGAGGCACAACGGGCAATGGACGAACTCGCTGCGGCCTTGTTCCCTTGAGCCTCGGGACCATCGAGTCCGATCTTCAAGAGAACCTTAAGCCAACCGGTTACGATGAGAAAGCCTGAAACTCCCCCGTGGGACGCCTTGCTGCCGCGTCCGAGTTCCCACCGCGTGCGCGCGCGAGTGCAAGCTCTGCCGCTGGAGTTCCAGCACTGGCTCGTGTCGCGAGCATCGGGGTACGAACGCTCGGCGCCCCGGCTCGTGGAGCAACTCTGCCGTGCCGCAGCGACGATTTACGAACATGCCGGAGCGGTAGGCTTCTCTGCGTGGCAGTTCGCGCTCGACAGCTTACAGTCGTATAGCCCAGCCACCCGCAGCGCCATCGAAGCGTTTCTCGCAGCCAGCGAGCGAAAGCCTGACCCAGAAACACTGTCGGCGTGGGTGACAGCGGCTCTCTCGCTCAGAGAAGTCTCCTCCCACTTGGTTGCCGAGTTTCTCGCCGCAACGGTGGATTTCGTCGGGCGGGTTCCGCGCGAGCGTCTCGTACAAGCCGCACAGGTTGCCGCGCAAACGGTCCCTACCGACCGGTGGCGTGCAGAGTTCGTCGCCCGCGCCTTTGTGGCCGCGCTAGCGAGCTGCATGAACGATCTCGACGCCGAGGCCCTTTCGCTGTGGTACTCGTTGGGAACACGGCTCCATCGGCCCGAGCGGGGCCGCTCCTTTTTTGCCTCGCTCCCAAAATCGCTCCTCCGCTGGGATGAAGAGGAGCAAAACCTCTTCTTGCGAGCGCTGCTGGAAATTTCGGGCCAAGAGGAGGCCGCCTGGGCACTGTATTGTCAGATCCCCGAGGCCGTCCGGCGTATGAGCCCCTCCTTGCGTCGCTGCGTCTTGCGGGCTTTCGCGCTCGGTGCGCCCGTTTCCGTGCGGCGGTGGGTGGAGCTCGCGCCAGTCCTTGGTGCCGTATTCGCACCCTTGTCTCCGTCGCAAAGGCACACGGCGGCTCGGGCAGCAGAGCAAGTCTCCTGCTCGTTGCCTGGCGCGGTCGCCGACCTTTTGCGGAGTCTCCCGCGAATTTTCGAACTCGCTCCCGAAGAGCGAGTGACACGGTGGGTGGAATGCGGCTTGGAGCTCTGCGCGGGCGAAGTTGCTTTGGGGCAAGCCTATTTCAGCCTCGATACCCGCACGAGCCGCGACGTGCTCGGGGCGTCACCCACCGCAGCGGTGTTCCACGAAGGGCAGCGATGGCTGCGCCAGTTGACGCAAATGCTCTCTGCCGTGCCCGTGGTGTTGCGACCCCAACCGGGATGGACGTTGCGGCCACCACTCGAAGGGATCTTCGAAGAGCACATCGCGGAGCTTCCCGACCGTATCGATTTCTTCCCCGCGCACGAGGACAATCTCGGCCTGTACCGCTTTCTCGTCATGCAAGTTGCCGGCCGATTTCTCTGCGGTACCGCCCCGCAGGCGCCGGATGTATGGCCGCAGTGGAAACACGAACTCGATGAACGTGCTGCCCGGCATCCACAGCTCGCTGACTGGTTTCTTTTGTGCGAAGGCATCCGCGTGGGAGCGCAAATGGCGCAGCGCTTCCGGGGCTGGGCCGTGGAACAGCAACGTCTGCTCCAACAATTCTGCCTGCGAGCTCTGGCCATAGAAGAACCCAAGCGACCGAACGCTTACGATTGGCTGCTGGCCTGGGAACTGGCACGAGCACCCCTTGGGGATTTGCCCGAGCCATTGCGCACTGCCGGCGCAATTGTCCGCGGGGTCGTGGCACCGTTGCACCGCCCGGAAGCGACAGTCGCAGACACGTGGGCCCGAGCACAGCAACTGGAGCGCCTTTTTGCACACATGTCGCAAGCCACCTTCTCGAAGACGATTACGGCGAGCGAGGACGTGCCCGCATACCTGCTACCGGTGGACCTTTACGAGGGGGACGCGCCGGTGGCGGAAAGTCAGTCCGCCGTCTCGACGGCTTCGGAGCCGCTGGACTTCGAAGAGCAACTGGCCGCGAAAATCGCCGGCAAAGACGAACGCCCAACGAGCGGGCCGCCGCTGTCCGCAGAAACGTTGAAAGCCCTCTTGGAAGCCGGCGCCACATTGGAACTGAAGCAAGGTCACTTTGCCCCTGTGGAAGGGCTGGGACTGTACATTAGCGACCTCCCGGGCAAACTCCCGCAAGAGCAACTGCAGGAACTGCGCAGTCTTCTCGACGAAGGCACCGGGGCAGGCAAAGTACGGAAGTGGCTAGCCGCGGAGACCGCAGGTGAAGCCTTTTACTACGACGAGTGGGACTATCTACTCAACGACTATCGGGCCGCGTGGTGCCGTCTGATCGAGCTTCCTCTAGAGGGCGACGGCGGCGAATTCTTCTCTCGGACAATCTCGGATTACGCCGCGCTGCTGCCCTTGGTGCGACGCGAGTTCCAAAAGATCCGCCCCGACTCGTATCGGGTGGTGCGGGGTCTCGAGGCGGGAGAAGACTTCGACCTCAATGCGGTCGTGGACGCACGCAGCGACCAGCGCGCGCGACGGGCGCCGTCTACGAAACTCTATGTGGCCCGCCAGCGGGAAGAGCGCGACGTTGCGGTGCTGTTTCTGGTGGACATGAGCGCCAGCACCGACGAGCCAGTGGACCATCCGGCCGGCAAGAACGGCGCTGACCGCACGCGCGCCGGCAGCCAGCGCCGCATTATCGACATTACCAAGGAGGCGCTCGTGATCATGGCCGAGGCCCTCGAAGAACTCGGCGATTCGTATGCCATTTACGGCTTCTCCGGCCACGGGCGCCAGCGTGTGGAGTTCTACGTCGTCAAGTCCTTCCGCGAAGGTTTGAGCGTGGCCGTGCGCGGCCGCATCGGTGCGTTGGAACCGAAGCGCAGCACGCGCATGGGCGCAGCCTTGCGCCATGCGGTCACGAAAATGGCCGAGGTTCCGGCGCGATCGCGGCACATTATTCTTCTGAGCGACGGTTTCCCGCAAGACTTCGACTACGGGCAGGATCGCCGCAGCAATACTTACGGATTGCGCGACACCACCGCCGCACTTCAAGAGTGCGAAGCACGCGGGATCGTGCCCTTTTGCATCACCGTGGATCGGGCCGGGCACGACTACCTGCGCGAGATGTGTCCGCAATCACGCTACCTCGTGATCGACGACATCACTGCCCTGCCACGAGAGCTGCCCAAAATTTATCAACGCGTCGTGACGGCATGACACCGCCACAGCAAGAGGCCGGCAACCCGCGCCGGCGTCAGGCGATATTTAACGAGTTTGTTGGAGCGTGAGCTCGATCGCTCTGACCGGCTGTTTTTCGAGCCAGCGCACGAGCAATTGGCCCTCCGGGATGCGTTCGACGTTAGCCAGCTCGGCTAACACGTCGCCGTGGCAAGGTTTCGGCGCGCATCGGCACCCGAGGCGATAGCCGCGCAAGCTCCACACCCCGCGCAACAAGCCAGGATGGCGAATCAAACGGCGGCAAAACTGCGCGATCACTTGCTCGCGGGTTCCGTGAAGGCCAACATGAAACGGATTCGCCCACTGGGTGGGACGGCCGATATACACATCGAAGGACTCCCGCCGACAATGAACCACCCGCGTTTGCGGTCGCTCGTCCAAACGAGCACGCCTGGTCGCATCGCGCCAAGCCCATTCGAAAGCGCGCCAATGCACAGATTGCTCGTGTTCGAGTGCAATGGGTAGCTTGTGCAGCAACGCCCTTTCCGCTTGCGCGGGAGTGAACGAGGCACCGGCAAAATAGGCAACCGGCGGCTCCTCGGGAGTTACCCACGGAACGTACGTGGGGTCCACGACTCGACCGTCGAACTCGCACCATCCGTGCTCGATCACGTAGGGAACCGTCCCCCCGGTCACCACCCACCCTTCGACATACCGGGCACCACTCCCGAGGTGACTCACGGCCAAGGCAGCGTTTCGCCAGCAACGCCGATGCTGCGCGCGCACCCGTCTGGCCAATTCGGCCGAAGCTTCCACATCGAACACAACATTCGTCACCGCCAACATGGCCCGAAACCCCGGAGTGCGTTCCTTACTCCGTTGACAAACTGTCAGTCAAGAGTTGCATGCGCGTCGGAACGCAAATAGTGCGGCGATTTTTCCGTTGACTCCCTTTGTCGTCCGTAGTAGGCAAACGCGCACTGCGGGCCACCTCCCAGCAACAACGGGCACGTCGGCCCGAGGGAGAATATCGGTGGGAGGAGTCGTGAGCCCGAGCAGAACGCCCGGCGGCCAGCGAAGTGGAGCGATATCGAGGCTCCGGGTATGTTCCTACGTTCTTCGCGTCGGTCACGCTCTTCCTGGTCCGAGGGGAGGCGTGGAATGAAATTCGGACACTGGCGGTGGGCAAACATCGAAGCCGGGACTATCGGAGACGCCGTACATCCGGGGCCTCAGCGCGGCACCCTGGTCGCTTTTGCCATTGTCTCGGCACTGTTCTTTGCGTGTGTGGCATCAGCGGCGACCATTACGGTCGGCACTACCGCGGACGAACGCAATACCAACGGGCAGTGCTCGTTGCGCGAAGCCATCATCAATGCCAATGCCGACAACCAAAGCGGTTCACCGGACTGTCTTGCGGGTTCCGGGGCCGACACGATCCTTTTGCAAAGCGGCGCTACCTACGTTCTCTCCCGCGACGCCAACAACGGTGACGAAAATGCTGCCGATGAAGATGACCTGGACGTGACCTCTACCGTCACCATCTCCGGCAACAACGCAACGGTCGCGAGGGACACAAACCTCGATTGCAGTTTGAACGGCGGCTCTCTTGCCGGGGAGTTCCGCATCTTTCACGTGCACGCTACGGGCAATCTCACCGTACAGGACATGACGGTCCAATTCGGTTGTGCCGATGGCTCAGGTGGCGGGGAGCCCACTGGCGGCGGCTTTCTTGTGGATGTTGGAGGCACGCTCACGGCAGTTAACAGCACGATCACCCAAAATCAGGCAAGCGCCGAAGGAGGTGGGATCGAGAGCAAGGGTAGTGTGAACGTTCAGAATAGCGCCGTCACCGACAACGCGTCGGGCAGTAACGTTACCGCGGGCATTGGTGGGGGCATCCTCAGCGGCCAAGGCGGGAGACTCCAGCTCTCCGACAGCATCGTGTCGGGCAACGCGGCCGTAGGCTCGCTGAGCGTCGGCGGAGGAATTTGGAACGCCGGAGAGGCTACAGTGCTGCGAAGCATTCTTGCGAACAACAGCGCCTTTGGCGGCGCGGCGATCTACAACAGCGGAGAAATCACTGCGGTGAACATCACAGTGTCCGGCAACGCCGCGTTCAGTTCCGCGGTGTTCAACGATACTAACGGTGTCATCGCCTTGAGCTTTGCGACCGTCACCAATAACTCCAGCTCTCAGTCCGGGAGCGCAGCCGTCAGCAACGTAGCTTCGGCGACGAATTTCTCGATCCGAAACTCCATCGTGGGAAACCAATCGCTCGGGGACAACTGTTCCGGTTCCCTCACAGCATCCGGCGTGAATTTCGACACCGATGGAACCTGCAGCTCCTTTACCCAAGTGTCTTCGGCGGCGTTGAACCTCGGTCCCCTCGCGAACAATGGCGGCCCCACCGACACCCACGCCCTGTTGGCCGGTAGCGTGGCGATCAACGCGGTGCCCAGCGGGCAGTGTACCGACGTGGATAACAATGTCGTGACAACCGACCAGCGTGGCGTGGTCCGCCCCCAGGGTTTGCAGTGCGACGCGGGGGCGTACGAGACGAGGCGCGCCGGAGCCGCCCCGGCGCCCGCGGCCTCGGGTGTTTTTTTGGCTGCGATGGCCGTTGCGCTCGCCTTGCTCGGCCTCCGTTCACTTCTCCGGCGGCAGGCCCCGTAGCTGGATCGTGCCGGCAGCGGCACCATGCTGATGCTCGGGCACTCGAAGCGAGAGCGGAAGGAATTGCGGTCGCCAAGATACAACGCCGTTTGAGCGTATTCGTGTTTCACAAACCAAGCGTCCGTGATACACAAAAGCCACCTTTTCCTGGGGGTGCACGAAGTGGACGAAACGGGTGCAACTCTCGCACGTAGCCAAAGAGGGGCGCGGGCAGGCGCAGCCGTCGTCCTGTTTGCTCTCGTACTCGCTGCTCCGTCCCCAGGCGGGGCGTCGTTCGGCCCCTTTGGTTGGGTGTACAAGACATGCCACGGAGATTTTGCGGACACGATGGGCAGTGCATTCGGGATGCTTTTTGGGCTCCCAGTGGCTGGGGTGTGCGGACTCGTACTGCTGCCCGCGGATGTGGCCCACGAGGTGCGGCATCCGGAGGACCAATTCATGTATTACTCCCGCGAGGTTTGCGTCTACCCTACTTTCGTGGTCACTGGGGCCGTCTACTTGGTCAGCGGCGCACCTTTTTACGCTGCGCAACTGCTGTTCTGGGATGCCGCCCAGGGCCCCTGCCCGCCCGCACCGCCTAAAGCACCCGAGCCTCCCGGCGTCGAGCCGGCCGGCACGGATCCAGACTCGGACGCTCCGGGTGCACGCTAGGGACGGGGCTTCGGCCAAGCCGAAGATTCGAGAACGAGTCGCGGTTCCTCCGGACCTAGGTGGGTCTTCCCGGGTGCACCGCGTCATCCCGCGTGTACCAGTAGGCCCACGCAATCAGCACGGCCTGGAACGGCAAGCGTACCCAGTTCCATATTCCTGCGCCCTCGGTGCGGCCAAACAGCGGCACATTGTTCCAGGCGATGTGGATGTTCGCAGGAAACACCGCGATGAGAAGCGCAATCGTGGCCCATGCCGCCAGTCGCCTCGTTGGCGGCCACAGCACACCCGCACCGCAGAGGACCTCGGCAAGGCCCGAGAGAAAAATCAGTTCGCGATGCCACGGAAGGTAGGGCGGCATCATGGGCATATATGTGTCGGGGGAAACGAAATGCATCGTTCCCGCCACAATGTAAAAACCGCCCATTAGCCACAACAGGCTGCGCTTCGTTCGACTCATACACTCTTCTTTCCAAGGCGCGCGTGGCGAAGTCAAACGGACGCCAGCTCTTTCCCCGCTCGCACACCTTCTGTAGAAAGGCGCCCCTATGGGAGACAAAAACTTTCGCCTTCCCCGCAACATCTGGCCGCGCCGCTATGGCCTGCGGATCGAAGCCGACTTGGAGCAGTGGCGCTACCGCGGGTCCGTACAAGTGGATGTGCACGTGACCGAGCCCACGACGCGCGTGTATTTGCATGCCGCGGACCTAGTCATCGAAAGGGCGCAAGCGTTTTGGGGCGGCACCTGGCACGAGGCCCAAAAGATCACGCGGGACGAGGATGCGGAGGCGATTGCTCTCGAGTTTCCCGCGCCGTTACCCAGCGGTTCCGCCCGGCTCGACCTCGCCTTTCGCGGTGAGATTCTCGATCGCCTGCGCGGCTTTTACCGTTCCGAGAAAGACGGCCGTCGCTATGCCGCCACCCAGTTCGAAGCCGCTGACGCTCGGCGCGCCTTTCCGTGTTTCGACGAACCGGAGTTCAAGGCGCGCTTTGCGCTCACGCTCGTTGTCCCCGCGGGCAACGTCGCCATCAGCAACGGTCCCGAGGTCTCCCGCCGCGAACAGCCCGACGGCCGCGTAGAGTTCCGCTTTGCCGAAACCCCGCCGATTTCCTCGTATCTCGTCGCCTGGTGCATGGGCCCGTTCGAACCCACGCCGATCGCGTTTACTCCCACGGGAGTGCCGGTCCGCGTCTGGCTTCCGCGCGGCATGTCGGCCAAGGGCGCGTATGCGCAAGAAGCGCACGTGCGCTCTCTCGCGTACCTCGAGGAGTACACGGGGATCCCTTACCCGTACGCCAAAGTGGATGCGATCGGGGTGCCGGATTTCGAGGCGGGTGCAATGGAAAATCCCGGCGCCATTACCTACCGCCTCACACTGCTCGCCGCCGACCCCGAACGAGCCGCCATCGCAACTCGCAAAGGGATTTTTTCCACCGCCGCGCACGAACTCACCCACATGTGGTGGGGCGACCTTGTCACCATGGCTTGGTGGGACGATTTGTGGCTCAACGAATCGTTTGCCACCTTCGTCGGCTCGAAAACCACCGCGGAGCTCAATCCGGAGTGGGGTTTTTGGCGCGACTTCGTCGCCGCACTGCAGCGCCCGTTCCAACTCGACGCGCTTGTTTCCACCCACCCGATTTCCTTCACGGTGACCAACGCCAAGCAGGCAACCGAACGCTTCGATGTGATTACGTACTGGAAGGGAGCAGCCGTGGTGCGCATGATCGAACACTTCCTCGGGCCCGATGCGTTCCGCCAAGGCGTGCGGGCGTACCTGCAGAAATATCGGGAAGCGAATGCAACGGCCGATGACTTCTGGAGCGAGCTCAGCGCCGCCTCGGGCCAGCCGGTCGCACAGCTCGCCACTTCGTGGATCCGGCAGCCGGGGCATCCGGTACTGGTCTTGCGTACTTCCCGGAGTGCGGACGGCATGACGATCGAAGTCGAGCAAACACGCTTTTTTGCCGACCCCGAGCGTGCCGCTTCCCGCACCAGCGAACGCTGGGACATCCCCATTGTGTGGAAGTTCGGCACCGCAAGCGGCATCCAAGAAAAAAGAGTGTTGGTTTCGTCGGAGTCGGCTTCCGTGCACCTGCCTGGTGCGCGTTGGCTCTACCCCAACGGTGGCGCCAGCGGCTTTTACCGTTTCCAGCTCGACGCTCCCGCCCTGGATGCGTTGCTGCCCGCAATCCAAACCGGGCTCGAGGCGTACGAGCGGTTGAACCTGCTCGACAACCAGTTCGCTCTGATGCGCGCCGGAAGATCCTCGCTAACCGATTACTTTCGGCTCCTCGGCGGCTTTAGCGAGGAAACAGACCGAGCAGTGGTGTCGTTGTTGGCAGACCACCTCGGGTGGTTGGGCCTGCACGTCATAACGGATGAGTTCGACAGCGCCTTTGCGCAGGCTGTGGAAAAGATTTTCCGCCCGCAGTGGCAAGCGCTCGGCTGGGAAGCGCGGCTCGGCGAGAACGATGACGACCGCTTGCGGCGCGCCACCGTGCTGGCAGCACTCGGCTACCTCGCGCGCGCGCAAGACATCCGCGCACAAGCTCGCGAACGAATCGAACGCTACTGGCAAGACCCTACTTCCCTGGATCCGAATTTGGTCAGCGCCGTCGCGAACGTAGCCGCCTTGGACGGCGATGCTGTCCTGTACGCCCGCTATCTCGAGCGCAAGCGGCAATCTTCGCAAGATCCGGAGGAAGAATATCGCTTCTTGCTCGCGCTCGCGTCGTTCGAGCAACCGGAGCTCATCCAGCGAACCCTCGATCTCGCGCTGAGCGATGAAGTGCGCGCTCAAGACCGGCCCTTCCTATTGGGCGCGTTGCTCGGCCGGCGCAAAGCACGGCCGGCAGCATGGAAATTCGTGCGTGCGCAATGGCAAACGCTGAGTACGCTGCTCGATCCGATGTTACTGCAAAACCTGATCCGGGCTCTCGGGCAAGTGACCTATGAACCTGCGGCAGACGAGGTTTGCGCATTTCTCACCGGTCACGTGCGCGAGGAGACTCGAGAAACCACCGCGCAGGTATGCGAACAGTTGCGTCTCGATGCGGCCACCGTGCGCCGTTTGCGCGCCGAGCTTCCCCGAACCCCATTGACTCTGCACCCTTGAACCCCGGCGGAGCGTGCGCCTCGCGGCGATGGCTCACGGCCGAATCCCGAGCCCCATCGAACCATCAAAAGAGTGCTGGAGGCTGCGCCAACCGCAATGCCCCGCTTCCTGCCGGAGGTTGGGGTTGCGACGTCGCAACTCGCGAACGCGAGTCACACCGGCAAGACGCACAGTGGGCCGACTCGTGTTTTGAAACTCCCTGAGGGCAACCCCTGGAAGAAGAGCCTGTCGCTAGCCCTCAGACGAACGCAGAGCGGACGGGAGCCTTCGTCACACGGCCAGAGCGCAAACATCGCGTACACACCCGCAGGCGGCGCACCCCGCCGTTGACTTGGGCGCGGACCCGTTGCAGATTCGGCTGCCACGTCCGTTTGGTTTTATTGTTGGCGTGGCTCACATTGTTGCCGACTGAGCGATGTTTCCCGCAAATCTCACAACTTCTGGCCATCGGCTAGTCCTCGCGTGGCTTGGCCTGCTAGCGAGAATGCCTGTCCTTGTAAAGGGAGGAGGACCTCATGGGTAACGGGGAAAAACAGCTACCGACCCTCGAAGCTTTTTTGGCTGAGCGCATCGCGCCGCGGTTTGCCGAGCAGGTGCGCGAAACCGAGCGGCGGCTTGCCGAGGTGGAGCGACAGTTGGCCGATTTGCGTGCCGCAGAGGGAACGATCGCTTGGGAAGTTGCGGGCCCAGAACCAATCGTGCGGTACGTCAATATCGGCTCGGGAGAAATGCGAGTGGCGCCAGAGCCTGCGCACCCTCCGGTAATGACTATTTCGATGACGCCGGAGGACTGGGCACGTTTTGCTAGCGGTCTGCCCATCCCGTTGGGGGCAGACCCGCGCCGCCCGCTCGGCAAGACGCGGCTCGACCGCATCAAAGGTATTACGGGAAGCGTGCGTTTTGTGCTGACGGATCTCGAGGGAGGGGACTGGAGCTGCCTGATCGTGTTCGGCAACGCTTCCAAGGAAGCTGAGCCACGGGTCACGATCACGCTCCCTGCCTCGGCGGTGGCTGAAATGCAGCAAGGCAAGCTCGACCCACAAGTGGCTTTCATGCAAGGCCGGATCAAACTCGCGGGGGATATGGGATTCGCCATGCAACTGGGGATGACATTGTTCATGTAGGCCGGTTGCGGAGCTGCGTGGTGGGCGCAGCACTTTTTTTCTGGCGCGTGAGAATGCGCTGAACTAGTGCGGACGTCGAATAGCCGCGCGCGTACGGTAACGAGCGCACCCGTCCTCCCTGTGCGCGCACAACGTCCGCTCCAACAATGGCGGATACGGGCCAGTCGCCCCCTTTGACGAGCACGTCGGGCAAAATTTTACGGATGAGCCGTTCCGGAGTGTCGTCATCGAAGATGGTCACAAGGTCTACCACTTCGAGCGCCGCCAGCACTTCGGCGCGGTCTTGTTGTGGGACCAACGGGCGGCTCGGGCCCTTGAGACGGCGCACGGAAGCGTCGCTGTTGATCGCCACGACGAGCACGTCCCCCAAGCGACGTGCTGCGCGCAGGTACCGTACGTGCCCTGGGTGCAGCAGGTCGAAGCATCCGTTGGTAAACACAATGCGCTGGCCCGCCCGCCGCCGGCGGGCGATTTCCCTCAAAAGTGCTCTCTCACCGAGGATTTTTTTCCGGCACACGGGCCGACCGCTAACATAGGGGTCTTCTTCACTCCACCGCTCGGGAAGAAGAGATGCCGCCGGAAGAGCCGCATTCGATTTCCCAACACTCACTCCCGAGCGCCACTCCCGATGTCGTACTACGATGGCACATGTTCTTCTCCAAAGGGCAAGGAGCTCGCCCTGGGTTCCACCGGTCGTGCCCCGACAACCGAGCCGCTCACGGCAGCAGCGTGGCTGTGGTCGTCGAGGTCGCCACGAAACCGGACTCGTCCGTCACCGTCGCGTACAACACCACCTGGCCCCCGGGGTTCAGCAGCGCCGTTGCACGCAGCTTCAGTTTGACGAGGCCCGCCGGTACCTGCAGGAACTGAAACTTGAGCACGTTACCCTCCTGCCTCGTCGCAGCCGGCTGTGTCGCAATCACTTCGACTCCGTCGGGAAGAACGACCGTCAGCTCGTTGTTCGGTAAAGCCCCACTATATCGAGCCACCGCCGTGTACGTGGAACTTCGCCGCCATTTCGCGGGGCCTTTCAGGAACAGCGCCAAGCGTTCCTTGGTGCGGACTTCGGAACGATGCTCACAGATATTCGCGTTCCCGGCATCGTCCTTGATCGCAGCCCAGGCGTAAAGCACGGTCCCATCGGCTACATCCGGAGCCACGTTCCCATCCACCCGCACCATTCCCGCGGTGCGCGCAAGCTGCGCGTACTCTAGAACGTTTGCGGCTGTGAGGCTGGGAACCGGCACGAATCCAGAGGGCGCAAAGCCAACCTCGGGCAATGAAACCGTCAGCGTGTTGTTTCCTGTACCGTTTTTGTAGCGAACGGCGTAACGCAGCGGTGTGCCCGGCCGTGCGTAAACCTGCGCCCGCAAAGCACAGGCAATCCGCCCGGCTTGTGCCGAACGCACCACTACTAGGTCGGCCGCCTCGGCGATGGTTTGGTCCTCAGCGGCCAATCGAGCAACGTTTCTGATCGATACCCCGGGCGACAAATTTTCGGGCAGGGCCACATCGATCGTGGCAAGCCCTGCAGGCCCCTTGTCCAACGCTCCGATCGAAATCCTCACGCGTTGTCCTTCTACCGAGTGCGGGGACTCACTGCTCACGCGAACAATCTCGAACGGCTCAGGCACATCGTCTTCCAAGACCACATTCCCCACTGGTAACTTGCAGGGATTGCTCCAGCGTAGCACATAGCTCAGCCTTCCTCCGGGACTCGGGAGCCCCGCGTGGCTTTTTTGTAAGCGGATCGCGCAAACGTCCCCGGCGGTTGGCGTTGACGTTGCCGAGGGAGTGAGCGAGGCTGCACGCACTGCCGTGGCCGTCGGGGTCGGGGTCGGCGTCAGTGTACGAGAACGGGTCGCACTGCGCGTTGGTGTGGGGGATACGGTCGGCGAGAGCGTACGTGTAGGGGTGGATGTCCGCGTGGGGATCGCAGTCCGGCTGGGCGTCGGGGTACGGGTCAGGCCGCCTCCCCCTCCTGGCATCACAGTCGGAGTGAGGACCAACGCGGGGGTCGTCGGTGTAGGGGTGGCGGGAACAGTGGCTGTCGGGGTAAAACTCGGCGTTGGAGTGAAGCTCCATGTTGGCGTGGGAGAGGGGGTCAGCGTCGAGGTGGGAGTCGCGGTCGGAGACGCCGAGCCCGTGTGCGTGGCCGTGGCGCTGGGAGTGGCAGTATTCGTGGGAGTCAGGCTGGGCGTGTCGGTCGGGGAATGAGAGGGCGTCGAAGTCGCTGTACTCGCCGGGGTCTTGGTCGCGGTTTCGGTAACCGTTTCTGTGGGCGTGTGTGTCGGGGTATCCGGCGGAGTTGCGGTCGGAGTCTCGGTGGGCGTGTTGGTCACCGTATTTGTAGGCGTCACCGTGAACGTGTTGGTGGGAGACGCTGTTGCCGTTTGAGTCGGTGTCGTGGTCGCTGTATTCGTCGGAATCGGGCTCGGCGTGGCCGTCAATGTGTGGGTCGGCGTGGCCGTCGGTGTATCGGTGGGAGTTCCTGTCGCGGTGTGAGTCGGTGTTTGTGTTGCTGTGCTGGTTCGGGTCTGCGTCGCCGTACCCGTTGCTGTGCTCGTTACGGTGTGGCTCGGCGTACTCGTGGGAGACGCTGTTGCCGTTTGAGTCGGTGTCGTGGTCGCTGTATTCGTCGGACTCGGGCTCGGCGTGGCCGTCAATGTGTGGGTCGGCGTCATCGTTCCCGTATGGCTGGGAGTCGTCGGCGTCAGCGTCGGGGTTTGCGTTGCTGTAGCCGTTCGGGTCCGAGTTGCTGTGACGGTCGGCGTATTTGTTGGCGTGAGAAAGAGTCCAGCGCAACCATTGGCGCAAGTGTTTCCGGCGCCCCCCACCCACGTACCGCCTCCACCCCCGCACTGGGTGTTACAGAAGTCCTGACACTGCGCATTGCCGGTAGGGTTGTCCAAGCACACGTTACAAGCGGTGCATGCGCAGCAGCCAGCAGCAAAGCTCGCACGTGGATGGGCAACGATGCCCACCACCGCGACCCACGCAAGCACAATCATCCGCCGCACCGTAAGCCATGCTTCCGGCTGACCCTCGATCTCACCCCAACGTTGCTCGCAGCCGTCCGCGTCTGGTTGGGAACTCTTCACATGCCATCCGGGCACGCGCTTGCCCCCCTTTCGTAGCCTGTGGAACATTGCGACACTCCGCGCCGACCAACTTTCAGCGCACTATTCTCCGTGCGACGGCGAAGACTAAACCGGATGCAAGATTTCGCAAGCAAAAAATCCTAATGACAATATAAGCTTTTATCCGCCACGCTATACTCCCCGGCTACCTACACCGCGACGAGGAGCAGCGTGAATCCCTCGCCTTCCTGGCTCGACCGATGCCCGAAGCGAGGTCTCCCCCGCTTCTGGGGTTCCCGGCGTGGTCGCTGTGCGCGAACCATTGCATATAGCAGTATTAACAATAATTTTTGTTTAGTGTATGTACACTATCATATGACACGAGCCATTAAAGGATGGCCGGAGGAGGATCGGCCACGAGAGAAACTGCTCCGTCTCGGCGCTGAGGCACTGTCGGAGGCGGAGCTGCTCGCCGTAATGTTCCGCCATGGCGGGCGCGGGTACAGTGCGGTGGACTTAGGGCGGGAGGTCCTGGCGCGCTTCGGCAGTCTCCGCAAGTTGGGCAATGCTCTGCCCGGAGAGTTGCGGGCCATTGCCGGCCTCGGTCCGGCAAAGACCGCGCAACTCCTCGCCCTGGTGGAGCTTTGCAAACGGTACGGGGAGTTGCGCTGGCAAGTCGGCGAGCCGTTTCGCGACCCGGCGGACGTGTACCGTCACTTTCGTGAACGTCTGGCCGCAGAAAAACGGGAATCCTTTTATGCTGTTCTGCTCGACAATCGCCACCGCAAAATCCGCGAGGTGCGCGTGTCGCAAGGCTCGCTGACCACTACGATCGTATGCCCGCGGGACGTGTTCGAGCCGGTGGTCCGCGAGGCGGCAGCCGCCGTGGTGTTCGTTCACAACCACCCGAGCGGGGATCCCACACCTAGTCCGGAGGATGTGGCCATTACCCGCCGTTTACGCGAGGTCGGGGAAATCATGGGGGTGCGCGTGCTGGACCACATTGTGATCGGGCACGGCCGTTACGTGAGTTTTGTCCGCGATGGTTACTGGTAAGGCCCTGCTTTTCGATGGGAGACGGGACCGGGTAACGCCCGACGTGCAGCGTTGGTCACAACCGGGCCAAAAAGCTTTGCGCCGCCGCCACGAATGCCTGCGGGTTGTCGCCCATGACGGAATGCCCAGCGCCCGGGATGGTCACCAGCACGCTGCCAGGAATCGCTTCCTGCAGCCGACGTGCCGCTTCGGGGGAAAGAATATCGCTTTCCGCCCCCTTCACGATGAGCGTCGGGCACCGGATCTTGGCGACGTCGTCCCACAGCCCCAGCAACGCGGAGGCTCGAAAGCTCCGTTCCGGCGAGCGCAAATAGGGATCGTACTTCCACGTCCAGCGACCGTCAGGAAGCTGCTTGAGGTTGTGTGCCAAACGGCTGCGGATGTTTTCCAGCGAGCGCCGCGGATTGAAGGCGTGCGCCCGCGCCACGAAGTCCTCGAAGTTTGGCAAGATGTCTTCCTGTTGGATGAATTGCCGAATATTCTCCACGCCCTTCGCCTCGATTTGCGGGCTCACGTCCACGATGATCAACGCTCGAACTCGCTCCGGGTAACGCACCGTGTAAGTAATGGCATTGATGCCTCCCATGGACATTCCGGCCAGCACGAAACTTTCCAACCCCAGCGCAGTGCGGATCCCTTCCAGATCCTCCGCTTGGGTATGACGGGAGTAGTCGCCGTCGGGGGCCCAATCCGAATCACCGTGCCCGCGCTGGTCGATACACAAAACCCGGAACTCGCGCGCGAGCTCCGGCGCCACTTCGTCCCAACTGTGCGCCGTTTGCGTAATGCCATGCAAACACACCAGTGCCGGGCGATCCGCGGCACCCCAATCGAGGTAGTGAAATCGAAGCCCGCGGGCCGTCAACATCGCCTCTCGCGCCCTGGCCTGGTGCATCATCATAACGTTGCGTTCGGGTAACACGGGTGTTCGTCGGGAACAAGGAAGCCACATTTTACGCTGTCATGTTGTCGGAGCTCCCTCACGTGGGAGAACGAACCGCGCGCGCCATTCTGTGGCGCTGCGCCCAGCGAGGCCACGGCTTGGCCGCATTCTTCCACTTGCCGGCGCAGGTTTTGAGGCGCGACTTTGTGCTCCCCGAAGCGGCTCTACGCTGTCTCGACCAGCACCTGGAGGCGCATCGCCGGCGTTGCGAGTGGCTCTCGGCGCAATTGCTCGCTTGCGGCGGTGCCGCGTGGACACTGCTCGATCCCGACTACCCCGAGCGGTTGCGGCGCTGGAGCCACGCGCCGCCCATCATCTTTACCGCAGGCACGCCGTGTGCACTGGAAAGGTCCACACTCGCACTGCTGCACTCGCGTACCCCGACCGAACAAACTGTGGCTCTGGTGAGCCTCGTGGTGGAACGAGCGGCACGCGCGGGCTTTGCAGTGGTCACCAGTAACGGCAAGGCTGCGTATCGGCTGGTCGGCGTGGCCAGCCGAGCCCTCTCGGCCCGGCGCATCGTCGTTCTCGATCGTGGCTTGTTTTCCGCTCTCGGGCCATCACTTGCCCGCGACCCCTGCACGAACGCGGCGCCCAATGAGGGAGTCTTCCGAACTGACCTGCAATGGATTTGCTCTCCCTTTCGGCTGTTGGACCACGCCGTGCCGCGCAACGGCCGCAGGAGGGACGCAATCGTAGGCGCCTTGGCCGACGTCATCCTCGCCCTTCACGCGCGACCCGGCGGGGAAATCGAACGGGTGTGTTTGGAAGCGCTGGACGAAGGCCGGCCGGTGCTCTCTTGGCACGGCGAAAACCCCGCTTTAGTGGCCGCCGGGGCTGTTCCCGTCGGCGAGAACGATTTGAACTGTTTGGGGCGCTTTGCTCCAGGATCGCCGTGATACCGCGGCGATTCGGTGAACCCGCTGGGCCCGAGAGCTCGCAAGGCCCGTCGTTCGCCCCTTTGTCCCGCTGGACTTTGGTCTGCAACTCGCCAACCGATGGAAGGCGTGTTACGGACAAGCGCCGTGCGTGTTAAACGGATTTTGTTCCTCTGTGTTGCGAACTCTGCACGGAGCCAGATGGCGGAGGGTCTCGCGCGTGCTCGCTTTGGCTCCGCAGCGGAAGTGGCCAGCGCCGGCAGCGCTCCCAAGTCCGTTCATCCGCTTGCGGTGCGTGCAATGGAGGAAATCGGCATCGACATCTCGCAGCAGAGGTCCAAGCACGTCTGCGAATTCGAAAAACAAGAATTCGACGTAGTGGTGACGTTGTGCGCCGAAGAGGTGTGCCCGGTGCATTTGCGTGCGCTCTCGCGGCTACATTGGCCGATTGCCGACCCGGCCACCGGGCCCGCTGGGATCAGCGAACACGAAGCCTTGGAGCGCTTCCGGATCGCTCGCGACGAAATCCGCATTCGCATCGAAGAGCTGGCAGTGGCATTGCTCGGTGAGGCTTAGCCAACCCCAGGGCGAGGCGCCGTCACGAGCGCCGGAGCTCGCCACCGCGACCGTGTGAGGCCACGCTCATCACCAGATTGACCGCAAATACGAGGAATGCGGCCCAAGTCACGGGTCCCGACACCGCCGCCCACCGGTACCACGCGGGACTCGCCCCCCAGGCGCTGGCCGCCTCCCCGCCCCGGACCAGAAGCCCCACGTTCAAGAGCCAGTACGTCGCATCGCGCAAGCGAGCACTCCAAATCGGGATGCCGGCTGCGGCCGGCAAAACACGCATGGAGACACCGAAGATCATTTGCGAAAGAAAACCAAGGGTAAACGCGTGCCGCGCAAAATCAGCGGCGGGGCCGATAAAAGATGCCCCGGTCCACGCCACGGCAACGGGTCCGCTCGCCAGCGACACGGCTAGCCACCCGTAAGCAAACACGAGGAACCGCTCAGTCCCAGGCACCGAGTGTCCCACTGGTCCGCGCCCCCGCAGAAAGCCGATACGCCCGATGTACGCGGCGCCAGCTAGACCCAGCGCCAGCCCGCCCAATTGACTCGCCCCTGTGCCGAACCCCACCGGTAAGGCCCCCGCAGCCGCGGCCCCGCCCGCGCACCACAGAACCGTGCCGGCTTGATGCAGCACCCAAACAACTCGGTCGGCGTTGCGCTCCTTCCACTTGAGGCCAAGGGCTGTGGGAAGAATGCGCAGGCTCATGCCGTAAATCCAATTGGCGGCAAAACCCCACAGAGCAGCTTCCCAAACAGCCTGGCCTCCCCGCGCCAGCAAAGCCGGAAAGCCGAGGGGAGCGGCCGCAGCGAAAACCAACCACCAACTTCCCGTTTGCACGTAGGTCGAGAGCAGCGCAGGAGAGACCTGTGCTGCGCGGAGATGCGCGCTCACAGCCCACGCAAATGCACCCGCACCCATCAGCAAGCTCGCATGGCCCAGCAGGACCCCGACACTCGTCGGGCCCGCAAAGCTCCCGATGCTCGCCAGCGCCGTTCCGGCGCTCAAGCCCACTAGAGTCACCCGATCCAGTAGGCTCGCGCCCCAGGGGCGACCACTCAGCCGAGGTAACACGTGATAAGCGACTCCGCACACGAACAAAGCCGTGAACCCAAAGAGCTGCGCGTACGCGTGCGCCATACGGGCCTGCGCCAGGGCCACTGTGCCGAGCAGGTTCACCTGCAACGTCAGCGAGAGCCATACGACCGCCCCCAACGTGGCGCCGAGACTCAGGGCAAACACAAGGCTGGCGACGAAAAATCCAGCCGCCCGCCGCGCCGTAGCCCGCATGAGCCGATCGACTTCCGAATCGGCCGCTGACCCGCCGGATTTCCTCGACCTCTCGCGTGATTGTCTGAAACCTACACGTTGCATGAGTCTTCGCGTCTTCGGTACGAAGGAATGCCTACCCTATGTCGAGCCCGGATCAAAGGGAACATCGAGGATCTCCGCTCCCGCTCGTCGGCCGAGCCGGAGACCGGCCGCGCGTTGTCTTGGCCGTGCGCGACCATCTAGCCCCCGTACGCCGCCTGTGCCGGCCGGGCGTGGATATCCTCGAACTGCGCGTGGACCAGTTTTCTCGCCTCGATCCGGCGCATGTGGAGAACGTCGCACGGCAAGTCGGCAAAGAGTTTGGCCGCCCTCTGCTGGCCACTGTCCGATGGCAGCGAGAAGGCGGGGGTGCAGGGCTGGCCGACCAAGCAAGGTTGGAACTCTTTCGCACGCTCCTTCCGCACGTGGCGGCTGTCGATGTGGAGCTACGGGCCCCACGGAGTTTTCAGCCGATCGTCCGCGAGGCCCAAGATCGCCACCGGGCGGTGGTCCTGTCGTATCACGACTTCGAGCGGACGCCGTCCGCACGCGAGCTCGAACGGCTCTACCGCAGAGCCTGCGACCGCGGAGCGGATATCGTGAAGTTCGCTGTGCAGGCGCATCAGGCTCAAGATGTGTGGCGGCTCGCTACGTTCACGTGGCAGCACCGCGAATCGGCCGTGGTCACCATGGCCATGGGACGGCTAGGTCCGCTCTCGCGGCTCATACTGCCCTTATTTGGCTCCCGCTGGGTGTACACCAGCGTCGCTCCAGCGCACGGCCAGATCCCGCTCGCGCGCCTCCTCGAAGACTTGCGCTTTTACTTTCCTTGATGGAGCCGGAGCTGTGGGCGCGCAAGCTTGGCCGCCAAACACAACGCCGCAATCATGCTGCGCGGATCGGCGCGATTCTCACCTGCAATATCGAACGCCGTACCGTGGTCTGGCGAGGTGCGCACGAACGGCAAGCCGAGGGTCACGTTCACGCCATCGTGAAAATGAACGAGCTTGAAGGGTCCGAGCGCTTGGTCATGGTACGGGCACAACACCGCCTCGTACGCTCCGTGGTAGGCATGAAAAAACACGGTGTCAGCCGGCACGGGGCCGACCACGTGGATCCCGCGCTGGCGCGCGCGCGCGACCGCAGGCCGCACGATGCTTTCCTCTTCGCCCCCAAACAAGCCCCCTTCCCCAGCGTGAGGGTTGAGCCCCGCCACCGCGAGCCGCGGCTCGGCGAATCCGAACTGCTCCCGGAGCGCGCGATGGGTAATGCGGATCGTGGACTCTACCAGTTCCACCGAAATTTCCTCCGCCACGCGCGCAAGCGCCACGTGCGTGGTCATGAGGACGACACGTAGTCGAGGACCGGCCATCATCATCCGCACGGGCACATTGCCGGCGAGCTCGGCGAGCAGCTCGGTGTGCCCGGCGGCCTGGTGTCCTGCCGCTACCCAATGTGCTTTCGCAATCGGCGCCGTGACCAGTGCGTCGGCCTCACCTCGCTGTACGAGCTCCACTCCGGCGACTACCGACTGAAACGAGGCCTCGCCGCAACGCTGGCGATCGGCGCCGCGCAATCGCGCACCCAAGGCGGGCAAGGACTTCACGCTGGGGATCTCGTGCACGAGTACAGCACCGTCGGCGCCGGCTGACTGCCCGGGCCGGTATTCCTCGAGCCGAAGCCGCCACCCATAATGGCGAGCGCATGCCCGAAAGACCTCGCTCGAACCAACCAGCACGGGCCGCAGCGCCCGGCGAACCGAGGCAGAGCGCAGTGCTTTGAGGATGACTTCGGGGCCGATCCCCGCAGGATCGCCCATGGTGATGGCCACCGTCGGTTTGTCAGTGGAGTTGGAGACCCGGCTCACTCGAACACTTCCACGCGATGGAGTTTGAACAAATCCTCGCTGAGCCAGCGCTGAAAGCGCTCCTCCAGGGCCTGCGAGTACAGCTTCTGCCGCACCTCTTCCTCGAGCGCGCTACGGTCCACTTGACCTTCTTGCTCCCGCGCCACCACCCGAATGAGATGGATCCCCAAGCGTGTTCGCACGGGCTCGCTGACCTCCCCCACTTTCAACTGTTCTTGCGCTTGCTCGAGCTCGTCCATGAGCTCGCCGGGTTTGAACCAACCCAAGTCGCCGCCCTCACGGCCGCTTTTGTCCTCGGAGTACCGCTGCGCGGCAACAGCGAAGTCCAGCCCATCGGCAATTTGTTTGCGGACTTCCTGCGCCCGCGCCAGTACCGACGCCACGCGGTCCCCACGGGCATCCGGCGGAAGCGCGAACAAAATGTGTGCAATGCGCACGCGCGCAGAGCGGCCGTCCGCCTCTTGATGCTCCTCCAGGTAGCGTTGCACATCCTCGGGCGTCACCGTCACCTTCCCACGGATTTCCCGCGCTAGGAGCTGTTGGCGAGCGAGGTCCTCCCGCACTTGTTTGCGGTACGTGGCCAGATCCAAACCCTGCATCCGCAGCGCTTCTTCCAGTTGGCGATCGTCAATGCGGTTACGCTCCTTTACCGAACGGATGTATGCCTCCACGTCCTCGTCACGGATCACGATCCCTTTTTGTTGCACTTCTTTCTCGACGATCTTGTCCGTAATCAATGCCCGGAGCAGCTCCGCGTCGGAGAGCTGGGTGGTTTGCCGCAAGCGTAAGCTCGACTTGGCGAACTGTCGCATTTCGTACAGCGTGATCGGTTCCCCATCCACCGTCGCCACCACGGCGTTAATCCGCTCCCCCAACGCTGCCGAGTTTGCCACGACCCACACCACTGCGCCGAGGCACAAGACCCGGCGCGCGTGTTCCCAACAGCTTAAGAACTTCCTCATGGGCCCTGTGTGGCACTCGCTTCTAGGCATACGATGCCTCCTGTGTTTCACCGATCCGCCCGCTTACCCGTAGCACCACATCCGCGATTTCTGCCAGAAGCCCGTCGCTGTCGCGGGCTTCGGCATCGAAACGCAACTGAAAGTCCGCCGGGATGGCAAATCGCCCCTTGCCCGAACGCACCAGCGCAATCAAACGTTGCACGTCTACGTTTGCCTGGTGGTGAAACTGCAAGGTCACTTGCGGCCCGCTCACCTTGAGCCGTTCCACCTTGTGGAGCTTCAGGATGCGGCGCAAGTCCATCACGCGCAAGAGAGAATCCACCGGCGGGGGAATCGGCCCGAACCGATCGCGCAATTCCGCCGCCAACGCATCCAGCTCGGCGGCCGTGCGCGCTTGCGCCAACCGGCGATACAATACCACCCGTTGGTGTTCGTCGGGCACGTACGTGGCCGGAATGAACGCACTGATGCCGAGATGCATTTCCGGCTCGACCTCGTACTCCACGACTTCCCCGCGCAGTTCTTGCACCGCCTCGGCGAGCATCTGCTGGTACAGTTCGAAACCCACCGCCGCAATTTGCCCAGACTGTTCCTTGCCCAACAAGTTCCCTGCTCCGCGAATCTCGAGATCGCTCGTGGCCAGGCGAAACCCTCCGCCGAGATCGTCGAGTTCTTGCAAGGCCTTGAGCCGCAGTTGTGCCTCGCGGGTAATCAATTGCTCCCCGGGGATGAGTAAGTAGGCAAAAGCTCGCTCGTGAGAGCGCCCCACCCGGCCGCGCAACTGGTAGAGCTGCGCCAAGCCGAAATGATCCGCTCGGTCGATGATGATCGTGTTGGCCGTCGGAATGTCGAGACCCGACTCGATGATGGCGGAGCACACGAGCACGTCGAAGCGGCCTTCGACGAAATCCGTCATCACCCGCTCCAGCTCCCGTTCCGGCATTTGTCCGTGTGCCACCACGAACGAGCATTCCGGGACAAGCTGGCGTAACTGGCGCGCACGGATTTCAATGGAATCCACCCGATTGTGCACAAAGAAGGCTTGTCCCCCGCGCGCTTTTTCTCGCAGCAAGGCTTCGCGAATCACATGTTCGTCGTAGCGGGTCACATAGGTCCGTACAGCCAAGCGATCCACCGGAGGCGTCTCGATCACCGAGAGATCGCGGATACCCAGGAAGGCCATTTGCAACGTGCGCGGAATCGGCGTTGCCGTGAGCGTGAGGCAATCCACCAGCTTGCGCATCTGCTTGATCTTTTCTTTGTGCCGCACCCCGAAACGGTGCTCCTCGTCGATGATGAGCAAACCGAGCCGGCGGAACTCCACATCGTTTTGCAGCAGCCGGTGCGTGCCGATAACGATGTCCACCGTTCCCTCTTTGAGGGCGGACACAATGGCCGCGTTTTCTTTGGCCGAGTGAAAGCGAGACACCATCTCGATGCGCACGGGATAGCCTTCGAAGCGCTTGCGGAACGTGTGCAGATGTTGCTGCGCGAGCACCGTGGTGGGCACGAGCACGGCTACTTGCCGGCCATCCATCACCGCCAGAAACGCCGCCCGCATGGCCACTTCGGTTTTGCCAAAGCCGACATCGCCGCAGACCAAGCGGTCCATCGGCTTCGGCTTTTGCATGTCTGCGAGAACGTCCTCGATGGCGCGCAGTTGGTCCTCGGTCTCTTCGAACGGAAAGGCGGCTTCGAACTCGCGGTAGTACGCATCGGGCGCCGGGTACGGGTTTCGTTCCATCGCTTCGCGATGCGCGTAAATGTCGATCAGTTCCTTGGCCATGGCCAGGATGGACTCTTTGGTTTTTTGCTTCACCCGGGCCCAACGGGTGCTCCCGAGACGATCCAGCGGAGGAGCAGAGCCGTCCGCCCCGACGTACTTTTGCAACACCGTGATCCGATCGACCGGGATGTAGAGCGAATCGTTGCCCGCGTATTCCAGGTGCAAGTAATCATTGGCCGTACCGTTGATGTTGAGGTGCGCCAAACCGCGGTAGCGGGCCACCCCGAAGTCTACGTGAACCACGTAGTCCCCGGGCTTGAGCTCGCTCAAATTTCGCAGCAGTTGCCCAATGTCCAGGCGCTGGCTGCGACGGCGCTGGCGCTCGCTCCCGAGGAGGTCCGCTTCGCTGAGTACCACCAGCTTCGAGGCCGCCAAGCGAAACCCTGTCGCCAGGTGGCCAAAAACGAGCAAAAGCTCCGCGGAGCGCGGACGGCTCAGGGCTTCCTCCACCGAAGCCACTTGTGCCACGGCGAGGCCGTGGTTTTCCAAGAGGCTGCGCAGGCGCGAAGCTTGGACGCTTTGTTGGCTCACCAGCAGAATCTTGTATCCCTCGCGCAGCCAATCACGCAGGCGTGCCGCCACCGGCGCAAAACTCACCTCGCGACGGCCAGCCACGCGCTCGACCCGAGCCTCCCGCACGGAGTGGCACGCCACTGTCATCAAGGGTTCGTCGCCTGCCGGGAGGAGCAGTTCGAGCCCTTCGATTTCCAAGCGGGGCCGGGATGCGAAAAGCTCTCGCCACTCTTTGGCCGTGAGATACAAAAGCTCGGGCGGAAGGAAGAACTGTTGGGCGTCCAGCTTGGCCTGGGCGCGCTTGCGGATATCCTCGGCGGCCGCTTCCACGGCCACCTCCACGGCCGCCGGGCCATCGAAGCATACGAGAACGTCGTCCGGCAGGTAGCTCGCCACCGGATCGAGCTCTCCTCCATAGGCGAGCGGAAGAAGGCGCTCGATACCGGGAAACGGAATGCCGCTTTCCAATCCCGCCACGAGTCGCACACGTTCCTCGCGCGCGACCTCCAAAGAGAACGCCCGCTCCTCCACCGCGCGGATTACCGCCGGGTCGAACACCGCGTCATGGTCGAACTCTCGCATCGGCAGCAGCAAAAGCTCGTCCAGCGGGCCGAGAGAGCGTTGGGTCACCGGATCGAACTGGTGGAGCTCCTGGATCGAGTCGCCATCGAGGTAGATCCGTATCGGAAGGGCGTACGCCGGCGGGTATACGTCCACGACCGCTCCCCGCAGCGCCAGGTCACCGCGATCTTCCACGAGCTCCACCCGCCGGTACCCCCAGCGCACGAGATCGCGGGCCAGAGCGTCACGGTCCACCTCGTCTCGCGCAACGAGGTATTTCCAGCGCTCTCGCATACGCTCTCGTGGAGGTACTTTCTGCAGCAGCGCTTCCACCGGGGCAATGAGCACGGGCGCTCGCCCGTGGAGGAGTTGATACAAGGCATGGACCCGCTGGGCGACGACCTCGGGCGTGGGAGACAGTTCTTCGAGCGGAGGCACATCGTAAGCCGGAAACACATGCACGCGCCGCTCGAGAGGTGTTTTCGTTTCAGCCTCGCCGAGCCACCACGACAACTCGTCATACAGCGCCTCCGCAGCGGCCGGGGTCTCCGTCACCACCAAAATGGGCTGGCTCTGCAAGCACGCGAGCTGGCGCAGAAAAAAACTCCGCGCTCCCCCGCGCAACCCCTGAATGCGCACGACCGACCGTGCTTCGTCGGTTCGGGCAAGCGAGGCGGCACACTGCAAAGCTTGTTCGAAATCGTTGTGGTCGCGGTCCATCAAAGCAGAACGCGCTCTGCTACGAGCGAGCAGAGCGCCCAAGGCCGTTCAGGTAGCACTCTCCCGAGCCAGCAACAACGAACGGATCTTGGAGTTCGGAGATCGTACGCCCAGAACCTTTGCGGAACACACTACCGGCGTTCGCGCGAAACTGGTTCCGGCCACTTTCGGGGCGTACTCGGCAATGGCGCCCCGTGCGGTTGAGCAGGCAACCTCCCTCAGGTACGATGACGCTGCTTCGCACGAGGGAATGTTCGAGCCATGCCAACTGCCGAAGAACTTTACGACCGCGCTGTGGACTGCGTTGCAGCCGGCGACTTGGATCAGGCCATTGCTTGTTACCGCGCTGCGATCGAGCTCGATCCGAGTTTTGCCGATGCATGGGAGGGGCTTTCCATGGCCCTAGCCGATCGCGGGCAATGGGACGAAGCTATCGCCGCAGCACATAAAGCGGTCGAACTCGCCCCGCAAGAAGAACTGGCCTACACGAACCTCTCGCGCATTTATCAGCGTGCCGGCAGGATCGCCGAAGCCGAGGCATGGGCCGCAAAAGCTCGCGTCCTCGATTGGAAGCGCCAGTTGCGCGAAGACAACCAGTAAAAGCCCTTTGCTGGAAAGCGGTGGCAACTCCAGGGACCGCCAAAGACACACCTCGCTCACCGACATCGACGGGCCTCCTCTGGGCTCTCGTCCTCACCGCCAGCTTCTGCGCCATCGAGGCCCTGGCCGGTTGGTGGACGAATAGCTTGGCCCTTTTATCCGACGCCGGCCACATGCTTTCCGACGTGGTGGCGCTGAGCATCGCATTGCTGGCCGCGTGGCTTGCTGCCCGCCCGCCGACGGAAACGAAAACCTTTGGCTATCACCGCCTCGAAATCGTTGCCGCTTTCGTCAATGGCCTGGCGATGTGGCTTGTGGTTGGGCTCATTTGGCACGAAGCCTACCACCGGTTTTGGAACCCACCTCGCGTGGCTGCCGAAGGCATGGTGGCGGTGGCCTCATTGGGCTTGGGCGTCAATGGTGTGGTGTTGTGGATATTGCGCCGGGCCTCGGGAGAAAGCCTCAATGTGCGTGCGGCGCTGGTGCACGTTATGGGTGACGCGTTGGGCTCGGTCAGCGCATTGATCGCCGGTGTAGCCTTGTGGCATTACGGATGGGCGTGGGCGGATCCCACAGCGAGCTTCACGATCGGCGGCCTCATTTTGTACAGCTCGTGGGGGATCGTGAGTGAATCGCTGGACATCCTCATGATGGGTACACCGCGGGAAATCTCGCTCGCGGAGGTGGATCGGACCCTGCGGAGCCTTCCGGGCGTGGTGGACGTGCATGACTTGCATGTGTGGACGATGACCTCGGGCATGTACGAACTCACGGCCCACTTGGTGGTCCGGCCGGACGTGGTGCACCGCACCCTCATCGAGCAAACGCAAGCATCGCTCCGCGATCGCTTTGGGATCGCGCACATTACGGTGCAACTCGACCCGGAAGACGCCTGTGCCGAGGAGTTTCGCCGCCACGCCCGTGCCGCTAACTGAGGCCGGGTAACCGCCAGTCGCTCAGGGAGGGAATGCGATGAGTGTCGCGAACACGGAGCAGGAACAATACTGGAACGCCGAAGCGGGCGAGAAGTGGGTACGTTACCGAAGGCTTTTGGACGAGCAGATCCGCCCGCTGGGCCGCGAGGCGATGGAACTGGCGCGAATCGGTGCGGGCGAGCAAGTACTCGACGTTGGTTGCGGCTGCGGCGATACTACGATCGAACTGGCCGCACGGGTCAGCCCAGGCGGGCATGTGTTGGGCATCGACATCTCCACTCCGATGCTGCAGTACGCCAAGGAGCGGGCCGAAGCCGAAGCCGTGGAGAACGTCACCTTCGTGCGCGGGGATGCGCAGGTGTACCCGCTGCCAAAGGGGAAATTTCACGTGGTATTCTCGCGCTTTGGCGTGATGTTTTTTTCCGATCCCGTGGCTGCGTTTCGCAACTTCATCCAAGGTTCGCGCCCGGGAGCGCGCCTGGCCTTCGTGTGCTGGCAAGGCGTGACCGAAAATCCGTGGATGGCCGTGCCCCTGATGGCCGCTTTGCAGTGCCTGCCGCAGCCAGTGGACATGCCGGATCCGGATGCGCCGGGACCGTTCGCCTTCGCCAACCCGGACAAGGTGCGAAGGATCCTCACGGAAGCAGGCTACGAACGCGTGGAACTCCACTCCATCCACCGAGAGCTTACCATCGGCGCCGGCGAGCCAGTGGAGAAGGTCGTGGAGTTTTTGCTGCAAATGGGGCCGACCGGGAAAGTACTCCGCAGCGTGGATTCCAGCACGAGAGCGCGCGTGGCCGAGAGTGTACTCGCTGCGCTCCGGCCGTACGAGCGCGAGGGAGGCGTGCGCATGCCGGGAACAGCCTGGATCGTAACCGCGCGAACCCCGGTTTGAACTGCGGCACTGCGGCTGCCCGGCAGGCGAGTGCAACCCAAGCGCGGGTTCGGCACGGAAACGCCGGAACGATGGAAGAGGTTTCGTGCGGCGCCTCTCCAACACCGTAGGGTTCGACGACGCCCCGTTCCCGCGACGCCACCGTGGGCGGGTTCCCGTGGTCGGGGCCGTGTTCGCCTCGACCCGGTTCGATGGCGTGTTACTCGGTACGGTAGAACGCGACGGCGAGGACGCCACAGCAGTGTTCGCACGTCTCGTGCGCCGCTCGCGGTTTTACGAGCATGTTCAAGTCGTCTTCCTCCAAGGAGTCACCTTTGGTGGTTTCAATGTCGTGGACGTTCCCGCACTGAGCGCAGAACTGCGACGCCCCGTGTTGGTGGTGGCGCGGAGACAACCAAACTGGGAAAAACTGCGTCAAGCACTGTGCGAGAAGATCCCAGGCGGAGCAGCAAAATGGCGTTTGCTCGAACGGCTCGGACCCATGGAGCCGGTGGCCGGAGTCTACGTCCAGCGGTGCGGTTTATCACTGGAGGAAGCTCGTTCGATGATTCAGCGCACTGCAATCTGGGGCCGACTTCCGGAACCGTTGCGCGTCGCTCACTTGATTGCAGGAGCGCTCGGCCGCGGTGAGAGCCGCGGCGGCGGTTAAGGCCGCGCCGCAACGCCCTGCGCGGAGTCTACTCCATCCGGAAGTGGCTGGACGGCTTGCGATTCACGCCGCAGTGGTTCCGGACATGCCGGGGGCGGGCCTTTTCTCTTGGTCTCAACGGCTGGGTGGAGATTCCAGTTTCCCGTGGCGGCCCAGAAGTGCCAGTACGGGCTCATGGAGGATTCCGTTGGTAGCAACGATACCGGGCAGGCGCGTGACTTTTTGGTTGAACCGCAGGGGTGCACCGTAGCGATCGGTGATGCGGCCGCCGGCAGCTTCGATCAGCGCGGCACCAGCGCAGATATCCCACTCGTTTTTTGGCGTAAGACTAAAGGTGGCATCTGCCCGACCAGCCGCGATCAGCGCGAGCTTGTACGCGACGCTGCCGGTTAGTTCGACCCGAATCTCGCTCTTGAATTCGTCCCATTCCCCGCGGCGGTCTTCACTGCGGCTCGCCAAGAAACGAGCCTCTCGAAGCTCGGCAACCGCTGACACACCGATCCGTTCGGCCCCCAAAAATGCTCCACGTCCCGGAGCTCCCACGAACAGCTCATCGCGAACCGGGTTGAATTCCACCCCGAGTGCTGCGTGGCCATCGATGGCCAGGGCAATGCAGACGACAAATTCGGGGATGTGCTCCAGAAACTCGCGCGAGCCGTCCAGGGGATCCACGATCCACACCCGCTGCTTCTGCAAGCGCTCCCGCGAGTCGCGCGTTTCTTCGGAAAGCCAACCATCGTCGGGGAACTGGCCCCGCAGGTGGCTTTCGATCACACGATTGGCTTCCAAATCGGCTTCCGATACTGGGTTGTGCTTCCCACCCTCCTTGTACCGAACGGTAACCTTGCGCCGGTAGTAATGTCGGACCACATCGCCAGCAGCCCGGGCAGCTTCGACCGCCACGTCCCACTCTTTTTGAAGCGACCACTCCATGACTGGCTTTCCTAGCCCGTGCGGCTGTGCGGGCGCAAACGAGTACACCGGAAGCGGAGCGGCACCGGGTGACCGGGCAGCCCAAGAACCGTTTCCCACAGCAGGCGCAAGCCGCCGAACCGGATCAGTGCCCGCGCATTTGTGCCGCCATGGGCGAGCGCGTACGAATCAGTGTTTGCACTTCCGCAAACAACTGATCGAGCGCCTGGCGAAGTTCACTCGCGTTGCGGTCCAGCTGTCGGAGCAAATCCCCCTGCTGAGCGGGGCTACCCAGTTCGCACGCACGCAAAAAACGCCGCTGCAATTCTGCTCGGTCCGCAAGCAAACGATCCGCACGCGCCAACGAAAACAGACGCACCGTAGCCCCACAAAGCTCATTTGTGAGCGCGATAATCCTCGCCAGCAATGCTGCGTGGTGGTTGACTAACTGCCCGGCCAAGCGTCGCTGCCGCACCGGTGCCAGGTAAAAGCCGCCCCGCAACGATTGCAAAGCGAGATCGTACGCCCCTGCCTCGATCCATGCATCCGACTGACTCGCCCGCTGGCGATGCTGCTCGAAGCGGCGGTACTCCCAAAGCTGCTCCAAAGGTTCTGCAGCCGCCGAGAACAACAGCGTGGCGAGGTACAGGGTAAGCGCCAACGAGGCCACAACAATCACAGCGGAAAACAACGACGTGACCATATGCACCCTCTGGTGGGAATTCGTGGTTCGTTAGCCTCCACCCTGGCACAGCCGGCATATAACAGTCAAGCCTGACGGTATCTGTGGACAAGAACACGGCAGGCGCAACGCGAGGCATTTGCGTCCTACCGCAAGCCAACGCGCACTTACGGTGCGGCCGTGCTTCCTGCTGTGGGAGCCCGCTCGGGCCGGATGGTCACTCGGGCCGGGGGCTTGCGAACGGACTTACCGCCCGAAGCGCTCGAATTTCCACTCGTCGCGAAAAACCGGGTCAGGCCGGACTCGTCCGGTGCGCTGGCCAGTGCGATCGTACACGTCAAACTCCCCTTGGAAGACCGGGTTCTCGCGGATGGTTTTTTCGCGCGTTCCCGATGGCGAGTAGACGTCCAGCTCATCCCGGAAAACCGGGTTCCGCCGAACCGTGGCTTTGCGCTGCCCGCTTTGGTCGTACACGTCCCACTCGTCGCGAAAGACGGGATTCGGGCGAATCGTACCTTGCCGCTGCCCATTCCTCTCGATGATGTACTCGTTCGGAAAGACGGGGTTTTTACGGATGCGTACATCTTCCCAGGCGAGCGCACCCCGAATCGGAAGGAGCCCGAATCCGACAACGCACAGCACAAACCATGAACCCTTGCCCCTGAACGCCATGCTCATAGCTTGCCGCAAGTGCTGGCGGTGGTCAAGCACCGGCCACCGGCATTGCTGGCGGCCGAGCCGGAGGCCCGCGAATGGCCGGGACACGGACGCGGACCAGCGCGAGTCGGCCCTGGCTCGTGGCCGCATCGTCGCAGCACCGAAGCGCTTGAGAAAAGGGATCGCTTCGGACTATGGTGAAGGGGCCGCCGGCGGCGGAGGAACAACGAGGGCGCGAAGTCGTTTATGAAAGCCTTGGTTTTAACGGGTGGTGCCGGGCGCACGTTGGTGCCGTTTTCCGCCACGCGCCCGAAAGCAATGACGGTAGTCGCCGGAGGTTCGCTGCTGCGCCGCACCCTGCAACACTTGCGCGAAGCCGGCATTTCCGACGTAACCATAGTGCTCGGCCAGCACGGGAACCTAGTCGAGGAGACCTTCGGCGACGGTGCGGAACTGGGCCTGAACCTGAGCTACGTCCGCCAGGAACGGGCCCGGGGCATTGCCGATGCGATCCTGCAAGCGCGCAGCAAGTTCATGCCGGGCGAGTACTTCGTGCTCGTCTACGGCGACGTGGTGACCTCGGCCAACCCGTTTTTGCAACTGCTGCAATCGTTCAACACGTTCAAGAGTCCCATTGCCGGTGTGTGCTTGCCGGGTCCACCCACCGCTCGCTACGGCAACGTGTATCTCAGCGGCACGCGCATTACCAAGATCGTGGAAAAACCACGCACTCCCGGATTGGGGAACTACGTGCTCTCGGGATTCTTTGTTCTCCCCACCGAGTTGTTCGCATGGGTGGAAGAATCGGGCTCCGACATGGAGCGGGTCTTCGACCGGCTCACCTCCAGCGTGGGCGTCCACGCCTCCATTTGGGAAGAGGGCTGGATCGATGTGGAATACCCCTGGGACGTGTTGGCCGCGAATCGAATGGTGATGGATACGTGGGAAGAAGCTCGCATTTCCCGCGAAGCCAAACTCGACAACAATGTGACGATCTCGGGCCCGGTTCGCATCGAGGCCGGTTCGACGATCCGGGCAGGCGCCGTGCTGGCCGGCCCCTGTTACATCGGGCGAGACTGTTACGTGGGCAACAATGTGCTCGTGCGCAGCTACTCCTCTCTGGGTCCAGGTTCGACCGTGGGCTACGGAGTGGAACTCAAAAACTGCGTCGTGTTCGGTCGTGCCCGTATTGGGCGATTGTCGTTCATTGGCGACAGCGTCGTGGGCGAACACGTGGACGTTGGCTCGGGCACAATGACCGTAAACGAGACCATGGATCGGCAGCCGGTGGTGGTGGACATTCGCGGGGTGTCGGTAGATTCCGGGCTGAAAAAGCTCGGGGCCTTCGTGGGCGACGCAGCCAAGATTGGGGCGGGCAACACGCTGGCTGCCGGCACGATCGTGGAGGCGGGTGCCGTCATTCCGCATCACACAACCGTACCGCGCCCGGAGTAGTACAATGTGTGGTATCAGTGGAGTGGCCAGTTTCCATCCCATCCATGACCGCTTGTACGAAGGCGTGCACCAACTCGAATACCGCGGGTACGATTCCTGCGGTGTGGCGTTCGTGGAGAACCGTCACATCGAGGTGCGCAAGGATGTGGGCACGGTGGACGAGGTGGACAACCGCGCCAACTTGCGCAACCTCGCCGCACGCGTCGGCATTGCACACACCCGTTGGGCGACTCACGGCAAAGTCACCCGCGAGAACGCGCACCCGCACTTGAGCTGCGACGGGGCGTTCGCTGTGGTCCACAACGGCATCATTGCCAATTACCGCACTTTACGAGATCGCCTGGAACGCGCGGGACACCGCTTTCGCTCCGAAACCGACACCGAGACCATCGCCCACTTGGTCGAAGACCACTATCGCCGCAGCGGAGACGTCGAAGCCGCTTGGGTAGCCACGTTGCGGGAACTGGAGGGGAGCTACGCACTGGCGATGATTTCCCTTCACGACCCGGAGCGGATTTACTGCGCTCGGCACGAGAGCCCCCTCATCCTGGGAATCGGCAGCGATGCCAATTACGTGGGCTCGGACTTCAACGCCTTTATCGAGTACACCAAGAACACCGTCATTCTGGACGACGGTGAGTACGGCATCGTGTCGAAGGACAGTTACGCCATCAAACGGGTCCGCGACGGCGAAGTGGTGGAAAAACCCGTCACCGTCATTCCTTGGGATCCAGAGCTTTCTCGCAAGGGCGGGTACCCTCACTTTATGCTCAAGGAAATTCACGAGCAGCCCCTGGCTGTACGGAGCGCCTCGAGCATTGACGAGGCCGCCATCCAGCCGCTGGTCGCTGCCATGGCGCAGGCCCGCCGGATTTATCTCATCGGTGTCGGTACGACGTACTACGTCGCTCTGTATGGCCAGTACCTCTTCGCAGAGTGGGCCGACGTGGACGTCATCCCGGTGAGTTCCGACGAGTTCCGCTACTTGGATAAGAGCGATGCCGATACGGTGGTGCTGGCCATTTCGCAATCGGGTGAGACGTACGACACGTTGATGAGTCTGCGCCACGCCAAGGAGCGCGGCGCAAAGACGGCTGCGATCGTGAACGTGGTGGGCTCTTCGATCGCCCGCATGGTAGATCACGTGATCTTGCAAGGATCGGGGCCCGAGGTCTGCGTGGTGAGCACGAAGGCGGCGTTGGCGCAAATGGTGGTGTTGACCCGTTTGGCGATCGAGCTGGGAAAGGTACGCGGGAAACTGCGCCCCAGCACCCGGGCGGACGCTTACGCGGCATTGCAGCGCTTGCCGGCAGAAATCGAGGAGCTTCTCAACGAACGCTCGGGAATCATCCGCGCCCAAGCGTACCGCCATGCTCATATGCACAACTGGCTCTTCCTGGGCCGCGGCATCTATTACCCGATCGCCCTCGAAGCTGCCCTGAAAATGAAAGAAGTCACTTACCTGCACGCCGAAGGCATGGCCGCCGGCTTCCTCAAGCATGGCACGCTGTCCCTGGTGGATGAAAACTTGTATACCCTCGTTTTCGTGCCGCCGCGGGATAGCGGCGAACTCTATACGCTCACTGTGTCCAGCGTCGAGGAAATTCGGGCGCGCGGCGGGTTTGTGTTGGCCTTGGGCTTTGACGATTCACCCGGCCTGTTCGACGAGGTGGTAGCGTTTCGATCCTCGCATCCCATCACAGCACCGCTACTACCTTTGGTTGGAGCGCAGTTGCTCGCGTACTTCACCGCGACCGCGTTGAAACGCAACGTGGACAAACCCCGCTCGCTGGCGAAATCCGTTACCGTGGCGTAACCCGGCCGTCCCTACAGGTCCGCCGTTGAGTTTCTGGCCACTCGCGGTCGCCGGTTGTTGTCCTCGACGTGGCGCGCAGCAATGGCCACGTCCGAGCGCGCCCATTTGGTTCCCGGTGCGCGGTTGCCGTGCTGGCCGCGGTCTCTCGACAGCGCGCGCGGCGGGCAACGAGGAGTCGCGACGGAGGTTACACCATCCTGGTTGCGAGGCTCGCTCCCGTCTCGGCTGATCCCTCGGTGCGGGGTGACACCGCCCCGCAGCCAGCCGCCAAAGCGCCGTGTTCCGGACTCGCCTGCGCTCCCAACAGCGATCGGAGTCTCGGAAAGGGGCATCCACAGCCATGGTGGACGCCGGCTTTTTCGCTGCCGGAGGAAGCCACGCCGGGTAGGCCTGACCGGTCGAGTCCCATGGAATGGACCGCTTCCCCAGGGACATACTCTCCCTACCCGAGACATTCGAGGTCCGTCGCTCCGGTCTTTCGGGGGAGCTCCAGCGGCTCGACGTGCTCCGGCGCAAAGCGTCCCTAGCACCCTCCCAGCGTGAACGTAAACGTGCACGGGCACTGGCAACGTTGCCTTCGATGGGCGGCTGGCGTTTCGCTGCTTGCGAGAGTCGAGCCCACCCGGTACAAGCACGGCAAAGGAGGGCTCGGGGTGAAAGCACCGATGGTGTTTTATTTCGACAGTGGTTCGAAGGACCTGCTGCGACAACTGGCAGCGAGTCTTGGTGTTTCGCCGACTGTGTTGCTGCGGTTCGCCCTATCAGAATTTTTAAAGATCCATGAGGCCTTCTGGTTGCGCTACCGGCGACAAAAGGGGGCTCGCTACCGCTTGAGCGTGTGGTTGGACGAGAGCTTGCACCGCCGAATCCGCGCTTTTCCGAACCGGTCCGCTGTTGCCCGAACAGCCCTCGCGTGGTTGGAGGAGGAGTACCAAGCAGCCCCGGACGAGATCCTCGAACGGCTTCAAAGTGCCCAATCCGCGGCTTCTAGTTGGTCGCCAGCCCCTCCGGAATTGTGTTTTTGGGACATTCCCATCGAGCACGAGTCGGAACGCTGCCAGGCCTGCGGGTACCATGTGTTTTCGCACCCCCCGGGCGACGAAAACTACCCGGCACTCCCGTTCGAGGCTGTCCGTTTCGTCCGCAGGGGCAGCAACCCACCGCCGAATTGGAAACTCTTGCGCAATGCAAAGCGCGGGGCGGTGTATGTGGCCCCGTGGGCATTGATTTTGGGCGAGGAAGAAATCGAGCCACACCGGAAGTGCCCGTGCTCTACAGCTCCAGTGCGGGTCGGACGAGACCAGTACGTCGTCGTCTCGATGGAATCATGGAGCGACTACCACGCGGACTTGGACTTGACCGACTCTCCCGACACCACTGGTCCGTTCGAGTCGGGAGAAGGCAACTAACCGGCACGCGCAGGCGCCCACCGCCCTCGACGAGCCCTTCGCCTACAAAGTCTTCAGTCTATACTTTACCGGGCACGACCGCTTCACGCAGCCACGCTGGTGCGGCCGAGCGCCACACGATCGGTGGCCAGTGCCTCGTCGAGCAGCTCCTCAGGTGGCAGCAGCAGCCACACACTGCCCTCGCGGACTTCGACCGGAAAGGTGGCAACGGCCAGTGTGTCGTCCGAGAGGCACCGCCCGGTGGTCAGGGCGAACAGCTTTTTGTGCAATGGGCAAGCAATGGTGGGTGTTCCACCATGGTCGCCAAGCAGCCCCCGGGCCAACACCAAAGCGCGTTTATGGGGGCACACATTCTGCGTCGCGTACCACTCGTTGCGTGTCGCGAAGCGATAGACGGCAATTTGCGTGCGCCCATACAGGACCACACTGGCGCCATCGGGAGGGAAATCGTCCACGCGGCCTACCCGAACCCAGCGCCGGCTTCCGTTGTGCAGTACGTGGGCCAGACTTTGCCCACTCGAGAGGTAAGTCTCTTCGGGCGTCGGTAGCGATGCATCCCGGGGCCAGTCTACCGGCCGCTTTTGCCCTCGTTCTTCGATGCGCCCAATCTCGGGCTGGGCGGCCTCGGTGTTCACGAACTGACGAAACCAGCGCCTGCGTTCCGGGTTGCGCACGACTTCCGTCCATTCGCACCGATAACTCTCCACTAGCCGCTGCATTTGCTCCTCGAGATCGGCCGCGATTCCGAGGCGATCGTGCACCACCACGTCGCGGACTTGCTCGATTCCGCCTTCGAGTTTCTCCAGCCACACACTGGTGCGCGTCAGCGGATCCGCCGTGTGGATGTAATACATCAGGAAGCGATCCACGTACCGGATGGCGGTTTCCTCGTCGATGTCCGCAGCCAGCAAGTCGGCGTGCCGTGGCTTGGCGCCGCCGTTGCCACACACGTAAAGGTTCCAGCCCTTCTCGGTCGCGATCAGCCCGAAATCTTTTCCTTGCGCCTCGGCGCACTCGCGGATGCAACCCGACACGGCAGCCTTGAGCTTGTGCGGTGCCCGAATGCCGCGATAGCGCATCTCCACCCGAATGGCGAAGCCCACCGAGTCGCGCACTCCGAAACGGCACCACGTGGAACCAACGCAGCTCTTCACCGTCCGCATCGCTTTGCCGTAGGCGTGGCCCGATTCGAAGCCTGCGTTGACGAGCTCCTCCCAAATGTCTGGCAACTGCCGCAATTCCGCGCCAAACAAGTCAATCCGCTGCCCGCCCGTGATCTTCGTGTACAAGCCGTATTTTTGCGCCACTTGTCCGAGGACAATCAGCTTTTCCGGAGTGATCTCCCCGCCCGGGATGCGAGGCACCACCGAATAGAGCCCGCCACGCTGGAGGTTGGCGAGAAAACGGTCGTTCGTGTCCTGAATGGTCGCATGGTCGAGAATATGGTCGTTCCACAAGCTCGCCAGGATCGAAGCAATGGCCGGCTTGCACACCTCGCACCCGCTGCCTTGCCCGTGGCTTTTGAGGATCTCCTCGAAGCGGCGATAGCCTTTGATCTTGACGATGTGCAGCAGTTCCTGGCGAGAATACGGAAAGTGCTCGCACAGTTGCTTGCGCACGCGCCGGCCCGCCGCGGCCAGCTCCGCCTCCAAAATTTGTTGCAGCAAGGGCGTGCAGCCTCCGCAACCTGTGCCCGCACGCGTGCGCTTCTTGAGTTCGTCTACGCCTTGCACGCCACCTTCGCGAATGGCTGTGCAGAGCCGGCCTTTGCTCACGTTGTGGCAGGAGCACACGGTGTCACCATCGGCGAGCCCGGCAGCACCAACGCGGGCAGGTCGCGCCCCCAATGAACCGTGTTGCCCTTGCACCAGGGCCCCGGCAGCTTGCGGCAGCTCCGCGCCCGACCGGCACAAGGCAACCAGCGTCGCATAGTCGCTAGCATCGCCCACCAAGATTCCGCCCAGCAAGCGCTTGCCGCTGCGGTCGAAGAAGAGCTTGCGGTAGACGCCGGCAAAAGGATCTTCGTATACGGCGATGCGCACCTCTGCACCACTGGCGTCGGTGCAGCCGAAACTGGCCACTTCGACGCCGAGCAACTTCAGCTTGGCGGACAAGTCGCTGCCCCGGAACTCCCTTTGCTCCCCACACAAGTTGGCCGCCAGCACCTCGGCCATTTCGTATCCGGGAGCGACGAGGCCGTAAATTTTCCCCTCGTGCAGGGCCACCTCGCCAATGGCAAACACGCGCGGGTCCGAAGTGCGAAGAAAGTTGTCCACCACAACGCCGCCTTGCGGGCCCACGGCCAGACCCGCCTGGCGCGCCAGTTCATCGCGCGGCCGGATCCCGCAGGAAAACAACACCATGTCTGCGGCTAGGACGGTGCCGTCGGCAAATTGCACTCCCTCCACGTGGCGGGTTCCGACGATCGCTTGCGTGCTCTTGCCCACATGAACCTGCACCCCGAGCGCCTCCACCTTTTCTCGCAGCAAGCGAGCACCAGCTTCGTCGAGTTGGCGCGGCATCAGCCGCGGTGCCGCCTCGACGACGTGCGTCTTCAAGCCGAGGTCATAAACGGCCTTGGCTGCTTCCAGGCCGAGAAGCCCTCCGCCAATGACCACTGCGGTGCGGCAGCGGTCGCCGTATGCGAGAATGCGCTCCAAGTCATCGATCGTCCGGTAAAGGAAAACCCCGGTGAGCTCTGTCCCGGGGATCGAGGGAACGAACGGGAAAGACCCGGTCGCCAATACGAGATGATCCCAGAACAAACGGTCACCCTCGTCGGTTTCGATCTCTTGCCGATTGCGGTCCAGGCAAACCACTCGTACTCCGACTTTGAGTTCCATGCCCCACTCCCGGTAGAGTTCGGGTGAGGCCAAGCCCAAGCGTGTGGCGTCGCGGTGCGCAAAGAACTGCGTGAGTCCCACCCGATCGTACGCCGCACGGGGTTCCTCGCCGAAGACGAGGACGCGCCAAGTTCGGCCCCGGTCGCGCTGGCCCAGGGCTTCGCAGAAGCGATGCGCAACCATTCCGTGACCGACAACGATCAGGGTGCGCCGCCCGGTCATTCTTCCTCCCACCGAAACGCGGGCCGCACGCGCACAGCGCAAGCCTTGTACGAGGGCTGGCGCGAGTGGGGATCGAAAACCGCCGCTGTGAGGAGGTTGGTTTCCGGATAATGCATGGGCATGAACACTTGCCCGGGGGCGATCGTGGGTGTGATGCACGCGCGCACCCGCACTTTGGCGCGGCGAGATTCCACCACCACTTCGCACCCGGGCGTCAGCCCGTAACGCTGCGCGTCTGCCGGATGAATTTCCACGTAGCCCGCGGGCGGATAGAGCCGCCGCAACACGGCCGCCTTGCTCGTGCGCGTCTGCGTGTGCCACTGGGCGGCCGTGCCGCGACCCGTCAAAAGCAGCAGGGGAAATTCCTCGTCTGCCGGTTCGGGAAGAGGACTCGGCTGGCCGAAGACAAAACGCGCTTTGCCGTCCGCGTGGAAAAATTTGCCGTCGGTGAACAAACGCCGATGTACCTCCGGCTGGCGGCCAGCCGTTTCTTCCGGCCACGGCCACTGGATCCCACCCGCACGTTCGATGGCGTCGTAGTCGGGGATCCCGGTGAAATCGCATGGCTGCCCGCGGCTGAGTTCGCGTAAGATGGCAAATACATCCTGCGGCGTGCGCCAGCGGCGAAACATCGGTCCCACGCCCCAGGCCTCGGCGACTTGCTGGAAAATGGCAAAATCCGGTTGGGCTTCGCCTGGAGGCCGGCGCACCGGCCGGATCAAACCAATGCGCCGCTCCGAATTGATGAACGTTCCCCATTTTTCTCCCCACGCCGCGGCAGGCAAGAAAAGGTCGGCACGACGGGCTGTCTCGGTGGAGGCGTACATGTCTTGCACCACCAAGAAGTCGAGGCGGCTGACGAGATCCTCGAGGTCGCGCCGATTGATCCAGGAGTGCAACGGATTGGTGCCCACGACCCACAGAGCACGAATCTTCCCGCTGGCAATGCCTTCGACGATCTCCGGGTAGGCAAAGCCGCTGGTGACCGGGATTTGCCCCTCATCGATGCCCAAAACCGACGCGACTTGGCGGCGATGGACAGGATCGCTGAAATTGCGGCCACCGAGCAAACACGACGTGTTGGCAAACAATCGCGACCCCATCGCATTGCATTGTCCCGTGACGGAGTTGGGCCCCGTACCGGGGCGACCGATGTTTCCGGTCAGCAGAGCGAGCGCAATGAGGGACTGAGCGACGCGCGTGCCCTCGTAGCTTTGGTTCACCCCCATGGTCCACCAGAACGAGACCCGCCGGCTCGTGCCCACCTGTCGCGCCAGCTCCATCAAGGTTTCTGCAGGCACGCCGGTTACGGCGGCCACGCGCTCGGGAGGGTAAGCGGCCACGTGAGCGGCAAAAGCTTCGAATCCGACAGTGTGGGCAGCAACGAAGGATCGATCGTACCACCCCTCGCGCAAGAGGAGATGCGCAAGCCCGTAGAACAACACCAAGTCCGACTTGGGTGCGAGCCGCACGTGCATCGTGGCGGCCGCCGCAGTCTCGGTCCGGCGCGGATCGATCACAATGAGGGCCCGCAGTTGCCGATTGCGCAACACGCGCTCCCATAAAATCGGGTGCGCGATCGCGAGGTTTGCGCCAACCAAAACGATGACCTCGCTTTCTTCCAGGTCGGCGTACGTGTACGGCGGCGCATCGAAGCCGAAACACTCTTTGTAGGCAACGACGGCACTGGCCATGCACTGGCGCGTATTGCCGTCGCCATGGATCAAGCCCATGCCGAACTTGGCGAGCGCGCCGAAGAACGCCAGCTCCTCGGACGGAAGCTGGCCGGTCCCGAGGAAAGCCACAGATTCGCGCCCGTAGCGCTCGATCGTCTCGCGCACGCGGCGAACAAACAACTCGATTGCCTCGTGCCACGATAGCCGGCGCTCGCCACCGGAGCGGCTCCGCCATAACGGCACGAGCGCCCGGTCTGGCGCGTCGAGTACGGCCAACGCTTGCCACCCTTTGGGGCATGCCTTCCCCAGATTTACGGGGTAGTCCGGCGCGGGAGACACGTTCACGGCCTCGCCCTCGCGCAGATGAGCGAGTAATCCGCAGCCGGTCGAGCAGTAGCCGCAGACAACCCGCGCTAGGGCCTGCGGGCGGAGCCGCGCCGGCACTTGCCCGAGCCCGCCGCCCGCATCCACACGCGCGAGCTCCTCCGCCAATGAGCGAGGCGGCCACCAGGTACGCAGCAACGATCCCATCATAGATGGCCCTCCGAAGCCGCCGCGGGGACCGCTGATCGAAAGAACAATATCCGCTCGAGGATCTCTCCGCCCAGGAGCAGTACCCCGGCAGCCCACAACCCATACGCCGGGAGGTACGAATCCGCAGCGAAAACGGCGAGCGCAAGCACCGGAAGCGCAACCCCGCCCAGCCAGCCGAGCAAGAAGCGCAGCGCCGTCCACTGGTACAGCACGTCGAGCAGCAAACGCGCCGTGCGCCCCAGCGCTGACGCCGATGCAAGGCCCCGCGACGCAGATATCAACAGGCACGCCTCCAAAGCGAGCTTCGCCAACGCCAGCGCCACGATCGCACATCCCAAACTCCGCGCCGCTGTTCCGGCCGCCTCCGTCAGCGAGATTCCGGGCAGTACGACGCCCAGCAGCGTGCTGGCGCTGCCGAGCAGCGCCGCCGTCAGGGCAAAGCGCAGCCGCGCCCCACGCCACGCCGGACGCGCAGTGCGCCGGTACAGCATTGCGGACGCGAAGATGCCAAAACAACCGCTGACGAGCGCCCCCGCCCGGGCCACAATGGCGACCTCATCCGGTAGCCCCCTCAGCAGCCCAGCTTGGATCGCGGCCGCCGTGGCAGCGAAGCACGCGAACAGGCCAAACGCCGCGACTTCGCGACTCAGCCACGAGTGCCCGAGTCCCAGTAGGGCGCGCCAAGCGCGCAGCGGACGACCAAGGTGCAGCACGCTGGCACCGAGAGCGAGGGCAGCCACACCGAAGGAAAGGGCCGCATGATTTCCTTCCCCCAGCGAGACGCCAACGCCAACGTGCTGCACCAACTCGCCCACGACAAACGCGCCTACGGACATTTGCGTTAGGACCAACATGACGGCTAGCGGCCAATGCGCTCCTTCGGGCCGGAGAAGCTCGGTGTCCGCCACGCGCCACCGCTCGGGCCAACCGGAACGACGATACACCGATGCGGGCTGCGTGAAATGCGGAGGCGGCACATGAGGGAGAAACCTGCCGCGGGAGGCACGCTCCTTCACGGCCTCCACGCTGACGAGCCGCACAGCAATGGCGCCGTTCGGGCAGCCCTGCACGCACGCCGGAGATTCGCCGACCGCCAGCCGATCCGCACAGAGATCGCACTTTCGTACGATCCCCAGACGCCCGACATATTGCGGTGCGCCGTACGGACAGGTGAACGTACAATACCGGCAGCCAATGCAATTGTCGTCCAGGTGGCGTACGATGCCCGTGAGCGGATCCTTCTCGTACGCATTCGCCGGACACCCATGGAGGCAGGCCGGCTCGGCGCAATGATGGCAACTGGCGGTGACGTGCTGCAGCACCGGCCCGCTCTCGCCTTCGCCCACCAGCAAACTCACGTTGCGCCAGGTTTCCCCGGCGTCCAGGCCGTTCAAGGCATGGCACGCCGTCACACACGCTTTGCAGCCTGTGCAAGCATCGAGATCTACCTCGAACGCGTATTGCTCGCCGTGTTGCGGCGCGCGTAACGGTATCGGATGGCGATAGAGACCACTCGCAGGAAGCCCACCCCGTGCATGTTCGGAGGCAAATTGCTCGACGGCGGTGAGCCCCGCATCGGCTGAAAGGGAAGTCGTCGCGAACTGCAGCACGATGAAATGCCCGCTGCAATGCCCTTGCCACTGCTCAGCATGGCACGCGCGTACTGCGCGTGGAAGGATGAACCCCGCACCCTGCTGCCACAGCAACACCCGCAAATCATTGGTGTTGCTGAGGCAGCAGCCGTCCGCCGGAGGCGATACGTCGGTTTGCTCTGCATCGAAGGAAGCCTGGATGGCGCACTGTTTGCGGTTTCGCACGAGCTATGGAACACGGGGAGACCGTTCACTTTGGCAAGGCAGAGCGCATCGAGTTGCTCCGCGCGGACAGCCGCCCGATGCGAGCATTTCACCTCTCTTGGGTGTCCTTTTGCGTGGCCTTTTTCGCTTGGTTCGCGCTGGCACCCCTAATGCCGGTGGTTCGCGAGGATCTCGGCCTTTCGGCGGCGGACGTGAGCAACGCCATGCTCGCCAGCGTTGCGGTAACGATTGTCGCCCGCGTGCTCGTGGGCTTTCTCTGCGATCAGTTCGGTCCGCGCCGGGTATATACAGTGCTGCTGTTGCTCAGTGCGGCGCCTGTGGTCGCGGCCGCCTTGGCCGCGAGCCCCACTGCGTTCATCGCGGCGCGGTTTGCCATTGGCGTGGCGGGTGCGTCGTTTGTGGTCACGCAATATCATATGAGCTTGATGTTCGCGGCAAGGGTGCTGGGCACGGCCAATGCCCTCACCGCCGGTTGGGGAAACTTGGGGGGCGGGTTGGCGCAAGTGGTCATGCCTTTGCTGTTTGCTGTGGCGCTCTCCTGCGGCATGTCGCAAAGCCAAGCGTGGCGCGCTGCGCTGCTGCTTCCGGCTGGGCTGCTGGTGTTGTGTAGCTTCATGTATTGGCGTTGGACGGTGGACACCCCGAGCGGAAACTGGCCCGATAACAAGGAGCATGTCCCTGGCTCCAGCGGCCTGAGTATCCGTTTTTTGCGTTCCGCAGCCGCCGACATCCGCACCTGGGTTTTGGCCCTAGCGTACGCGGTTTGTTTTGGTGTGGAGCTCACCATGCACAACGTGGCCCCGCTATACTTCGTCGACCGCTTCGAGCTGAGCTTGCAGCAAGCGGGAGCATTGGCCGCCATTGTGGGTTTGGCCAACATTTTCGCGCGAGCCGTGGGCGGATTTGCATCCGATCAGATTGCTTCGCGATGGGGCCTCCATGGCCGGGTGTTCCTATTGTTTGTCGTGCTGTTCATCGAAGGGGTCGCACTCGCACTATTCGGGCGGGCGACCACTCTCTCCGCAGCAATCGCGGCACTGACCGTGTTCGCGCTCTTCGTGAATTTCGCCACCGGTGCAACCTTTGGAGTGGTGCCCTTTCTGCACCGCCGGGCGGTCGGGAGCGTGTCCGGTATTGTGGCGGCAGGCGGAAACATTGGCGCTGTGCTGGCAGCTTTGGTTTTCCGCGGAGAAACAGACTTCGGTGGCGGCCTGTTCTTGCTCGGCTGCGCGGTGGCGGCTTTGGCACCGCTGGTCTTACTGGTTCGCTTCTCGGCGATCGAACAGCAGGGCTACGCAAAGGAGGCGCAACGAAGCTCTGGCTGGAGCGGTGCAGTGGTCCAGGAGAACGCACCTGCCCGATGAGGAACAGGACTCGTGCCCAAGCCGCGGGCAACTGCTGAGGAAGAGGGCAGGCAGTCCGCGGCAGGCGCGTGCGGAACCCTCACGAGCTTCGGGTGGCATTCGGTTTGCGGGGCATCGTCGAAGACCGATGACAGAGGATCCGCGATCGTACTTCGAGGAAGTTTTGCGAAAGGCTGCGACCGCTGCCGGCGCCACGGCAGCGTGTTTGTGGGCGGTGGGTGGTGGATCCCGGGCTTGTCTGGCGGCGGTCGCATTGCCAGCACAGGAATGCCAGGAACAAGGCCGCGCCAACGGTGTGGATGCGGTCGCGTCGCCTCAAGAATGCTCCTTCCACCGGGAGGGAAGCTGCAATGGGGTTGCCACCGTTTCCATTCCCATCCCTGCCGGCGAGCAGTTTTTAGATATCGAGGTGCACGGCGTACCCGAGAGCACCAGACATTTAGCACCGCAACGTGCCGAGGACGTGGTGCGTGCCTGCGAGCCTTCGTTACGCTGGGCGCACGCCGCGCTGCGCGCACAAGCGGAGAAGACAACGTTGTTGAGGCTGGTGGCAGCCAGCCGCGAGTTCACGTCGAGCCTGGAACTCAACGAAGTGCTGGACCGTGTGGCAACACAAGTGCGCCGGGCTCTGGAGGCGAAGCTCGTGTCCATTTTGCTCGAACACGACGGCATGCTGGAGCTCGCCGTTGCCGACGGCGCTCCCCAGACATATTTGGCTCGGGGGCCAGTTCCCGTCACGGGCACGATCGCCGGCAAGGTGTTGCAGAGCGGAATGCCTCTGGTGATCGAAGATGTGCGCCGAGAACCGGGGTTTCTGTCTGTCGATCTGGCCGTACGTGAAGGCTTGTGTGCTTTGGTGTGCATTCCTCTGCGCGGCCGGGAGCGTAACCTCGGCGTGCTCAACGTTTACAGTGGCGAACCTCGGCGCTTCGACCCGCAAGAAGTGGAAGTGTTGGCGATGCTCGGCCAGCTCTCGGCAGCCGCGATCGAGAACGCTCGCTTGTATCGCGAAGCCCGCGAAGCCGGAGAATACTTGCGCGAATCCGACAAACTTGCGGCCCTCGGCCGCCTCGCGGCTGGGCTTGCTCACGAAATCAAGAATCCTCTCAACACAATGGCGGTGTTGCTGTACGCCATGCGGTCCCAAGCATCCGGTGATCCGCAAGCTCTGGCGGACTTCAACGTCATCGAATCCGAGATCCGGCGCTTGTCGCTGCTCGTCGATCAATTTCTCGACTTTGCCCGCCCGCGCCCGCCGCAGTTTTGCCGTCAAGATGTCGCGGAGATCGTCGAGGAAACCCTGATGTTGGTGCGCGCGCAAGCAGCACGCGAGGGTGTACGCCTCGTGTGGCGAGCACGTGAGCGACCGGCGCTCGTTTGGGCCGATGGCGCGCAGCTCAAGCAAGTGTTTTTGAACCTCGCGCTCAATGCGATGCAGGCCATGTCGGGCGGCGGCACGCTCAGCGTAGCTGTGCAGCGGCGCACTGGTGGCGTGGTTGTCGAGTTTACCGACACCGGTCGAGGAATGAGCGCCGAGGTCCGGCAGCGCATTTTCGAACCCTTCTTTACAACGCGGCGGGGTGGTCACGGACTGGGCTTGGCCATTTCCTTGCGCATTGTCGAAAGTCACAGCGGTCGTTTGTGGCTCGACTCGCGCCCCGGCCACGGCACCACCGCCACCGTGTGGTTACCGGCATGAAGCCACGCGTGTTGATTGTGGACGACGAACCCAACGTGCACTACTCGTTTCAGCGAGCGCTCGCGGGGGAGTTCGACATCTGCTCCGCGTATGGCGGAGAAGAGGCTCTCGCTGTCATCGAGCAAGCGGCAATCGATGCGGTCCTGCTCGATGTGCGCCTACTCGATGTGGATGGGCTCGACGTGCTGGCGCAGTTACACCAGCGCTGGCCGGCGCTGCCGGTCTTGGTGATGTCTGCGGACGCGAGCACCGATGTGGTCATCCGGTCGACCGCACTGGCGGCACGGGATTTCCTGCCGAAACCCGTGGACGTTCCCCGGTTGCGCCGACTGCTGCGCGAGGTCGTGCCGCCAGCGCAATGTGGGGACACTGGCACCGAGGTCTCCTACGGCGTGGGCCAATTGATCGGCCGGAGCGCGGTGATGCTCGAACTCTACAAGGCCATTGGCCGCGCCGCCGGCACGGATGCCACCGTGCTGATCACGGGTGAAAGTGGCACGGGGAAAGAGCTCGTTGCCCGCACCATCCATGAACACAGTGCCCGCAAAAGCGGCCCGCTGGTGGCCCTCAACTGTGCGGCCATACCCAGCGAACTGCTGGAAGCGGAGCTATTTGGGCACGAAAAAGGCGCGTTTACCGGGGCTTTCGTGGAACGGCCGGGCAAGTTCGCGTTGGCACACGGCGGCACGCTGCTGCTCGATGAAATTGGCGAAATGCCCCTCCCCCTCCAGGCAAAACTCTTGCGCGTGTTGCAGAGTCGAGAAGTGACTCCGCTCGGAGGCAGCCAACCGCGCAGCTTCGACGTGCGCGTGATCGCGCTCACCAATGCCGACCTCGAGCAGCGAGTGCACCGAGGAAGCTTTCGCGCCGATCTCTACTACCGCCTCCACGTGTTTCGCATCGAAGTGCCACCCTTACGCCACCGCGGCGACGACCTTTTGCTGCTCGCGCGCGTGTTTTTGCGGCGCGAAAGCGAACGCGTGGGACGGCGGCTGAGCGGCTTCAGTCAGGGAGCCGAGGAGAAACTGCTGCGCCACAATTGGCCGGGCAACGTACGGGAGCTGGAAAATGCCGTGGCACGAGCGTGCCTGCATGCTCCGGGCAACACGATCGGTCCGGATGATCTTTTGCTCGGCCCGGAAACGGTGACGGCAACCTGCCCGGCCGATCCAGCGAGTAGGGTTTCAGCAGAGGAAAGACTGCTGCAGTCGTTGCGGGCGCTCCTGCGCGAAAACCCAGAGCAGTTGTACGAGCGAGTCGAAGCCGGTGTCGTGCGGGTAGCGTTGGAACACACGCACGGAAATCAAGTTTGGGCCGCCCGCTTGCTGGGAATCTCGCGCAACGTTCTCCGTCACCGAATGCAAAAATACCGCCTAGGTTCGCTATTGCGTACGCGCGTAGCAGGGCCGCAGCCGCGGCCGATCCCAGCGGAAGAGGCGCTCACCTCGAGCCGGGAGCCAGGCAAGTAGGCGAAAGTGTCCTGAAACGCGTCCCAATCTCTCCGTGTCGAGAGCGTTAGCGGGAGTCGTGCGATATCGTGTTGCGCCTTAGGCCCGTGCTTTCACTGCTCCCAGCGCTCCGGCGACTCATCGAGTGCTACCCGTCGTTGCTCACACCGAAGGGTATTTAGCGATACCAGATGCTTGCTAACCTGCTGGCGTGGAGTTGCATAGACTGTCCGGCCCTGGGGCCGGTACATAGAAGGGCGGGAGGAGAGGTTTGCCAGTTGGCGTCACCGAACAAATTGCCGCCGTCTTCGTCTTGGGGATCGCGGCGCATTGGGTGGCATGGAGGCTGCGGCTACCGTCCATTTTGGTACTGTTAGCTACGGGCGTCACCGCCGGGCCGGTTCTCGGTTACATTGAGCCGGATCTTTTATTGAAAGAATTACTGTTTCCACTGGTTTCTCTCGGCGTCGCCATCATCCTTTACGAAGGCGGGCTGAATTTACAGTTCCGAGAACTCAGCAAACAGCAAATCGGTTATGCGCTCTTTTGGCTGGTAACCATCGCTGTCGTGATGTCCTGGGCGATGGGGAGTGTAGCTGCTCGCTACCTCTTTGGTTTTCCTTGGCCGGTCGCGATTCTGCTCGGTGCGATTCTCGTGGTGACTGGCCCCACGGTCATCGGGCCTTTGCTGCGAGATCTGCGCTTGCGCGGGCGGGCGGCATCCCTCCTGAAGTGGGAAGGAATCGTCGTGGACCCGCTGGGCGCGATCCTCGCGATCATGGTCTTTACGGTGATCCGCACGAGCGAGTTTCCCCACGCGTTGAGCGATGCGGTCTTAGGCTTCGTGGCGACAATACTCGTGGGTGTTTCCATCGGCTGCCTTGCGGCTGTAATTTTCGTGGTCTGCCTGCGCCGGTTCTGGGCCCCCGATGTGTTGCACAATCCGATATCGCTGATGCTGGTGGTGGCCTCGTCCGTCGCGGCAAACGCAGTGGTCGACGACGCAGGACTGCTCGCCGCGACCGTGATGGGGATGGTGCTCGCAAACCAAAAATGGGTTCCTTTACAACACATCGTCGAGTTTAAAGAAACGTTGACCATAATTTTGATCTCCGTCCTGTTCGTGACTTTGGCGGCACGACTCGATCTCGACGATTTGCGCGCGGTGCAAGTGGAGAAGATGCTCCTTTTCGCCGCGGCCATGATCCTCCTGGTTCGGCCGGTCTCCGTTCTCGCCGCAACGGTTGGCACGGGACTGGAGTGGCGGGAGCGCATTTTCTTGGCGGCAATGGCGCCACGGGGCATCGTTGCCGCCGCCGTGGCATCCGTGTTCGCCTTGGATTTGGCGTCGCTAGGGTATCCCCGAGCAGCCGAGTTGGTGCCAGTCACCCTTTTGTTCGTTTTTGTGACAGTTTCGATTTACGGGTTCGCAGCGCGACCGCTAGCGCGGAGTTTGGGCCTCGTGCAGTTCAACCCGCAAGGGATCCTTTTTGTTGGTGCACACGATTGGGCGCGAGCCATGGCGGAGGCACTCATGCAAGAAGGTTGCGCCGTACTCCTCGTAGATACGAAGTGGGACAACATTCGTCAGTGCCGCATGGCTGGCTTGCCCTGCATTTACGGCAACGCTCTCGCGGAGAGAACGCGTGAGGAGATCGACTTCGGCGGCCTGGGCCGCTTGCTTGCGGTGACGCCGAACAACGAGGTCAACGTCCTGGTGTGCCTGCGTTATCGAGAGGACTTCGGCCGCAAGGAAGTTTACCATCTCGCATTTCCATCGGATAAGCAGGGCCGACACGAAGTGATTCCCTGGGAGCATCACGGACGGATCTTGTTTGGCAAGGACATGGACTTCGCCCGTCTCAGTGAGGCTTTTCGGGCCAATCCAAAAATCTTTTCGACCAAGTTGACCCAAGAGTTCGATTTCCAGGCGTTCCGGGATCACCAGGGCAAAAATGCGATTTTGCTATTCGTCCGAAAGCCGGACGGCTCGTTCGAGGTATGCACGGCCGACGATCCCATAGAGCCACAACCCGGTGACACGCTCCTGTGGCTTCCTGGCCCTCCAGATCCGCAGAGGGAGAACGTGACGGCTGGCCCGGGAGCGACCTGTTGATCGCCTCCGCCACCTCGCAGCCAACACATCTACGTGTCGTGATGGAACCTATTGCGGGTCTCGCAGCGGAATCTACTGCGTTCTAGGGGCCGGGCTCCTGCCAACTCTGAGGCGGGACAAATTCATCGAGGCCACCGAGGCCTGGCCGCAAGCCCCAGCTCGGAGCATTCACGGCTTGGGAATTCGCAACCGTTTGCTGATCATCAAACTTCCAGAAAGGGCGAACAAGAAACTCGGCCAGTGGAGAGTCATGCCGAGAAGTTGCACTGGAGCCACGGTATCCGTCGCGAAGGCACCTACGGTAATGCCCAGCGGCACGACACTGGTGGGGATCGGCGTGCCCTCGTAGTATCGCACCTTGCCCTGGCGGCCGGCGAGTTCCTCTGCGGTCACGTTATACCGCGCCAACCGAGCCAAACCCGCCAAGGTGAAATACACCAGCACGACCTGATCCAGCACGGTGCGAAGCCCCACGGCATAGGCAATCACGGCAGGCGCGGCCCCGAAGGAAAGCAAGTCGGCGAGCGAGTCGAGTTCGCGCCCCAGCAAAGAACTTCCCTGGCGAGAGCGCGCTACGCGCCCGTCGAAAAAGTCGAGGACCAAGGCCACCGGCAACAGCATGGAGGCGATCCACAAATGGCGCACATCTTTATCCTCGACAAAATGAATGGCCTGGAAAAAGGCAATCACGCCGCATGCACCATTGGCCAGCGTGAGGAAGTCCGGCAGTCGCAAGCTACGGATCAAATCGAACCGGCGGGCATCATTCATTGTTTGCAGAGGTTGCCTTGCGGAGCTGGGCGGTTCAACTGCGCGGCAGCGGATCTCCACTACGGGGAGGTCGCAAGAGCGCATCCAGGATCTCTCGAGCCGGCACGCGGCGGACTCGGTGGCGCACGCCCGCAAGCTCGACGACCACGATGGTCTCGTACGTCCACCAGGGAAACAATCGCGCCAGCACATACTCCGCGCGGCACAGCCAGCGAAGCATAGCGGCACCGGGAAGAACACTTCCCGCGGCACGGGCAAGGCGGTACACAACACTCCACGGCTGCCGCGAAAGCCAGCGGTATCGCGGCTGGTTGCGGATGTCATCTTCAGCGACCAGCGCGTACAAGGGCCGCACGATTTTGCTCAGGCTCGGGTAAATGTGGGCGCGCGGCCCGAACAGGACTTGCATCTCCGCACGCGTCAGCAGGCTCACGTGGGCGTGCGGCTCTGTCGGAAGTTCGCGCGCTTGTCCCGAGCGTGCATGCGGCAGGGCAACGACCAACAATGACCTCGCCACGCGCGCAAGCTCGTTCACCGCCTGTTGTATCTCGACGATGTGCTCCAGGGTGTTGACGGAAACGATGGCGTCCACGGAACCCGTCCGGAACGGAAGCTCGACGGCGTGAGCGCAGACAACGTCCGGCAACTGCGAGCGTGCTCGCCGGCACGCCTGCAACGACAGGTCCGCGCCGAAAACCGGCACCGCGAAAATCTCTCGAATGAGTCGGCCGAGAAACCCCTCGCCTGCGCCGAGATCGAGAACACTCGAAAACTCGTACCGAGCCAGGTGGTAGAGCACCGCGTATAGATGCGCGTAGGTACCGATGTACTGGGATCGCAGAGAAAGCCCGTGGATCGGACTGTGGGGTACGTACTCGCCGAAGCCCGGAGGAGGTCCGGCGTAAATTTGGTCGAGCCACGTCCGAGTGCGGCGAGTGTACTCGTCCATGAGTTGCCACCCTACCCGAACATCCGAGCCTTGCCAAACGCCGCGGCCCACTTCGGCTCGACTGGCGGTTCACGACTGGATGCGAAGAATGATTCGAGCACTCTCGCCAGTTTGTCCGCTTTCGTCCCTCAGGCGCACCGTGACACGCACCTCGCCCGCGGGGAAGCGGGTGGCTACGTCAATGAACCCGCAGAACTGGACGGTGGAGTTGGATCGAACGAAGTCGAAGCCACCGTCAGGCTGGAGCACGCACGCATCGTTTTTCCCACGCCCGCGTGGTTGCCCGCCGCCGTCCAGGAAGCGGCAACCCAGATCGTTCATTGCCGCAATCACCTCGGGCGCATCACCAAACACCGGGGGGTCGATGGCCGGCACCCCTCCGGAACGCGGGGGCAAGCGATCGCATACTTCAGGACTGCCATCGCCCAGCGGTCGGGAGACGAGCACTTGCAAATCCGGAGGCCCGTTCTCTCGAAACGTTACCGTACCCACCGCAACGCTCGAGGGCCCGGGGCGCCCCTCCACGACAATGTTGAAGCCGGCACCGGTGGGGCGTTCGTAAATGGGAGTGCCGTCAGTTGCTACGCCGACCGGATCCACGAGCGTGTCATCGGCACGTGTAATGCCAATGAACGTAATGATTGGCCCCGCGGAGCTCGCAGAAGTCGGGGTGGATGTCGGCGTGCGCGTGCGCGTACGCGTCGGAGCGAGCGTGGTCGGAACGGCCGTAAATGTGCGTGTGGGCGTGCGTGTACCGGTGGCCGTCTGCGATGCGAGGCGCAAAGTCGCTGTGCGCGACGGCGTGAATGTAGCCGAGGCGGAGCGGGTCGGCGTTCGGGAAGCTGTGGCGCTTCGCGTGGATGCACTCGCTGTCCCGGTGGCGCTAGGCGTGCGCGTGGGCGCCGAGGTTTGGGAGGCGGTTGCCGTCAGCGTGCGGGTTGCCGTCGGCGTCAGCGCGCGGGGTGTGGTGGCGGTCGGCGTCGGGCTCGGAGGTGCTGCGACTGTCGCCGTCGGGCTCTTGGTCTCGGGCACTCGGGTGGGCGAAGCCGTCGGCGTCTGCGGGAGCGCCGTCGGCGTGGGCACCACTTCGCCGATGCGCACCAGCACCTGACGGGCAGATCCCACGTTCCCGCTCGTATCCCGGAGGCGTACGGTTACGACGGTGTCTCCGGGTGGAAACGCGAGCGTTCGCGCCACGGTTGCACAGAACTGAATTTGGCTGCCCGGCACGGCAAAGCTTGCCATTCCGTATGCATTGACGACGCACGAATTCAGGGACGAGAGGCTAAAATTACAACCCAGGTCGTTGAGGGCGTCGGAAACAAATCGTTCAGGCCGAAAATCGGGCGGAACCACGGCAGGGACTCCCCCGATGCAAACTTCCGGGCTGCCATCTCCAAGAGGGCGGCTGGCGAGCATTTGCAGGTCGGGACGGCCGTCTGTGCCGCTACGGTCGGGCTGGAACGTGGTAATCCCCGGAGGCCGCGTGCTGGCCCCCGCCCGACCTTCCACGACAAGTTGAAAGCCCGAGCCCGCACTGCGCTGGTAGATGGGCAGGCCATTCACTCGCCCCGCCGGCTCCAACAGGCGGCCATCGGCTGTGGCCAAGCCGAGGAACGTCACAACAGGGCCACGAGGCGGATTCACAGCGTAATGAAGCTGTTGGATGAGATCGGGTGCCGAAATGCGAGCATCGAGGTTCTGGTCGGGCGCGACACAGGCAACACCGTTCCAGTCCTCGAAGACCAGTGCAGTGAGAACCGCCAGATCTTGCGGGAGCTCGCTTCCCGGGCAACCCAACGACCACAGCTTTGCAGGGTGAGCCGAGATCCACACCACTACCCAAACTACACAAGTCCACCACCCGCACCAGGACCGTCTTTCCATACTGCGAGGGGCGCAGTGTACTCCCCAGCGTTCCGGCCAGGGCAACTAGCCATCGGTGTCATGGTCGCCCTGGCTGGACATTGCAACGCGCGGCCCGCCGGAACGGAGCCAGCGAACGATTGCACCAGTCGGGAACGTTCGGCGGCAGGTAGCACGTAACTTTCGCGTACAAAAAAAGGCGCGGCCAGCGACTCCGCCAGCCGCGCCCAACCACCCAGAATTTGCCCGACTTTACGGCGTCCCCGGATTGTACACGGAGAGAGACCATCCCATGCGTTCGTGGCCGTACTGATTCCAAACTGGGTTCTTCCCGTTCACGATTTGGGAGTCGCTGTAGTCGGGTGCGCCCGAGCCGGAACCGGTTCCGCCAATGAGCCCGAGATAAATCGTACCGCCGATGTACGTTGGATGTGTGTCGTCGGACTGGATGTAATCGTAGCTCGTGCTGGAATTCACGAAATGTGTGTTGGCGTCACGAATGGTGGGCTTGAGCGTGACGGTAATGCGCTGCACGTACGACGTCTCGGTTTCGCCGGGAATGTAGCGCAGCGCGTCGCTATCGATTTGACCGTCGTTGTTGGAGTCGTAATCCGCGCCCATGTACTGGGCGAACACGTCGGCACATGCAAACCCGTAGCGCCGAGCCAAATCACACGCGCGCCAGTTGCTTCGAGCCAGATACGGTAAAAACTTGTCTCGCTTATTGATTCGCTGGCCCGTGGTGGGATCGGTGCAATTGCTGAGCGTGTTGTCGGCGTTGTAGCCGGGGTAGTAGAGATTGGCGATGATCTTGAGCTTGGTGGCGGGGTTCGCGTACTGGTTGATCGCCTGCATGGCGAGTTCTTGGTACTGGGTACACGCGGCCAAGGCATTGTCGAGCACGCTGTAATTGCAGGTACCTGTCTGCCCACTGAAGTTGCTGCGTGCTTGCAAAAAGTCGTTGCCGCACATTTCAAACGTCACCACGCGCGTGTTGGACGTTTGCATATACGACCGTTCCGCGACGATCTTGTTGTTGTAAATGTCGTTGGCCTTGGCCCCCGACTTCGTGCGGCGAATGACTTCGATATCCGCGTTCCAAAGCTTGGCGAGGTACTCCCCATCGACGTACGGTGCGGCACGTTTGGCGACACGCGAAAGCGAACCGTAGTAACCGGCATAGATGGAGTCCCCGTACGCGGTCACCCGGTACTTCGTCGAGGTGCCGGCACGGTCGATCGTCCACGACGAGTTCTGCGTGAGCGTGTTACCCATCGCCGCCGTACCCCAAGTCACGCAGCCCAACACGACCCCTGCTGGCACCAGCCACAACCTTCTTCCCTTCATCGTAACCCTCCCTTCGATTGGTGCTTCGTCTCCCGAAGCCGTGGGCTCGCTACCACACACCGTCCGAATTTGGCAATAGAAACCCCACCGGCACGCTGGGTCGGTCGAGCACCCTCAACCCCGGGGTGTCCTAGCGGCCCAAGTGCTACGGCACCGGTTCACCCCCGGCACGGCAAAGCCCATCCGCGCACCTGCTCCCCAAGCAAGGATGCAGGTTCGGCGTTATTGCTACCCAGCGGCACGAGCGGCGCGGTGGCTTGCAATTAACTTTTGCAAGCTCGCAAGGCCACGCTCGATTTCTTCGATCGGAGGGCCAAACGAGAATCGTACAAAATGTTCAAAGCGGCTTTCGCGTTCCGGGCGGCGCTGGCCCGGGTTAATGTCGAAGAACACCCCCGGAACGGTAATGAGCCCGCCCTCCAACCCGGCCCGAAACAAACCCATCCCCGAATGCAAGGGTGCCGGCAGCGCGGAAACATCGCCCCAGCAATAGAAGCCTCCCAAGGGCGGGTGCACCCGGATGCCCAGAGCGCTCAGCGCTTCCAGCATAAACGCGCGCTTTTTCGCAAAGTGCTCGTAGATGGCGCGTGCCTCGCGCTGGGCGATCACAGGGTCCAACAGGGGCAAAGCCGCCAACTGCATCGGCCGCGAGCAACCCCCTTCGAGGAAGCTGCCGGCAGAGGTGACTGCTTCAATGATCGGTCGCGGCCCCACGGTCCACGCCACCCGATAGCCCGGGTAGCGCCAGTTCTTCGTGAGCCCGTCCAAAATCACCACCGGGTCGCTGTCCACGTCCTCCACATAAGCCGCGGCCGATATGGTCCGCGCGCCGTCCAGGTACACGTAGTGGCTATAAAACTCGTCGAACACCAGCGTGCAACGCAGTTCGCGAGCGACCTCTACCCAGGCGGCAAGTTCATCCCCGTGGATCAGGGCACCAGTGGGATTGGCGGGATTCGAAAGCACCACGGTGGATAAACCGCGCCCGAGAATCTCATTGCGCAATTCTTCTGCCGGAAAGGCGTATCCCGCCTCGGGGCGGCGAATGAGGGGAATAGGCACGAAGGTTCCGAACGAGTCGAGAAGTTCCTCGTAGGCAGTGTAGTCCGGCAAGAAATGCCCGACATTCGTCCGCCCCAGCGTGGAAACCAATCGCGTGAGCGCTGCCCGGCCACCAGGGCTAATGGCCACGTTGGCTGCGGTGTACTGGCTTTTCTTCCCCACCCGGTAGCGAGCGTTGTACAGCGCAGCGACACGCTCCCGCAGTTCCGGTAGCCCGTCGATCGGGGAGTACTCAAAGTCTTCCTCCTTGAGCTCGATTCCCCGTTGGCGCGGCGGGGCACCGGGCAGCGGTCCGGTCTCGGGTGCTCCCTGACCCAAGTTAGCCCATCGAGGGTCCCCCGGCCGGTAGCCGTGCTTTGCCGCCTCGGTCATGACGTAAATCACCCCGGTTCGGGGTACGGGCCGAAATCCGGGGGGAACATGACTGGTTCGCCTCATGACCCAATTTACAAAGCGAACAAAAGGCACGACTGCCAGCCCTGCCCATTGCACGAACGGCAGTGGTGGTTATCGCCAATGGGTGTTCGAGATCGGAAAGGAGGGCAGCGACATGTCGGAGCGACCGTCCCACAATGCTCACTTCGATGACGCGGCCTTGATCGTGGTCGATGTACAAAATGACTTTTGCCCGGGCGGGAGCTTGGCGGTTCCCGAAGGTGACCAGGTTGTTCCGGTGATCAACAAGCTTGCGCCCCTTTTCCCCGTCGTTGTCGCGACACAGGACTGGCACCCGCCCAATCATTGCTCGTTTCGCGAGCAAGGAGGCCCCTGGCCGCCCCACTGTGTCCAAGGCTCATTCGGGGCTCAACTCCATCCGGGTCTCGACCAGCGCTGGGTTAGCGCGTACTTCAAGAAAGGCTTCTTACCGGAAAAGGACGCGTACTCGGGCTTCGAGGGGCAGGACGAAGCTGGGCGCCCGCTTGCGGAGGTTTTGAGACAGCGCGGAGTCCACAAGGTTTACGTGACCGGCTTGGCGACCGACTACTGCGTGCGTGCCACTGCTCTGGACGCCGTCAAGGCTGGCTTCGAGGTGCACGTGGTCACGGACGCCACCCGCGGCGTCAACGTTCAACCAGGCGACGATCGCAAGGCACTGGACGAAATGCGCGCTGCGGGCGCAGTGCTCGAAACTTCCCAAGAGATTCTGGCACGCGCCAATGCAGTCGGAAGCCAAACCACGCGAGCGACGCAGTCCTGATTCTGCCGGCTCGCGCTCCTGAGTTGCCAACTCAGCCGGTCTAGTGAATAGAAGACCAGGTGAGCGAGGAAGTTCGCGCGAAAACAGCGCGCAGGAAAACGGCCAAAGGGAAGACCACTGCGAGCGCAGCGGACGCCGCCCCGCGGGTGAATCGCACCCGTAAACGCACGACGAAAGCCAAGCAGGTGATCGAGCCGCCGAGCGAGCCGGTCTCCCCCGCGCCAACACCGCGCCGAGCTGTGTTCATCGACGTGGAAAACACCACCGCAGAAGCAGCGCTGCTCGAAGTGCTGCGCGGTCTCGCGATCGACCCCCAACGCCAAGACGTCGAGGTCACCGCCGTTGGTAACTGGAGAGCGGTGCCGCCCACGTTGGCCCGGCGCCTCGCGAGCCTGGGTGCCCGCTTGATTCACAGCGCCCCGGCACGCGGCGTGCGCGACTGGAGCGACCTGTGGATTGCCACCGCAGCCGGTTACTGGCTGGGGCAAGCTCGCCCCGGGGACGTGCTCGAAGTCGTGTCGAACGACCGTGCTTTCGATGCCATTGGCGATCTCGCTGCCGCACGCGGCGTCACTTTCCGCCGCATCGCTCACACGCGCGCGCTCACCGGCGCAACCGCGCCCAAGGAGAGCGCGGCCACCGGAGCCTCGCCAACCGGAGGTAAACACGGGGGTGCCACGCCCGGCCCTCCCGAGGCGGCCGCACACGGAGCCAGCCAAGCGGCTCCGGCCGAGCAGATCGTCGCCACGATCGAGCGGCTGACCCAAGGAGAGCCCGGGCGTTGGGTGAATTTGGACGTTCTGGAACGGGCTCTCAAAGAACAAGGTTTCGTACGCCCTCCCGGATCGCCGCGACTGGTCACACGACTGCGGGCACTGAAACAAGTCGAAGTAGATGCCCACGGGCGCGTGCGTATCCGGGTGGAGCCGCGCGCGGGTGAAACGGCAGGCAGCGAGGTACGCGCCTGAAGCCTCGTTTCGAATCATTCCCGCCCGCCCGATGAACCGGGCAGTTCGTTTCCCGGAAACGTTCCCCCGAACACGCCTTGCGCGCGCAGTTGCGAAAGTCGTTCGGGCGTCAGATCCAACAGCTCTTGTAAAACCCTCTCCGTATCGCAGCCGGGTTCCACCGCCGCAGCTTCGGGTATAGGCAACTCTTCGTTCACGAGGCGAACGGGCGAGGGCATGAGCTCAGTGCCCACACGATCGCGGCTCCAAAACCCGATGCGCTCCCGAAAGTGCGGATCGCGGGTGATCGTTTTCGTGTCGTGGACCGGAGCAATGGGCGTGTTGACCTGGAGGCCAAATTGCACCCACTCCGCCGTGGTGCGCGTTGCAAAAATGTCCGCAAGCTCTCGCCGCAGATCGAGGTTGCCCCGCGCGTGGTCAGCGTAACGCGCGCCCGGATGTGCCTCGAACAAATCGGGCCGGCCAATGCCATAGGCAAAGTTGCGCCAAAATTGCTGCTCCGACGCCATGAACAAGATCATGCCGTCTTTCGTGCGGTAAAACTGGTAACGAACGGCGTCGGTCATGCTGTTGTCCCCCACCGGACGGCGCTCGCCGCGCCCGTCTCCGTCGTTGCCAGTCACCTCGCTCGGCGGCCGTTCGTACGCCTTGTTGCCTTCGATGCCATTCCAGTTGAATGCTGCCGCCGCATCGCTTTGCGCCACTTCGAGCCAGCACGGCTGGCCAGTGGCTCGGGACCGCAAAAGCGCGGCCAAAATTCCCATCGCCGCGTAGAGCGGGCCGGCGTTCATCCCGATCGCCGTGTAACTCGGAATGGCTGGGAAACCGTGCGCCTCCGTCGTCGGACGCGCCACCCCCGCCCAAGCATCGAAGGCAATCCCGTGAGCGGGCAAGTCTCGGTACGGTCCGGTCATTCCGTACCCGGACACGGTGCAATATACGATCCGCGGGTTGTGCTGGCACATACGCTCGAATGTGATGCCTCGACGTGCAAGCGCACCCGGACGCATGGCCTCGATGACCACGTCCACCTTCTCGACGAGCCGAAGAAACACGTCCACGGCAGCCGCTTGCCGAAGGTCGAGCACAATGCTGCGTTTTCCTCGGTTGAGATGCCAGTGAAGCAACGAAATCCCATTAATGATGGGAAAGGCCATCTTGCGCACGTAGTCTCCGCCGGGCGCCTCCACCTTGATGACCTCGGCACCGAGGTCGGCCAAATGCATGCCCGTTGCCGCTGGCCCCAACAACGAACACTCCAGCACGCGCACGCCCGCAAGGAGACCCTTTGGTCGATCGCCGGTAGTCATCAAACATAACTTTATCACGACTTCCTCCGCGCAGGCAGCACGGTCTCGGGAACAAACCAGCGGGGCCGGAAGGCTGAAGGGATCCAAGAACGCACCGATTTTGATCTGGCTCGACCGGCGGCGGAGCAGGGCACCGCATCCCGCAAAGCCGTCTCCGTACGGGTTCGGAGTCCCTACCAGTGTCAACGAAATCACGATGTGCGTCGAAGTCGTTTACGTATCTGATTTCGCACAGATAACGAGCAAGCGTCTTTTGTGCCTTCTGCTCGTTGGTACAGAGAACGCTAAGCAAGCCAATTTTGACCTATGCCCCAACCACCGAAAAGCCAAAAGGACCTCGAACCCCTTCGCGAACACTTCGGTGCAGACTGGTCGAGCTCCGAAGCGCCAGCCGAGGGGGACGAACAAAGCCTCCGTCGCGTTCTCGTCGAGCAAGGAGCGTTGCCGTGGGAAGAGGTGGTTCGGCTCGGAGTGCAGGTCGCTTCGCAGCTAGATTCTTTCCACCAGCGCGGCGTTTGTCCCCACGGTGCCGTTTGTCCTGAGTCGATCGTGCAACTGGCAACCGGTTCGAGTTATGTGCTGGGCTTGCCCCTCGTAGGCCCGCCGTTGCCTTACCGGGCTCCGGAAACCCACAAGGCACGGGGCAGGAATGCCGATGCGCGCTCCGATGTCTTTTCTCTCGGTGTCGTCCTTTTCGAGGCTTTGGCGGGCAATCGGGTGTATCCGTTCCGGGTCACCGAAACTCGAGGGGAAGTAGGAGGCTCCCCCGAGGTTTCGTATCTTCCCGATAACGAGCTAGCCTCGCTGGCGCCCGCAGTGCCTCCAGAACTCCGGCGGATTATCGAACGCGCTACGCGATTGGCCCCGGAAAACCGGTTCGACTCTGCCATCGCCCTGGCCGATGCGTTGCGAAGTGTCGGAGATCATGCGGCGGCGGCTCTCTCTGCACGGCCACCAGCGCGGCGCGCGGGCGAGAAAGGTAAATCTCGGCGCATTGCCGCCGCGGTTGCCATTTCAGGACTGGCACTGATCGTCGCGGCGAGCACGACCGTCATTTTACGGTCGCGGAGTTCTCAGTCCGCACTCGTGGTCCAGCGTGCACGCGATACCGCCTTGGAAGTCTCAGCTCCCACCTTGGCGCCCGACCTGTGGAAGACCGCCGAGTCTGCCAGCGCCTCGCTGCAACCCAATGAGAAGTCGGAACTCTACCGGCGGGCGGCTGAAGCTGCCTGGCAACGAAGGATGGAGCAAGTGGCCAACGCCGCGCAACGAGCCATCGCTTTCGATGCTACAGGAGAGGCAGCGTTTGCGCGGGCGAGTGACGCCAAAGCTCGGGCGGAACACCTGTGGCAGTCCGGGCGCGTCACCGATGCAATGAAAAGCCTCGCTGAGGCCGAGGAGTTTTACCTGGCAGCCGTTCACAATCGGCGCGAACGGTGGATCGAGGCCATCCGAGCGCAGCTACGCCCGGACGTCGAGCGAAGCGGACGCGAACTCCATGGGGAAGATGCGCTCAAAATCCGCGCTGCCGCCAACGAGATCGAAGCCCTGCTCGAGAAGAACGAGCCCACTGTGCATGACCTGCGCCTGGCAGAAGCCAAGGTGGCCGATTTGCGCCAGGACATCACCCGGGCTCTGGAGCGCGCAGGGGAACTTGCGGCCGCACGCCAACGCGGCAGTGAGGCGATCCAGCGTGCCACATTGGCGATGCGCTCGGCGGAGAGAGCTGTGCAGGCCTTTGCGACCTCCGAAGGCACGTTCGCCCGCGGCAAAGAGTTTCTGGATGCGGCCCAGCAAGCGCTGTCGAACGATCCGAGCCAGGCAGTCACCTTAGCGGAAGCTGCCCTCCAAAGATTCCGCCAGGTCGAGGCCGCGGCAGAGCGGGAACTCGCGCAGCTCCGGCAAGCTGCTGCGCGAGCGCGTAGCGAGGCACGCAATCTCGAAGTCGAGAACGACGCTCCTGACGCTTACAGCGCTGCAGAGGATGCGTGGCAACAAGCGGAGTCGCGCGAGCGCGACTGGCTGCAGCGAAAAAATGCGTATCGAACAGCCAAGGCGGAATTTGAACGCGCTACGGCGGAGGCAAAGGAAGCCCGGGAACGCGCGGCGCAAAGTTCGGCGCGGAGGGTACCGACGCGGGTGGAACAACTCGAACCTCCCGAGGCTGCGCGCGTACTGGTACCGCCCGCAGCGAATCGCCAGAGCCCACCGCCTCCGGTTGCCGCGGTAGCCCCTGCTCCGACGCTCGCGCCCTTGCCGGCCCGGCCGCCCGCCCGTGGCAGCGTCGAGAGCGCGCCTCAAGGTCCGATGCCCGCCGAGCTTGCAAACGCGATTCAAGTTTGGTTGCGCGACACGTGCGAAGGCTTGAATCGCTCGGCCGCGCGAGGAAGTGGAACGCGTGTACGCTGCGAGGACTTGGTGGTCCACGACCGCCGCGACCGCGCCCAGGTGCGCATTACATACTCGGTTGCCTACGGAACGGTGGTTCCCGAAGGAATTCGTTGGGACACGCCGGCCACGCGTGCGGCAACGCTGGACTGTTCTCGGGGTTCGTGTCGCTGTGTTGCAGGTGAGGGCTGTTAGGCGAGCTTGGCCATGACACTACAGGCGACTCCGGCATCTGCTTGGTTCGATCAAAGCGGAATCACGCAGTCGTTGTCCGGCGGGTCACCATCACTGAACGAATTCGCGTACGCGGCCAAAGCGGCGTGACCGACATCCGCCTCGGTGTACGAGAACCGTTCGTCACCTTCGGCGATGTTCGGCCACCAATCCCGCAGGTGCTGCGCCGCTTCGCGCGCACGGTCCTCGGTCATTTCGAACGGCGGCTTGCGCAGCGACTCCGCGATGATGTTCACAAACGTATCGCTGGTGTACGCCCGCGAGTACTCCTGCAAGTTCGGGATCGAGGGGATCGATTGCAACCGGTAACTGCGGATGGCGAGCTGCCCGCGCTCGAGTGTACACACGCGGTACGCATGGGGGTAACCAGCCAGGGAGGACGTGACAATGTTATAGAGCCCTCGTTCCTCTTTGATGTCCTGAATGTGCAAGTGCCCCGACAGCGTGATCCGCACGCCGTAACGGCGCAAAATCGCTTTGAGCGAATCCGAGTTCTCCACGTGGAACCACGAAAAGGTCGGGTTCACTCGCTCTCCCGGCACGTGCTCGACGATGCTGTGATGCAGGAGCACGAGCGTGTGACGTTGCGGGTCGCGCTGTCGGGCCAGATCGTCTTCCAGCCAGGCTAACGTCTGCTCCGGAATGTGACCACAATCTTCGTCCGGCTTGGCCGAACACAGCCCGACTAAGTGCAAATCGGGCGTCGGGTCGCAACTAAATGCGAGGATGTTGCCTTGCTGAAAGCCAAAGTCGCGATACAGCCAGGGCAACTCCTCTGCGCGCAAAGGACGCACACTGGGGTCCAACAACTCCGGGGGGCGCAAATGCGGGGGGCGTGGTTGGTCGTGATTGCCGGGCACACAGTACACCGGCTTGCGGAAGCGCGACAGCAGCTCCCTTGCGGCGTCGTGATTGTACGGTTCGGAATCTTTCGTGAGGTCGCCCGCGCACAGCACGAAATCAATGTCTGGCATCGCGTTAATCTCGCGAATTGCCTGTTCGAGAAGCTCCACGCTGTGCTGGTACATGGTGGGTTCGTTGGGCACCGGCTCGCGCAGCATCCAGCCGGTTTCGGGATTCGGGACCGTGACGTGTGGGTCGGAAATCAATGCGAACGTTGCCATGCGCTCATCTTTTCGTTTTCCGGTCTGCCAGGCAACCGCTCGAAAAAAATTGGTCCGGTGCGCGAGCCCGTTAAAACCCGCGTACCGGACCAAGGTTACTGTGCGACTACTGACTTTACAGCTTTTGCACGTTGGTTGCCTGCGGCCCCTTGCGACCCGGGGTCACATCGAAGCTGACTCGCTGGCCTTCTTCGAGGCTTTTGAAGCCTTGGCCTTGGATTGACGAATAGTGTACGAACACGTCTTCGCCATTTTCCTGGCGGATGAACCCAAAGCCCTTCTCCGGGTTGAACCATTTCACAGTTCCTACTGCCATGCGCGCTCCCTCCTTTCTTTGAAACTCGTTAACCGGAGGTGCTGCATGTCCCAAAAGGCTTGGTTTTTGCCCGACGGAATGTAAACAACCATTCCGGTGTAACTGGCTTTACTGTGTACCCTGCTGGCTGCTGTAGCGCAAGCCTTTCCCGAAAATATTTTTCCACCACAGTCCCTCTCAACGGCCGCAAGGGTGAGGCCGTGTTTCCAGAGGCGTAGGCAAGTCCGCATCCCGAAGCCTCGCTCGGCGCCTCCCCGCCTCGTCCTACCCTCAGCCGGCCTGCGGCCGACCTCTCCCTGGAAGCTGTAGGGGCGACCCTCGTGGTCGCCCCTGTTCAGCACCTCACCACCGTGGCATAGAGCTCATCCCCGGAAACTGTAGGCGCCACCCTTGTGGTCGCCCTTGCACGAGACAATCGTCCCTCCTCCCTCGAGAAAAGCTCCCTCTCCTTCTCAGGGAGATAGCTACGGTGAGGATCGCTTCCGGCCAGGTGGCCCGTCGCGCCGCGAGCCAGCTTTACCGGCGGGCAAAGTACGGTTTGAGTTTTTCGTACGTCGCCGAAAGGTGCTCCGGCATCACCTTCACGCCGGCCACCACCGGCATGAAGTTCGTGTCGCCAATCCATCGCGGCACGAGGTGCCAATGCAGGTGATCGGTAAAGCCCGCACCGGCGGCCGCGCCGAGGTTCAAGCCAATGTTCATTCCGTCAGGCTGGAACACTTCGTGAAGAATCGCGGCGGCCTTTTGCGCCGTAGCCAGCACCTCGCACGCCTCCTTGCGTGGCATTCCCGCGAAATCCGCGGTATGTCGGCGCGGAGCCACCATCAGATGCCCGGTGGCGTACGGAAACTTGTTCAACATCACCACCGCAGGCTGCGTGGCGAGGACGTACTGCTCGGCCAAATCCTCCGCATCGCGGGCCAAACAGAAAATGCACTCTTGCGGTTTGGGCCCACTCAGGTAGGCCCCGCGCCACGGGGCCCACAAAACCTCGACCCACCCACTTTCGCCCGCTTGCTGATTCGGCAACCGCCGGCCGCGCTTGCTCACAACAGCTCCCTGGGCAGAGCGCCAATCGCAGTCGCGGCGCGATTACGGCTTGTTTGGTTTCTGCGCGTCCACACGCAAGCGCAATTCCTTGCCGGCCCGAAAGAACGGCATTCGCTTCGGTGCAATTTGCAGCAGCTCCCCGGTCTTGGGATTACGCGTTTTGCGCCCCTGGCGCTCGCGTAACTGGAACGTTCCGAAACCGCGGATCTCGACGCGGTCGTCATTTTGCAGCGCCTCGACCATGCTGCGAAACACGGTATGGACGACGGTTTCCAAATCCCGCCGCGAGCAGTACGGAAAGCGCCGTCCGAGCTCCTCTACCAGCTCTCGCTTTGTCACCGCACTCCCTCCGGGCACGCCCGATTAGCGCGAAGGTTCCTCTTTTTTCTCCGAGTCCATCCGCAACTGCTCGGCCATGATGTCCTGCAAAGAGAAGCGGCCTTGGTTGCGGTCGCGCTGCAGGTACGACTCCATTTCCAACCGCTCTTCTGTGCGCCGGAGTGCCCGAATACTCAAGCTGATCTTGCGATCCTTCGGGTCCACAAGCGTCACTTCCGCCTCGACCTCTTGCCCGGGCTGGAACATTTCCTGCGGGCGATCCACTCGCTCGTGGCTCAATTGCGACACATGGATTAGGCCTTCCACCCCCTCTTCGAGTTCTACGAACACTCCAAAGTCGGCCACCGAAGTCACCTTGCCCCGCACCCGACTTCCGACGGGGTAGCGCTGAGCCATGGTGTTCCAAGGATCCTCGGTGAGTTGCTTCACGCCCAAGGCCACCCGTTCGTGCTCCGGATCGATGCTCAACACGACCGCTTCGACCGTATCCCCCTTCTTGTAGAGCTCCGACGGGTGTTTGATCTTTTTCGTCCAGTGCATGTCGGAGACGTGCACCAAGCCATCAATTCCTTCGGCAATGCCCACGAACACGCCGAAGTCCGTGATGTGTTTCACCACACCCGTGACCCGCGAACCCACCGGATGGTTGACGCGCAGCAAGTCCCATGGATTCGGAACCGCTTGCTTGAGCCCCAGCGAGATGCGCCGATTGGCTTCGTCCACATCGAGGACGACGACTTCGACCTCCTGATTCGGCTCGACAATCTTGGAGGGATGCACCACACGCTTGGTCCACGACATTTCCGAGACGTGGACCAGCCCCTCCACGCCGGGCTCTAATTCCACGAACGCACCATAGTCGGCAATGTTCACCACCCGACCGCGTACCCGCGAGCCGACCGGATAGCGTTCGGCCACCCCGTGCCACGGGTCAGGCATGATTTGCTTCATCCCCAGCGAGACGCGCCCGCGATCCGGGTCGTACTTCAGCACCACGACACGCACAACGTCACCAACCTTTACGACGTCCGAGGGGTGATTGACCCGCCCCCACGCCATATCGGTCACATGCAAAAGACCATCGATGCCGCCGAGGTCCACAAAGGCGCCGTAGTCGGTGATGTTTTTCACCACGCCCTCGAGAATGACTCCCTCTTCGAGGACGGCCAGCGTCTCTTTGCGCAGTTGCTCGCGTTCTTCCTCGATCACTTTGCGGCGCGAAAGCACCACATTACCGCGCGCACGGTTGCACTTGATCACCGCGAACTGCATGCGCTGGCCAATAAACCGGTCCAGCGAGCGCACCGGACGAACATCCACTTGCGAACCTGGTAAAAACGCCGGAACCCCGACATCGACCTTGAGGCCACCTTTGACCTTGCCGACAATGGTCCCTTCGATGGTTTTACCCGTCCGCTCGGCTTCTTCGATGTCGTTCCACACGCGCAACTGCTCTGCTTTCACGCGCGACAAGTACACCGTCCCAGTTTCGCGATCCACACCCGCGAAATAAACATCGATCGCGTCTCCAGGCCGGACCTCTACGTTACCATTCCGGTCGGTGAATTCCTCGACGGGAATCGTTCCTTCCGACTTATAACCGATGTCCACGGCCACCCCTTCGGGCGACACGGTCACGACACGACCACGAACGACTTGCCCTGGGCGAGGCGCAAGGGTGCTTTGCTCAAAAAGCTCCCGAAAGTCGTTCTGGCTGCTGGACGCAGCTTCGTCTCTTGCTTGTTCCATGTACTGGGTACCCCCTGGGGCTGAACTTCGGTCCTTCATATCTTCACACCTATAGCCTTGCAAGTTCTGCGCGGCGCGCAGTGACTATGTCGTAGAGCATTTGCACGACATCGTCGATACTCTTGCCGGTCGTGTCCACGTACACCGCATCCTCCGCTGGCCGGAGCGGCGCATGCGCCCGGGTGCGATCGCGTGCATCCCGCTCGGCGATATCGCGCGCGACACGCTCGATTTCCGCCTCGCTCACTTGCGCATGCAACTCGGCCGCGCGCCGCCGCGCGCGCTCGCGCGGCGAAGCATCGAGAAAAACCTTCACGAAGGCATCGGGAAACACCACTGTGCCGATGTCCCGGCCCTCCATCACCACGCCCCCGGCGGCGCCAATCTCGCGCTGCTGCGCCACCAAGTGTGCGCGCACCTGGGGAACTGCCGAGACTTTCGACGCCCACTGGCCGGCCTCGGGTGTGCGAATGGCGTCCGTGAGGTCACGCCCATCCGCGTAAACGCGCGTGCGCCCGTCGGCATCGTCGCGAAAACGGATACGAGTCTCGCGGCACAAGGCCTCTAGGCCCGCCGCGTCGTCCGGCGCGATCCCCCGCTCCGCCGCGAGCACGCCAATGACCCGGTACATTGCGCCCGTGTCCACGTACTGAAAGCCGAGACGCTGCGCCAAGCGCCGGCTGACCGTACTCTTGCCCGCCCCTGCCGGGCCGTCGATCGCAACGACAAGCGGCTTCATCCGTAGAGCGCCTCCAACTTGGTGAAGAACTCCGGGAATGTTTTCCGGACACAGTGCGGATCCCGAATGCCGATGGCTCCCACACGCAAACCAATCAGAGCTAAGCTCATCGCAATGCGATGGTCGCCGTACGTGTCCACCACCGCCGGCGCGATGGCGCTCGGGTAGACGCTGAGCCCGTCTTCCCGTTCCTCTACTTTCACCCCGAGGCGGGCCAGCTCCGTGGTCATGGCGCGCAAACGATCGCTTTCCTGGATGCGCAAGTGCGCGACGTTACGGATCCGCACCGGACCCGTGGCAAACGGCGCCAGGGCGGCCAGGGTCATGGCCGTGTCGGAAATCGGGTTCATGTCCACGTCAATCCCGCGCAGTTCTCCGGTGCCGCGCACCTCGACAAAATTTTCGCCGAACTCCACTTGTGCGCCCATCTCGCCGAGCACCTCCGCAAACCGAACATCCCCCTGGAGCGATCGGCGGTTCAGCCCGGGCACGCGAACACGGCCGCCGCACAGTGCGGCTGCGGCCCAGAAGTAGTGCGCGCTGGAGGCATCCGGCTCGATGCGGTAATGCGCGGCCTTGTACGCCTGAGGCATCACGCGAAACGTTTCACGGCCGTCCGTCTCCACAACGGCCCCAAACGCTTGCATGACCCCGATGGTCATCGCGACATACGGCTCCGCGATCAGCGGACCGACCCGGTGAAGTTCCACCCCTTGCTGGGTACACGGCGCAACCTGCAAAACGGCAGACAGGAACTGACTGCTCTGCCTCGCCTCCAAACTGGCCCGGCCACCCCGCAAGCCGTGGGCGCGCACGACCACGGGCGGGCAGCCCGTGCCGCGTTCACTCATTGCATCGGCGCCGAGTTGGCAGAGTGTGTCGAGAAGAGGCTGAATCGGGCGCTCGCGCATGCGCGGCGACCCGTCAATGCGAAAGCGGCCGTGCCCCAAGCACAAGGCCGCTACCAAGAACCGCATGGCCGTGCCTGCGTTGCCCACGAATAGGTCCGCCTCTCGCGCTGGAAAAGTTCCGTCGCCACCGCGAACGACAAAACGGCACGCCTCGCGGTCTTCCTGCACATCGATCCCCAATACTTGCCAAGCGCGCGCCATGTACTCGGTGTCGTCGCTGAACAGCGCCCCTTCGAGGGTACTCGCACCGCGAGCCAAGGCAGCCAGCAGCAATGCACGATTTGTGATGCTCTTGGAGCCGGGAACGGTGACCACAGCGTTTATCGGGCGGGTGAGGGGACGAACCCAGTAAATGTTCTCAGCATTCATACGACTCGGTACCACCCGTTCGACGCTGGCGCTCGTGTGCTTGCCGAGCGCCGTCGAGCCAAGCACGCAGTTCCTCCAGCTTGGTGGTCGCGATCGTTCGGCGCAAGTCCTCCACCTTGGCCAGAAACCGCTCGAGGGCCTGACCAATCGCGGCACGATTTGTCAGGAAGATGTCCACCCAAGTGTCCGTACTACTGGCCGCCACACGCGTCAGGCTGGCGAAACTCGGCCCTGCCAGGCGAGCCGCATCCGGAAGATTGCGTTCCAGAGCCAGGCTCGCCGCAAATGCGAGCACGTGCGGCAGATGGCTCACCCAGGCCAGTGCGGCGTCATGAGCGTCGGCGTTCATCTCTAGCACTTCCATGCCCACAGCCTCCCACAAGGCGCGAATTTGTTCGACTGCGCGCGCTCCGCTGCGCGTGCCCGGGGTCACCACACACCGGTGCCCGCGAAACAAGTCCGCCCGCGCCGCCGCCGCTCCACTCTCCTCGGTTCCCGCGATCGGATGCGCGCCGACAAACGGTACGCCTGCCGGCAGCAGCGGCTCGACCGCATCGAGCACATAACGTTTGACGCTGCCCACATCGGTGACGAGCGTCCCCGGCGCAAGTGCGGTGCGAAACTCCTGCACCACCGCCGGCATGGAACGAACCGGAACGGCGAGGACAACGAGATCCGCCCCCGCCACGGCCGCGTGCGGGTCGCGGCTCGCAGTGTCGATGATGTCGCGCCGCAGCGCTTCTTGCAAATTGGCCTCGCTGCGGCCGACGCCGACGACGTGCCCGAACACACCGGCCGCGCGAGCCGCCAAGGCCAGCGAGCCTCCGATAAGGCCGACCCCGACGACCGCCACCCGCTCAAAACGCAACGGCACGCACCCCTCCTCCGATGAGCACTTGCTCCAGCGCGGCAATGCAGCGTTCATTCTCGGCAGCGGTGCCAATGCTGATGCGCACGTGTTCGGGAAATCCGTACACCCCCATCGGCCGCACGATCACACCGCGCCGCAGCAAAGCCTCGTACACCCTCGCCCCGTTGCCCACCCGCACGAGCATGAAGTTCGCCCAACTGGGAACATATTCCAGCCCGAGGCGTTCGAACTCGCGACGCAAAAACTCCATTCCCTCGCGGTTCACGCGGCGCGTGCGGGCTACATGTTCGTCATCTTCCAAGGCCGCCAAGGCGGCCACTTGCGCGAGACTGCTCACGTTAAACGGCGCGCGCACACGGTCCATGAGATCCACCAGTGGCGGCGGCGCAATGCCATAGCCAATGCGCAAACCCGCCAAGCCATAAATTTTGGAGAAGGTACGCAAGGTAATCAGTGCGCGGGCGGGGAGGTGACTCGCCAGCGAGTCAGGGTAGCGGGGATCCTCGACGTACTCGAAATAGGCCTCGTCCATGACCACGATGACATCTTCCGGCACGCGGGCGAGAAACTCCTCCCACTCGTCGCGGAAAAAGATCGTACCGGTCGGGTTGTTGGGATTCGCCAGAAACACCATGCGCGTGGCCGGCGTCAGAGCATCGGCCATGGCTTCGAGGTCGTGCGTGTAGTGGCGCAGCGGCACAATGCGAGCGCGAGCACCTTGGGCCTGGACGACCAGGCGATAAATTACGAACGCTTGATCGGCCATCACGGCTTCGTCGCCCGCACGCAAGAATGTGCGCACAGCCAACTCGATGAGCTCGTTGGAGCCGTTGCCCAGCAAGATCGCATCGGGCGACACGCCCAGCTTTCGCGCCAAAGCGCGCTTGAGGTAGTAACCACTACCATCCGGGTAGCGGTGAAGCTGCCCCAACGCTTCCTGAATGGCCGCCACCGCGCGCGGCGAAGGCCCGAGCGGGTTTTCGTTGGAAGCCAACTTGATGGAATCGCGAATGCCGTACTCGCGTTCCAGCTCCTCGATGGGCTTTCCCGGTGGATAGGGCGCGAGCGTGCGGATCCACTCCGGTGCCAATTCTTCCAGTTTCGTGCTCATGGTCGTTCCACTCCCCTGTCACGATGGCCGCGCTGCCGCCGGATACGACCCTAACACCTTGCAAAACAGCGAGCGGTGCTCCACCTCCGCGAGCGCCTTGGCCACGTGCGGCTCGTCCACATGCCCGACCATGTCGAGAAAAAACAAATACTCCCACGGGCGGTTGCGCAGCGGACGCGATTCGATGTTGCACAAGCTCACGCCGTGCTCCGCGAAGGGCTGCAAAATGCGATACAGCGCGCCGGCTTCGTGGCGCGCGGAGATGACAATCGAAGTCTTGTCGTCGCCGCTCGGACGGGCCACGCCGTCGCGCCCGAGCACGAGGAAGCGCGTGAAATTGTTGGCCAGATCCTGAATGTTTTCCGCGAGCACCTGCAAGTCGTAGTACGCCGCGGCAAGTTTGCTCGCCACTGCCGCTACGCCGCGCTCCTTTTGCGCCCGCTGGGCGGCCGCCGCCGTGCTCGGAGCTTCGGCCTGCGGAACCCGGGGCAAATGCGCCTGCAGCCACAAGCGGCACTGCGCCAATGCTTGCGGGTGGGCAACCACCACCTGCACGTCTTCCAGCCGCGACACCCGCGCGAGCAAGCAATGCTCCACACGCAGTTGCAGTTCGGCCTTGATCGTGAGCGCCGACTCGGCCAGACGGTCGAGCGTAACGGCCACCACTCCTTCAGTGGAATTTTCCACCGGCACCACGCCGTAATCGGCCCGGTCGTGCTCGACCTCGTCGAATACCTCGGGAATCGTGCCGACGGGGAGAATGTGCGCTTGGCTGCCGAACTGCTGCACCACCGCCTGATGGGAAAAGGTGCCCAACGGTCCCAAAAAGGCCACTTTCAGAGGTTGCTCCAAAGCCAAGCAGGCACTGATGATTTCGCGAAAGATACTGCGCACCTGATCGGGGCGGAGCGGACCCGGATTGGCGCGCAGCAAGCGACTCAAAATATGTTTTTCCCGAGCGGGGGCGTACACCGCCGCATTTTGCTTGCGTTTGTGCTCCCCAATTTCCCGAGCCAGACGGGCCCGGCGGTTCAGGAGCGCGAGCAGCTTTTGGTCGATTTCGTCAATGCGGGCTCGCAAGTCTTCGATGGAAGTCGGTCGTCGCACTGTTCCCTCTCGTTAGGGTCAGCCGCCACCACGGACAAGCCTGGAGCCGCTCCCATCTCGTCCCGGTGGCAAACCACACCCGTTCACGTATGAGCACGCTTCAGAGACTGGCTCGCGTAGCCTATGCACCCCAGAATTGCAACGCAGTCGCCCCGCTTGGTTCCGCTCCGGCTTCATGCAACCGCGAGGCCGACTCGGTCCACGGCGCGTCCCGGTCGCTCGGAATACCACACGGTAACCCCCGTAACCGCGGCGGTCGTCCGAGCCGACCGGAGTCGGGACCGGCCGGGACGAGGGATGAGTGGCCATTCGGCTACTGGGCCATTTGGCCCCATGGACCTTTCGGGCGGGGTACCGCGCCCAGCACCATAGGTGTCGGGAGCAGCTCCTGTTTGGGCCGCACGGCATGCAATGCGCTGGAACGAGTGCGTTGCACGGCGCTGGACAAGCGCGGCCAACCGGCGTATGTAGTCGCGCACGCAGGCATTTTGTGGGCTGCGCGACGCGGGGCCGTAGCAGGGCCAAGGCACGAGGGGCCCCACGCCAGAAAAGAGGAGATCCAAAACGAATGCAAAGCTTCGGCGTCGATAAAGGTCCGGAAGGCCTGCGTGCAGAACCCGATCCGATGCAGTCGCCCTACGGATCCATCCGAGCCTGAAACACGGCGCACTCGCATGGGAGACGCACGCACACGTCACCGAACGGAGGGCACATGACTCGCATCGCGATTTTCGCGAATTTGCTGACTTACTCTACCGTCGCCAGCCAGCCGCTGTTTTACAGCATCGCCTTCACGGCGGCGCAGCGCGCGTTGTCCGCAGGCGCGTACGTGGAACTGCGCCAGCGCATCAACGCAGTGATGACTCGACGAGTGCCCGTGATCTACCTGGCCGCACTGGTGACCAGCGCATGCGTGCTCGCGCTCTCGTGGTACGCCCAAAACTGGAATGTTTTGATTACGACCGCGCTCGCTCTCGTGTGTCTCGTTGCGGACATCGCTCTGATGCTCCGCGAGAATGTGCCGATCAACGGCGTGATGGACCGCTGGTCCGCAACGGATCCGCCCGCCGACTGGGAGAGGTACCGGAACCAATGGTTCTTCGTTTACCGCTTCCGGCAAGTGATTCTTCTCCTGGGCTTCGCGAGTATTCTTCTGGGTGCGGTCTTTCAAAACTAGGGCCGCTGCTCCGGGGCGAACCACCAAGCTTCGTGCTTCGGCCCCGCTATGCCGCCCAGCCGACGGCTCAGCGCGAAGACCGTGGCGGAAACGAGAGCGGGCCCCTGAGGGGTCGAATTTCGATAATGAAGTACCGGCCTCTCCGCAAAATCACACCGGCCCGGAAACCGTGATACGGAGTTCCCGGGATGGCTTCGCCGGCCCTGTGCGACCGGGCCGGCGAACAGCTAGCGGCAAACTTCCTTGTACAGCGCGTCTAGCCGTGCCCGCAGTTCCTGATCGCTCAAGCCGGGCATGGCTGGTTTGAGCTCGCGCAGCCGCGCGCACGCCCCATTTTTGGCTCCGTTTTCTTTGTCCAAACGTGCCAGTTGATATTGTCCCTCGTACCAAGGCGCGTCGCCGGGGCGGGCCGCCGCAGTGTACCGCTTCCAGAGTTCCAGCGCCTCTTCACGCCGGCCCCGCGCTTCGGCCAGGCGCGCTAACGAGCGCAGCAGGGGCAGAGACTCAGGCTTTGCAGCCAACATGGCTCGGTAAAGCTCTTCGGCACGATCCACCTCGCCTGTGTTCTCGTACAAGCGTGCGAGGGTGAGTTGCTGGCTTTCGCTCAGCGTGCCCGCTGCAGCGAGTGCGCGGTACAGTTGCAGAGCCACGCGTTGCGCGGCCACAGTCCGCTTGCGAATCCCCCGCATTGCGCAACGCCGTGCCTTTGCGGATGAACTTCACCGCCAAGTTTTCCACTTCCGCCGCTCCATATTGCCCGAGTAACTGCGCGCCTTGGCGCTGCGCTTCGCGCTCGGCCTCGTCGAATTTCCCGAGTTCTGCCAAGGCAAGCAGCCGCAAGCGGGCAACAGCAGGAAACAGCTCGGACTGTTGCGGGTAACGCTGCTCGAAGCCTTCGAGGGCTTGCGCCATCTCCTTCCAGTTCGGCTCGGGCTGCCAGCTTTGCCAGGCGGCTTGCAGCAACGTCAGCTTCGCTCGCATGCCGGCCAGAGCGGTTTTGTCCATGGACTTTTTCTCTTCCGCTTGCGCGAGGGCGGAGCTGAGCGCGCGCAACTCGTTGCCCACCTCGTTCATCGCGGCTTCGCTCGGCCGCCCACTCGTACCCAGCAGCGTCACGCGGCACTGCAAGGCCCCGAAACGGGCCCGCAAGGTAAATTCGGGGTCGCCGCTCACCTTGGCGAAGTACTCCAACGCCTCTTGGCACCGCTGGCGGCGCTGCAGCAGTTCACCCAAGCGGAAGTACGCTTCGTACACGAAGCGGTGTTGCGGAAAACCTTGCGCGTAATCGCGCAACGCTTGTTCGTATGCGGGCGTGTCGGCCAGCTCGGGTTTGTCGGCGGCAAGCTTCTCGCGTGCCTTGAACCGCAGGTACGCGGCCTCGGCCGCGTTGTCGGTCCGCTCCGCCGCCAGCGCCTTTTCGAACTCCTCGGCGGCCGCTTCCCAAGAGCCCAGTTGAAACAGGGTGAGCCCCAACAAGTAATGGCGCTCGGCTGCCAGCTTGGGAGAGAGCTGCGCACCGGCCTTGCCCATCTCTTCGAGAACGCGCAAGGCTTCGGCAAATTGTTTTTTCTGCAACAGCATCTTCACGAGCTCCAAGCGCGCGCCGGGATTGGAGGTTTCTTGCGCCAACTGGGCCGGATCGTCCACCGAAGCGAGCAGCAACTGTTGTGCTCGTTCTTCCCATGCTCCGCCGGCGCGCCGGACCCGGTCGAGCAAGGCCACAGCTTCTTTGCGCTGGCGCTCTCCCTCGGAACCCGAGTTTTTCTTCGCCAACTCCAGCAATGCGCGCGCGCGCAAAAACAACGCGCGGGGGTCGCCGGCGTCCGTGCCGGCAAGCCCAGCGGAAACCTTCACCGCCTCCGCGTAGCGGCCGTGGCGCACCAACCCATCGAGCAAGGCCAGGCGTGCCTTGGCACGCCGCTCGGGGGGGTTGTGGGGGTCTTCGGCCACCGCTTGCAAGTCGGCAATGGCGACATCGAAATCGCCGAGCTCCAAGGCACACAACCCGCGGCCGAACAAACTCTCGCGTTGCAAATCGGTGCGCTGTTCGCCTCCGAGAAAACCGGAGAAACCGTTCGAAGCCTTTTCCAAGAGCGCTTTGCGCGGCGCTCCGTCGAAAAGCCGGGCTCCATAAAACCGCACCCAGTTCAAGTAGTACAACGCCTGGGCTCCGAGGACTTGCTTTTGCCGGTATTCGGGCGACTCGTACAGCGCCTCCAAATCGCCATCCTCTTGGATGACCTTTTGGACCATGCGCTCGAGCTCGCCACCGGTGCGTTCGTACACCGCTTCGAGAGGTTGGCTGAGGGCGCGATAGGCCTCCAACAAAGCGGCCCGTTCTTTGGTTTCCGTGCCGCTTTGCAGCGCGCGGTCCATCATGGCGATGAACTTTTGCGCCGCCTGGCCGAGTTGCTCGATCGAGGCTTGCAGCGCAGCCGAGTCTGCCGGCGGTTGCCCCCCGGGCCACGCGCTGACGGCGCGCCGCACCTCGGCTTGGATGTCGGCCGGCGACTGGCCCGCGGCCCCGCTTGCTCGACAGAATGCCGCCAGGGTAAGGCCGAGCCAAATGGCACGGCGAAATCTGCAACTCGTCACATCAGCTCCTTGATGTACTTGGCCATTTCGGTCTTCCAGCGCGAGCCAAAGGTCAGCTCCAAGATCGTGCGCATGAGCGCCTTGTTGTCGCCCAGTTGCACCATCTCGCCACCGCCCACTTTCGAGAGCTCTCCGAACACGCGGGCAACTTCCTTGTAGTGCTCGGGCATCGGTGCGGGCTGATAGGGCTGGCTTCCGTGCAACGAGCGCCACATGAACCGATCGAAAATTTCGTGCGAGGGTTTGGTCACGTCAATCGTGCTCAGGTAGCCGCCCTGCTGCCGGAACTCCCGGGCAATCCGTTTGACTTCGTCGAGCTCCCACGGATGAGGCGGCGCGTCGCCGACGAGGATGATCACCTTCTTGGACTGCTTGCGCCACTTGAGCTCGTGCACCGCGGTGTCGAGAGCATCCTTGACGGCTTCCTCCCAATCGCCGCCACCACCCGCTTGGATGGTCGACAAGAAGTCGAGCAGTTTTTGCGTGTTGAAGCTCAAATCCGTCCACTTCACCACGAACTCGTCGCCCTTGTCGCGGAAAACCACAATGCCGACGCGCGTGGTCGGCACGAGCCGCTGCAGAGTCGCGACGAACTCCTTGAGGCGCCTGCGAACTTCGTCAATGACGAATTGCATGCTGTGCGTGGTGTCGATGACGAGGACCACGTCGAGCCCCACCTTGCGCAACCCGCCCACATACTCGCCAAAGCGCCCGCCGAGCCCGCCCACACCTCCGCCCCCTGCGCCGAACGCAACCGGTACGTTCATGTCCACGACGGGCCCGCCGATTTTCGGCCCAAAGCCCCCAATGCTGGGAAGTTCTGGGGCACGAACGCCTTGCACGCTGGGGCTCCCGGCTTGTGCTCGTTGTGGCAGCGCCGTCTCCGGTTTCAGTGCGCCGGCGACATCGCGCAGCGAATCCGCCCCTTCGAAGATTTCCTCGCCCGGTACCGCTTCTTCTTCGACTTTTACGCGGATCTCCTCGATTTTTTGCATCACGGTCAGTGTGACCGTGGCGAACACGAACAACAGCCCGAGATGCACCAGCGTGGACACCACAAACCATTGGGCGGTACGGGCACGGCGCGGCGCCCACGGATCGAACGAGTTTTGCGGAGGCGGAGGGGAAGCCGAGGTCATGGATCGGGGCTACTGAGTCCGGCGGCGCTCCGCGGCAATGGCAATCTGGGTCGCCCCCGCTTTCTGCGCCAGGGAAAGAATTTTCACCGCTTGGCCGAACAAAACCTCGCGGTCGCCTTCGAGAACCACGGGCACGTCGGGGCGAGCCTGAATGAGTTGGCGTAAGGTGTCTTCGAGCTGTTCGTACGGGGTGAGCTGCGCGTTCACGTAAATGTCGTTTTGGGGGGTTACGGTAATGGTGATCTCGCGCGGTTGCGCCGCTGTGGCATCCACTTCGGGCAAACTGATCTTCGCGCCCGACTCCACCATCGCCGCACTGGTGACCATGAAAATGATCAGGAGCACGAGAAAGATGTCGGTGAGGGGTGTGATGTTGATCTCGGCGACAATGCCTTTCAGGCCACGATGTCGAGCACTAAATGCCACCGGCTTTCCTCCCTAAGTGGATCGCATCGAGCACGCGGTTGCAGGCAATCGTGAGGGCGGCCTCGATCCGCTCGATTTGCGTTTGAAAGAAGTTGTAAAAAACCAGGGCCACAATGGCGACGCCCAAGCCTAAGGCAGTGGCCACCAGGGCCTCGGAAATACCCGCAGCGACGACCGAGAAGCCGCCGCTACCCATAATGGCCATGCTGTGGAATGCCTTGATGATCCCGATGACTGTACCGAACAAACCAATAAACGGGGCCGAGCTACTGACGGTTCCCAGCACCCACAACGGACCTTTCAATGCCTCGATTTCTTCGAACCGTTTGTCTTCCGTGAGGTCGGAGAGATACTCGAGCGAGTCCGTGGCATGGCGCGCGATGACGTCTGCAAAGATTCGTCCCGCCGGTGTTGCCGCCTGGGCCTTGGTTGCTTCCAGAGCGGCTTGAAAGTTGCCGCTTTCGAGCGGCACTCGAATACTTTCGGCCAACTGCAGCGTCTGCGGTACGATGCCGCGCAACGACCAAGCACGCTCGAGGATGATGGTCACCGTAGCCACAGAAAACAGCAGTAAAGGGTAAGTGGCAATCCACCCCTGCTGGATCATGTCGAGAACACTCAAACCTTCCACGGTTCTTCCTCCTCAGGATGTACGCTGATGTGCTTTGACGACAACCGTCGAACGGATTCGTACCAAATTAGCGAGTGATCCGTAGCTCCGCGATACGGCACCGCTGTGCCGGTTCCCTCGGTGAAAAGCCGAGACCATTCGTCGTAAGTCGCTCCGCACCACGCGTTCCGTGGCGCTACTTGCGCATCCGCCTTCGGTCAAGACCGAATCGCCGCAGATGCCCGACAAGGCACGCGTTCGGCCCGCAACGCGCGCCAAGCGGCACTGGGAGCGCTGGCACTGGGAGCGCCGGCATCCTTGCCGGCACTATTCATCTTTTGCCGCCTGGAAGCCGGCGCTCCCAGCTCTTCCTCGTCTCCTTCATGCCGGCTGGAAGCCGGCGCTCTCGGTTTCCAGACGCGATGCCAACTCTTCGCGGCGGCGCCGGGCTTGCTGCGAGTCGAGTCGCACATTGTTTTTCTCGCTGGTTCCTGGAGCACGTTGCTCCCTGAGTGCCGCGGGACATTCGATTCGCGGGTGCGGGTCTACCCGAAACTGCAGGGCTCTGCCGCCGAGGAAGTTCGGCGGCGCATAGCACGCGTCAATGGGCAGAATCGAACAAAAGAATTGGCGCCCGGCTGGAGAGCTACTCTATCCTGAACCCCGCAAAATCCACAATCGTTCTCGAGGAGGTTGAAGATATGCTGACAGTTGGCGATCGTTTTCCTCAGTTTCGACTCAAGGCGGTCGTGAGCGGCGAGCGCGGGAAGGAGTTTGCCGAACTCACCGACCAAAGCTTTCCTGGAAAATGGCTCGTGGTCTTCTTTTGGCCGATGGACTTTACCTTCGTGTGCCCCACGGAAATCGCCGAATTCGGGCGCCGCGAAGCGGAATTCCGGGCGCGCAATGCCCAGGTGCTGGGCGCCTCGACCGACACTCACTACGTGCACCTCGCCTGGCGCCAGCAGCATCCGGAGCTGCGCGATCTGCCGTTTCCGATGCTGGCCGACACCAAGCGCGAGCTCAGTAGCGCCTTGGGTATCCTCCACAAAGAAGAAGGCGTCGCCTTGCGCGCCACGTTCATTGTGGACCCGGAAGGGGTCATTCGCTTCGTGAACGTGAACGACCTCGCCACCGGCCGCAATGTGGACGAGGTGCTGCGCGTGCTGGCGGCCCTGCAAACGAACGAACTCACGCCGTGTAACTGGCGCCCGGGCGAACCCACGCTCAAAGTGGCGTGAAGCCTTGGCGGCTGGCATCTGGTCGCTCGGTCTGGCAAAAGGCATTTGCGGGTCGCCCCCGGGCGACCCGCAAAGTTGCCCGAGCGGAGGTGCCACGATGCCAGATGGCTTGTCGCGACGATCGGTTCTGAAACTGGGGGCTGCCGCAGCACTCACTGTTTGGGTCCGCCGCACGGCGGCGCAACAAACACCGATGAGCCTTCCGCCTCTTCCGTGGGACGAAGGCGCCCTGGCTCCGACGATTTCGGCACAAACCATCTCGTTCCACTACGGCAAGCATCACCGGGCCTATGTGGACAATTTGAACAAGTTGATTGCCGGAAGCGAACTGGCAGACCATCCCCTCGAACGCATCGTACAACTGGTGGCCGGTAAGCCCGACAAAGTCGCCATCTTCAACAACGCCGCGCAAGCTTGGAACCATACCTTTTATTGGCACAGCCTGAGCCCCAAGGGCGGAGGCAGGCCGAGCGGAAAGCTGCTGGCAAAAATCGAAGAGGATTTCGGCGGGTTCGACAATTTCCGCTCGAAGTTCGTCCAAGCCGCCGTTGGTCAGTTCGGCAGTGGCTGGGCTTGGCTCGTGAAGTCCGGCCCGCGTCTAGAAGTCCTCGCCACGGCCAACGCCGATACCCCAATCACGATGGGCAAAAAGCCCTTGCTGACCATCGATGTTTGGGAACACGCGTACTACCTCGACTACCAGAACCGCCGCGCGGACTACGTCCACGCGGTCATCGACAAGCTACTGAATTGGGAGTTTGCGAGCGCGCAGTTCACAGCCGCTTGAAGCTTGCCCGTTCGGTGTTCTGACCGCGCTCCGGCCGCGGCTTGCCGCGGCACGCAGTACGCACCCGGTTGCGGAGCGGGTCCGCTCCGTGACTCGCATCCCTCGTGCCGGGTGCGCCACCGGTTACCCGGCTGCCGCCACCTGTCTCCGGTGCAGGCGATAGTATACCAGCGGCACCACCACGAGGGTGAACAGCGTCGAGGCAAAAATCCCGAAAATGAAGCTCCAGGCGAGTCCGGAAAAAATCGGATCCAGCGTGATCACCACCGAGCCGAACATGGCTGCCCCCGCCGTAAGTAAAATGGGCCGAAAACGCGTGGCCCCCGCCTCCACGATCACCTCGCTGAGTGGCCTTGCGGGATCGCGTTGCTGAATGAGTTCGATAAAGTCGATGAGAATGATGGAATTCCGAACCACGATGCCGGCCAAGGCAATCATGCCGATCATCCCGGTGGCGGTGAAGAAAATCGGGTCGGGATAGTTGCCCACCGGCTGGGTGAACAACACATTGAGCAGCCAAAATCCCGGCATGATGCCGATCAACGTGAGCGGAATCGCGATCATGATGATCAAGGGCATGAACAGCGATTGCGTTTGGGCCACCAGCAAAACGTAAATCATCGCTAACGCTGCGGCGAATGCGATCCCCAGGTCGCGGAACACATCTACGGTAATTTTCCACTCCCCTTCGCCCGCGAGATCCACATGGAAGCCATCGGGGAGCGGCCGCGAGCGCAACCAGCGCTGCAAGTCGAACACCGCTTCCACCGGGCTGCGGCCCGCCATTTCGGCGATGACGTACTGCACCGGCCGCAAGTTCTTGTGAAAGATCGTCCGCTCTCCAGCGCGCTCTTCCGCGCGCACCAATTCTCCGAGAGGCACCAGTTGGCCGGTTTGACTCCGCACCTGAACCGCCAGCAAGTCCGGCAACGAAGTGCGCAGCGGGCGGGGCAAGCGCACCTCGAGCACCAGCGGCAACCGCTCGGGCGGCAGTTGTACTCTGCCGAGGCTCAGCCCCCGTACCGCTGCGTCGAGCGTGTGGGCCACATCGGCGAGCGATACAGCGCTAGAGGCCGCCTTCTCGCGGTCTATGTGCACGACGGTTTTTTCGTGTTCCGCTTCGGCAAAATCATCCACATCCACCACGCCCGCGGTGCGCTCCATTTGGGCGCGCACTTGCTTGGCCACGGCGACGAGTTCCTCATTGCTGGCTTCGAGGGGACCGTACACCTCGGCCACCAACGTAGAAATGACCGGCGGGCCCGGAGGAACCTCCACGATCTTGACGTTCGCCCCGTACTCGCGCCCGATGCGCTCGATGTCCGGCCGGATGCGCAAGGCAATGGCGTGCGACTGCTGCGCGCGCTCTTCCTTAGGGAGCAACGAGATGCGGATCTCGCCGAGATGCGCGCCCTGGCGCAGGTAGTAGTGGCGCACCATCCCGTTGAAGTCCATGGGCGCCGGGATGCCGACGTAAGTCGTGTAGTCCGTCACCTCGGCCACCGTGGCCAAGTAGGCCCCGAGAGCACGCGCGGTGGCATCGGTTTGTTCCAGCGTGCTGCCACGGGGCATGTCTATGACCAGAGCCAGCTCGTTCTTATTATCGAAGGGCAACATCTTGAGCGGCACGGCGCGCGTCACCGCCAGCAACGCCGAAGCCACAAAAGCAGCGGCGACGAACCAAAGGAACGCGCTTCCATACCGGCGCACCTCGAGCAGCGGCAGCACGATGCGCCGATACCACCGGTAAATGGCTGTGCGCGTGATATCGAAGGGCTCGTGCTCCGTTCCGTACTCGCTTTTCAGCAAATGGTAACTCGCCCACGGGGTGACCGTGAATGCCACGACGAGCGACACCAACATGGCTACAGGCACGTTGAAGGCCATGGGAGCCATGTACGGGCCCATCATGCCGGTGATGAAAAACATCGGCAGGAACGACACGATGACCGTAAACGTCGCCAAGATCACCGGCGGGCGCACTTCGTCCACGGCCGTCAAAGTGGCTTCGAGTGGCGGCTCGCGGCGCAACTGGAAGTGCCGGAAAATGTTTTCCACATCCACGATCGGGTCGTCCACCAGCAAGCCGAGCGACAGGATCAAAGCGAACAGCGTCACGCGGTTGATCGTGTAACCGAAAATCAAATCGAGCAGCAGCGTGATCGCCAGCGTCATCGGCACGGCCAAGGCGACGATGAACGATTCCTTGGGCCCGAGCGCGATGGCCAGCAACACCAGAATGGTGGCCACGGCAATGAACAAGTGCTTGACGAGTTCGTTCACCTTGTGATTGGCCGTTTCCCCGTAGTCGCGCGTGATCGTCACGGCGACATCGTCGGGAATGACGACACCGCGCTGTTCTTCCACCGCACGGATCAGCGCCTCGGCCACCCACACGGCGTTCGTGCCCTTGCGCTTCGCGACAGCGATCGTAACCGCCGGGCATTCGCGACCGTCCGCCTCGGGGCAAAGTTGCACTGCCCCCTGCCCCGCCTGGGCGTACTCCGGCGGAAGCCATAAGGTGCGTGCACTCGCCGCTGCCGGGCCAAAGCCGATTCGCGTGTAGCTTTCGACCTCTCGGGGCCCGTCCACCACGCGCGCTACATCCCGTAGATACACGGCTTGGCCACCCGGGGCCGCAATCACGGCATGTTCCACCTCGGCCGCCGAGCGAAAGAACGGACCGACTTCGAGCAACACTTCGCGGCCGCCGCGCTCGAAGGACCCTGCATGGACATTCACGTTCGCGGCTTGCAGGCTGCGTACGACTTCCAAGAGCGAGAGGCCACGGGCGGCGAGCTTCGCAGGATCTACGTACACGGATATTTGCCGGGGCTGGCCTCCGACCACCCAGCTTCGCCCGGTGTTCGGAATGCGGTTGAGCTTGTTCAAGAGTTCATCGGCAATACGGCGTAGTTCACCCGAGCCGACGCGATTGCCGGGCGACCACAAGGTAAACAACACGATGGGCACATCGTCAATTTCCACGGGCTTGACGATCCAACTCGTCACGCCCGGAGGCATGGCATCCTGGTTGGACATGAGCTTGTTCCACACCTTCACCAGGCTGCGCTCGCGGTCCTCCCCGACATAGAAGCGCACGGTTGCCACCGCCTCGCCCGGGCGCGACATGGAGTACACGTACTCCACGCCGTCAATTTCCCAGAGTTTGGCTTCTAGGGGAGTGGCCACGAGCTTCTCGGTCTCCTCGGCGGTCGCCCCGGGAAAGCGCACGAACACATCGGCAAAGGGCACCACGATTTGCGGCTCCTCTTCCCGCGGCGTGAGGTACAGCGCTGCCGCTCCCGCAAGGAAGGATGCGATCAACAACAGCAACGAGAGTTGCGAGGTGAGAAACTTGGCGACAATGCGCGAGGTCAGGCGCCGGTGTGCTTCGCTTCTGCCTTCGCTCATGGTTGTCTAGCCTCGAGGCATGCGGGGGACCACCACACGGTCGCCGTCGGAAATGCCGGAAATGACTTCCACGGCGTCCCCGAACACCTTGCCCGTCCGCACCTGCCGCACCCGGATACCCCCCTCGCCGCGCACGTACACAAATTCCAGTTGGCCGCGCCGTTGAACGGCCGTACGTGGCACCAGCATGGCGCGGTGCTGGCCGCAGGTCACGCGCACGACGCCAAATGCGCCGGGGCGCATGTCGCTCGTCGCACCCAAGCCGAGTTTCACCCGCACCGTGCGGGTGGTCGAGTCGGCTTGCGGTGATACTTCTTCGATTCGTCCGAGGATCTCGCGCGCCGGCTGGTCCAAGCGTACTCCGAGTGACTCTCCGAGAACCAAGCCTGCGCTGCAGCTCTCGCCAATTGCCGCCTCGAAGTGGAGCGTGTCGGGGTCGTGCACAATCACCAGGGGTTGCCCCGGCACCGCCAAGTCTCCCGGATCGGCCAACCGTGCGGCGACCACGCCGTCGAAGGGCGCTTTGAGCACGGTCTCCCCGAGTGCGACCTCGGCCTCGGCGAGCGCATCGCGTGCGCGCTGCAACGCGGCAGCGGCGGCGCGGCTACGAGCGACAACGGCATCCAAGTCGCGCTGTGTGGCGGCGCTTTGTTCGAACAAGGCACGCACCCGGCGTTCTTCCTGAGCAGCGAGCTGGGCGTCGGCCTCGGCTGCGGCCACAGCCGCGCGTGCCTGCTCGCGTTTGGCGCCTAGCTCTCGAGCATCCAGGCTCACGAGCGGGTCGCCCGCTCGGACCGAGCTTCCCATATGCACGTGTACCCCGGCCACACGCGCCAGGACACGCGGTGCCACGTTCGCCACCAAGCGCGAGCGCACAGACCCGGGCCACTCGACCACATCGGGCACCTCGCGCGTGACCACAGGGTGCTCCTCGCCTTCGATCACCGCCGGCGGAAGCGGCTTGACGCCGGGCTCGACCTTGTGCCCGCCCATTGCACCCGAGAGGTACACCAGTACGGCGATCAGACCGAGCACCGCAGTTACGGCACCCATCAGGCGTGGCGAGATTGTCCGCCGATGCTCCCCTGTCATGGCACGAATTCCTCCTCCCAGCGGCCAATGGCTTTGCGCAGAGCGGCAACGCTGCGATGGAAGTCGTAGCGCGCGGCAACGGCTTGCGAGCGGGCCTCGGTGCGAGCCGCTTCCGCTTCGAGGTAGCGCGTCACGATCACCGCCCCCGCACGGTATTGCTGGTCCACCAAACGCAACGCCTCCTCCGCCGAACGTACCGCTGCTTCCGAAACTTTCACCCGCTCGCGCGCCTCCTCCCAATCGGCAAACGCGACCCGTGCCTCGTGCTCCACGGCAGCACGAGTTTTGTCTTCCAGATGGCGCGCCTCGGCCAGGCGCTGTTCGGCAGCCCGCAGCCGCTCGAGCTTGCGGAACCCCGAGAACAAATCCAGCTCGGCGGTGGCAGCGAAAAACCAGTTGTCCCGGCTCGCCGAAAAACGCAAGTCCGTGGCGTTCTGCCCGTACGAACCCATCAAATCCACGCGCGGAAGGAAGCCGGCCCGCTCGGCGCTCACTTCCGCCTCTCTCGCGGCGACGAGCTCGCGCACCGCAACCAGCTCTTGGCGGTGCGCCAGAGCTTGCTCCACCGCCTCCGCAGCGTCCCGCACCAGGCTGGCCGAAACCTCTCCCTCGGGGCTCACCGACAGTGGCTCGCTGCCCGGCAAGGCCAGGACCAAGCGTAATGCCGAGCGCGCCACCTCCACGCCGTTACGGGCGCGCACTTCGGCCATTTCTGCCGCTGCCAAGCGAGTTTCCAGGGACAGCACATCCGACTGGAGAGCCGCCCCAGCGGCCACACGGGCGCGCGCATTCTCGATCGCGCTTTGTACGGCTGCACGCGAGACGCGCGCCACTTCGAGCTGTTCCGGCGCGGCCAGCAACGCGTAGTACGCTTGCGCTGCGGCATCGATGACAGCATTGCGCGCCGCCTTGGCTTCCGCTTCGGCCGCACGAGCCCCGGCACCCGCAGCTTGACGGCGAAAGTAATCCTGGCCGCCGCGAAACAGCGGGAAGGCGGCGAGCACCTCGGGCCGGACGTCTTGAGTCGGCCCAGGGTGGTTGAAGTTCCGGTCGAAGCTCAGCCGCCGCTGCGAAATAATCATTCCGAACGCCTTCGCAGGATCGTCCGTGCGGGCAAACGCGAGTCGCGCAGTCAGTTGGGGATAAAAGGCAGACTCGGCCTCACCCACTTGGGCGCGCGCTGCCTCGGCGCGGGCCAGTGCTTGCTGGATGTCGGGGTTGCGCTCGAGAGCGAGGGCGATCACCTCGCGGAGCGTCCACCCCGGGTGCTCGGTTGCTGTGGGCTGCTCCCCCGCTTCTGCGGCAGCCACGGCCGCGCACACAACGACCCATACGACTACCCATGCCCTGTGCATGTGCCGTCCTCTTCTGCGCTCACTTCGTGCCCAGCCGCCGCAGCACCTTTTCTGCCGGGCAAAAGCCCGTAAAGGCCGACTGGATCAGGTTCAGCGACACGAACGCCGCGAGCAAAAACCAGCCTGGATGCACGAAGTATCCGAGGATCAGGCTAATCCCGACCAACGTTCCGGCCAGTAAACGCACGCCTCGCTCTGTTGTCATGGCTCTCACCTCCGCTTCGGGTGTCGACTCTCACATCCCCTTAGAGCCAACAAGAGGAAAAAGGTTCCCGCCGAGGTGTGGGCTTCTTCGCTCGGGCCCCGCTCCGGGCTTTTGGGGGACCTTCCAAGAATTTCGTTCTTGTTGCCCCCGCAGGCACGTTTCCACCCCGGCACGCTGTGCCGCGGAACGCGCGAGTTCTGCCGGCGAATCCCCTGGCCAGAACAAAAGAATTCGCCAAGGAGGGGAAAAATTTTCTCGCGCGCGTTGTTGCCCTCGCGCTTCCGAGGGGCGTAGTATCCGGCTCGTTGCGGGTGTGGGGCGGCATCCTCAGGGTTCGGTTGTTCCGGGACGAACAGGAGTTGCCCAGCCATGATCCGCGGACAGTCAAAAGCGTTCCAGTTGCCATCCATCCCCTTCGTCGCTTGGACCGCGGCTGCGTTCCTTCACCTGTTGCCGCTTCCGGACACGGCACCGGCTCAGGTGCTGTCGGTGACAAAGGAGGCGCGCGTCACTTGTCAGGCCGGCCTGTTCGCGCGGGCGGTGATCGAGTACACAGTTGCGGTAGGCAACACGACGCGGAGCCCTGTGGTGCTGCGGGTGGAAGATCCTATTCCCCAGGGGACGACTTACCAGCTTGGTTCCGCAACAGGCGGCGCAACTTACAACGGAATTCGCAACCAAATGGAATGGCAGGGTGTCCTGTTGCCGGGAACCGCACTCGTTCTGACCTTCGCGGTCGCCACCGACCCTTTATGGGGCACTCCGGCGATGGTCGAAAATACGGTGTTTGTCATTCCCGCCGAGGGGGCTACGCCGACCCGCGCCTTTCGAACCGACACGATCTCGTGCCCGACGCCATCGTTCACTCGCTCGCCGACGCCCACGCGTAGCCCGGGAACGACACTGTCACCGACACGAACACCCTCTCGCACGCGCACCCCCACCCCATCGCGCAACCCCACGGCTACGCCCACACCTACACTACTCGGATGCTGCCAGCTCGGACCAGCACAGTGTTTTTCGCCCGCGAGAGGATCGCAGTGCGAGGGGCAATTCTTTCCCGGTCATGTTTGCGATACGAGTTCCGGGAGGTGTCGCCTTCCCTTTACGCCCACGCGTACTCGCACGGCAACGCCCACCCGCAGTACAACGGCCACCCCGACTGCCACGGCAACCCACACGCCGGCCCGGGCCTGTTTTTTCGACGTGTTCGTGGAAGGGCTCCCCTCGTGCACGCCAACAGCGAGCCCTACCCCAACTCTCACCCCCACTGCGACCCCCACGGAACTGAGCACCGATACCTCCACCCCCGGAAGAATCACGATTACGTTCGCCCCTCGGTGCACGCGGGAATGCGACCGCATCGACTGGATTCAGGTGGTTTGCGAGACAGCCACTTTGAAAAACGGGAGCCGAAAAGCAGTGCGCCCCGCACACTACGATGTCGGGGGAAACCACTTCGGCTTCAGTGGGAACACGGCAGACGGTCGTACCGTCAACGTAGCAGCTTCACCAACACCCGATCGATTTTGCTGGGTGGACCGTTTGGACAACAAGAAGGTCCCCTATTACGGCCAGGATAACGGCTACGACTCCGGGGGCGCCGCAAAATCCGGAGCGCACAATTCGACCCTGAATCCAAACCGCAAGACCTGGATGACCGACCGACCTACACTGCACGATCGCGTGGATCCGGCTTCCGGCGTCCACACGTGCTGGGAGGCCTTGGACCAGAATTTGGGCGGAACTGTGGAAACCATTACGGACGAATTCGAGGCTTGCGTGTTCTGCCGAGAAGGTAAAGACCAGGGCACCATTTACGGGTGCGTCACCTGGACCGACACGTTCAAGCGCCCTGCCGACAGCGCTGGTCCGGCGGCGACTGAGCCCGGCGCGATTGCCAGTGGGACGGTGAGTTCAAAGCCATCGGATGCGTGGAAAAAAGCGGCAAACGCAGCCACCGGCCAGTTCGGAAACTATCCCAATGGACCCGACGTACAAGGAGGGAAATTCAAATGACGCCTAACCGCAGGCTCGATCCCGCTTTGAGCAAGCAGGGGCTCGCCGCGGCGGTTGCGGCGCGACTAATCTTGTTTGGGTGGGTGCTGGCCCTCAGCGCGCCAGCTTTGCCAGCGCGAGGAGAACACCGAGCCCTCAAGTTTACCTACATCGGCGTGCAGAAGGAACCGATTCCGAGCCTGATTTTGCACGACGGGGTGGCGTTCGATCTGTTTGCCATGTTTGAGTCGGTCGAGTCTGCGCTTGTGGACCGCGGTAACGACGGCCTTGCGAGCCCGGAAGGCGAGCGGATTGCAAGAGTGGTTCAGATACCCGCCGGTGTCATGGAAGAAGCGCTGCGGATCGTGCGCGCAATGGCGCGCGATGCGGACGTTCCCGAACTCGCGCGATGGAGCCTGGCTGTAACCACGCTGGCAGTCAATGGCCAGGTAAACGGCGAGGAGTGGTTCTGGGGGGCACCGAGGGCCGGGCGTGTACTCGCAGTGCTGGAACAAGCGCTGGCGGCCAGCGGCGAGGCGGCCTCCGCCGTCGGTCAGATGCGAGGCGCCATTTGTGGGGTGAACGATCGCGACGCGGACAATGTGCCGAACCTATGCGATGCTTGCCCTACCCTGCCTGGTCCCGAGAACTCCGCTGGTTGCCCGTGTGCTGGTGACTGCAACCTCGACGGCGCCGTCACGGTGGCGGAGATCGTGCGCGGCGTGAACGTGATTCTCGGACGCGCAGAATTCACGAACTGCCAAGCGCTCGATCGCAACGCCGATCTGGTGGTCACCGTCGAGGAACTGGTCGCCGCGGTGCGGGCGCTACTGCGCGGCTGCGGTGAGTAGGGCTTGGAGGTACTTAGCGATCGGGCTCCGCAACTCCGTTTCGGCCCGCCAAGAGGGCCTGGCGGATGGCATGCACTGCGCCTCCGCAGGAAGATCAGCCTCCACCCGCGCGCTCCCGCACCGGTTGCTTCTTTGGGAGGCATGCGGCGCGGCGGGACGCTAGTTTGCAGGCTCGGATGCTACGCTGCGAAGGGCCTCGCTTGCGTCGTACCGCAACAGCCCGACGCGAGTGCCAGATCAGCTTCCCCTTAACGCTTCGTCACTCGGCCGAGTTTCTTGCCAACGAAACTCGCCGCGCGACTCACGGCGCTGTGCACAAGTTGCATCCCACGGCGCTGAAAGCCCCGGATCCAGGATTCCACCTGGTCGAGACTCACTCCGAGTGTTGTGGCGATGTCTTCCTCGTCCTTGCCTTCCGCTGCCGCCAAAAGGACCTGAGCCAAAAGGCGCCGGCCTGGGTGCGGCCCCTGCGACCAAGTGACCAGCAAGCGTTCCATGGCTGGGGTAAGCCTTACCCGCAGTTCCCGCCCGCGGCGCCAGTAACGCTCCGGCAGGTCGTGCCCCCGCAGAATTTGCCGCAGGCCCTCGACGCTGACGTCTTCGATAATTTGTTGCTCCAGCAAATAGCTCCGTAAACGCCGCAAAGACCAACGCGAGTGACCCAAACCGAGAGAGCGCGGCGAGGTTTGCGCAATCTGTACAATCTTGGCCCGCAGTTCTTCACTGAACACGATGGGCCGAGTGGTACCCGTGGCTGCGTGGGTGAGACCAGCCACCCCGCGCTCGTAAAAGCGCAGCAGCCGATTCCGAACGGTGTTGGGGTGAACTCCCAGGCGTGAGGCCACCACCTTGAGGGGCAGCCCCCGTGCCCGCGCTAAGACGATTTGCGCGTTGCGCGCCACCGCCTCGGGCCCGTTGTTTGCCAGCCACTCCAGCTCCCGCCGCACCGACTCGGTGAGCTCCAGTGGCCTTCGAAGCGAACGTTTCGACATGGCCTTTTCTCCCTGCGCAAATCCGGCTCGACTCGGAGCGAGCAACGCGTACCCCATCCCGCCGGCGTTGTCAACAACGAAACGCCGGCGGGGCGAGGTCGCACCGTCGCCGGTCGCGCGCGTAAGAGCAAAGGCAACCACTACGCACATCTGGCGCGCGGAGGGAGCAGTGATTATCCAAACAGTGCTTTTTCTTTCCGCACAGCGGAAGCTGCGCTTTGCGGCTATGGGTCGGCGCAAAGTTGTGGTTCCAGCATTTCGAGAATGTCGAGAGGAGGAATCATGCGGATTGCCCAAGTTGCTCCACTGATCGAAAGTGTTCCCCCCAAACTTTATGGCGGCACGGAGCGAGTCGTGGCGTACCTGACGGAAGCACTCGTCAACATGGGGCACGAAGTCACTCTGTTCGCCAGCGGAGATTCGCACACCCGCGCGCGCCTGGTGTCCACTTGTCCCCGCGCACTTCGACTCGATCCCGCGGTGCGCGACCCTCTCCCGCACACCCTCTTGTTGATCGAGCGCGTGCGCCAGCTCGCCGGAGAGTTCGACGTGCTGCACTTTCACGTGGACCTACTCCACTTCCCGGTGTTTCGCCCCATGCGTGAACGCACCCTCACGACTTTACACGGGCGGCTCGACCTACCCGATCTCATACCCTTTGCACGGGAATTCTCGGACATGCCGGTGGTGTCCATTTCCGACGCACAACGCGAGCCTCTGCCGTGGATGCGTTGGGTGGCCACGGTGCAACACGGGCTTCCGAAAAACCTCCTGAAGTTTCACCCCAAGCCGCAAGGGTATCTCGCCTTTCTCGGCCGGATCTCGCCGGAGAAGGGACCGGAACGGGCAATTCGCATTGCCCGCAGGGCTGGCCTCCCCCTCAAGATTGCCGCCAAGGTGGACCGTGTGGATCAAGCCTACTATGACACGGTGGTGCGCCCCATGCTGCGGCAGCCCGGGGTGGAGTTCATTGGGGAAATTAGCGAGGCAGAAAAGTCGGAATTTTTGGGCAATGCGGCCGCGTTGTTGTTCCCGGTGGACTGGCCGGAGCCCTTTGGGCTGGTGATGATCGAAGCCATGGCTTGCGGCACGCCGGTGGTTGCTTTCCGGCGGGGGTCGGTACCCGAGGTTCTGGAGGACGGGGTTACGGGCTTCATCGTGGACGACGAGAGCCAAGCAGTGCAGGCGCTCGCGCGGCTTCACGAACTCGACCGCCACACCATCCGCGCAGTGTTCGAGCGCCGATTTACAGCAGAACGGATGGCACGCGACTATTTGCAGGTGTACGAGGCGCTCTTGCAACACGAGCAAAACGGGAACCTCGAAGAAGCCGCATGAGTACCGATCCCGAAACCAGTGCTCCGACATTTTACATCCCTGCCCTGGGCGCGGGTGTCGAGCGCAGCCGCATTCTCAAACACGGCGACACCTTTGCCTTGTTCGATTTGCTGGGCGACCTGCCGGGAGAAAGCCGTGGGGTCGAGGGTATCTATCATCGCGATACGCGGCATTTGCATTTCCTGCGCCTGCGTCTCGACGGGCGCGCGCCGCTGCTGCTCAGCTCGCACGTGCAGCGCAACAACGCGCGCCTCAATGTCGATCTTACGAACCCCGATTACTGGCGTGACGGTGTGCTCGAGTTGCCGCGCGACTCGGTGCATGTCGGGCGCATGAAGTTTTTGTGGGAAAGCGGCGTGTACGAAATTCTGACTTTGCGGAACTTTTCCGATCGCCGCTTGCAGGTGACTTTGGAATTTCACTTTGGGGCAGACTTTCGCGACATCTTCGAGGTGCGCGGCTTGCGCCGCGAGCGGCGCGGCACAGCGGAGCAAACGGTCGAGGGTTCGAGTCGGGTTTGGCTCCGTTACACCGGCCTGGACGAGGTAACCCGCTTCACTCGGCTGGAGTTCAGTCCGGACCCGAACGAGCTCGACACGGAACACGCGCGCTTCGTCTTCGAACTCGAGCGCGGACAGCGAGTGCGGCTGGCCCTCACGATCCACTGCTCCAGCGATCGTGGCGAGAGGCCGACGGTAGAATCCCTGGCCGCGGGCGTACGCAGGGCTCATCGCGCGCGTGTTCGCGCCAGCCAACGGTTCCCCACCGTGATCACTGGCGACGAACTCTTCAACGAGTGGCTGTGCCGTGCCACTGCAGATTTGGTGATGCTGGCTACGGATACCCCTTACGGCCCGTACCCGTATGCGGGCATTCCGTGGTTTTCCACCGTCTTCGGCCGCGACGGGTTGATCACTGCACTGGAAGTGTTGTGGGCAAACCCGGATTATGCTCGCGGCGTACTCGGTTTTCTCGCTGCCCACCAAGCCGACTGTACCGACCCGGCACGGGCAGCCGAGCCCGGCAAGATTTTGCACGAGATGCGCCAAGGGGAGATGGCGCACACTGGGGAAATTCCTTTCGGTGCGTACTACGGAAGCGTGGATGCGACGCCACTATTCGTTTGGCTCGCCGCCGAATATTTTTTCCGCACGGCCGACTGGGCGACGATCCGCCGGCTCTATCCGCACATCCAACGTGCACTGCAATGGTTCGACTCCGCCACGGATGCGCACGGCTTTTTGCGCTACGCGGGAGAAACCGCGCGCGGGCTGCGCAACCAAGGTTGGAAGGACTCCGAAGACGCTGTTTTCCATGCCGACGGCGAGCTCGCTCGCGGGCCCATCGCGTTGTGCGAGATCCAGGGATATCTGTACGCGGCCCGGCTCGGTGCCGCCGCACTGGCCCGGGCTTTAGGAGATCACGAGCTTGCGCGTGTGCAAGAAGCCAAGGCGGCAGCGCTGCAACAGCAGTTCGAAACGCATTTTTGGCTGCCGGCCAAACAGTTTTACGCCTTGGCGTTGGATGGCCGCGACCAGCCGTGCGCAGTCGCCACTTCGAACGCGGGACATTTGCTCCTTACCGGAATTTGCCAGCCACAGCGCGGCGATGCGGTGCGCGATGCACTGTTCTCCCCGCGATTTTTCTCGGGCTGGGGCATTCGCACCGTGGCTGCCGGTGAAGCCCGCTACAACCCCATGTCGTACCACAACGGGTCGGTGTGGCCGCACGACAATGCGTTGATTGCTCTCGGGCTGGCCCGCCGCGGAGACACCGCAGAGTTCGTGGAAATCTTTCATGCACTCTTCGAAGCTGCAATCCACATGGAGTTGCGGCGTCTGCCCGAGCTGTACTGCGGTTTCAGTCGCCGGCGCGACGCCGGCCCCACGTTGTACCCAGTCGCCTGCTCGCCACAAGCTTGGGCCGCAGCAGTGCCCTGGGCTTTGCTCGGAGCCACCCTCGGGATCCACGTGGATGCCGAGCGGTCCACGGTAGTGTTGCGCCGGCCCGTACTGCCACGCTTCCTCGAGTGGGTGCGCATCCACGACCTGCGCGTGCTCGGAGGCCAGCTTTCCCTGCATTTCCGCCGCGCCGATCGCACCGTGGCCGTGGAGGTGGAAGAGGCCAGCCCCGGACTGCGTGTGGAGGTACAGCCGCGCTAGGAACCGGTCGAAGAATGAGCAATGGCGGGGATGAGGCTGAGTGGCAGCTCGATGCGGGGGCAAGTTCGCCTGCCGGTCGTTCGTCCGGTCGAGCGTACGCAAGGGCCGTGCCCCGAGCAGCTCGCACGAGCGCAACTCGGCGAGATCCGAGATCGGTCCGCGCGGCGGCAATGGCCCGCCCGAGCCGCTGTATCGCTCGCGGCGTGCCGACGGCAAACAAGGCGCGTACGATTGCCGCGAGGCTCAGCCCCACCTCCCGCGTCTAGAGAGTCGGTAAGCGCGTTCGCTCTGGGTAGAGGTCGGAGTTGGCTAGAAAGTCCATAGCGGTTTTCCCTTCAGTCACACCCGCAAGTGTCGCCGGCACCACGTTCGGTCCCGACCACCCGGCCCGAGCCAAGTGGCCCGACGCTGCTGTGCCATCACCAAAGGCGACCTCGAGGCCACAGGTGCAGCAAAAAGCCGCGCGCCCCCAAGATTGCAACCACCACCCCTAACCATCGAGGAACACGGCAAAGTATCCCAGCACCCGGAGCGTCCACGCTGATTGCAGAACACAATAGCATCGCTTTCCGTGCCGACTCACTGCCGATCCGCCCGGCCCGGTTGTGAGACAGCACGGATCCGCCTCCCGCGGCAACGCGGACCAGCCGTCAACCTGACCCGCGCATCGCCGAATTTGGCCGATCTGACCTAAATCGCTCAGTTCCCGCGGCTGCGCGTAAATCGCAGCCAGGCCGGGGACCACTCCCATCGAACAATGCAGCAGACTGCGCGCGCTCGGGACACGGCTCACCGATGGCGGAAGCCTCGCAAAAGACTCCGGGCCTTTGAAAGACTTGCCGGCGCGAATTTGCGCTGCCGCTGCCTCGATCCACGTGCGAACATATCCGGTGCCGAACCGACGTCACGGTGTTCGGCCGAGATTGTATCGTGCGTCGTCCTCGGGCATCGTCATGCCAAAAGGATGCACACCTGCCGTGCGCGCGCGGCAGTTTGTGGTCAAAGACTCGACCAGGGAGCGGAGGCTTGCGTATTTCTTGGACAAAGCGATGATCCGAATCTCCAAACCACGGCGGGCTCCCGCTTCTTGTACAAAGCTTTTACCGTGTCCCATTCGATTGCGAAGGACCGTGCTTTCCCCGAAGACTTCGGCATAACGTTCGTCCAAGCACGGGGCGCCGGACCCAAGTGTTCGTCGTCGAGCCTCCCCAGTTCTGGACAGGTGCTGTTGCTTCCTGCTTCGCAGCTCCCCGCCCGTGGTCCAGTACCCGTCTCGCGAAAGGATGGGGGTTCCGTAGCCCCAAACGCTCTTTACGGGCTGCCACAGGCCGGACCTACGGGGCGATTCCAGCAGTCTCTCGATCCAACGACCGATACGCCCCCGCGGCGAGCAACAGCGCGCCCACCGCGGCACTGGCGTACATACCGTTGCGGGCCGCTTCGGCCACGCCATAGCCGCCGCTGGCCAGGCCGGCCACGGCCAGCACAGTGGGTGACCGTCTCCATCGTTGGCCCTACGCATGTGCGCCGAGGCCACGCCTCGACCCCGCCACAGCCTGCCTCGAATCGCAGACCGCGCAGCCGGCCACTCAGATCGCGCGGCGATGCCTATCCTCTCGAGTCCTTCCAGCGCTACACGCGTCCTTTGAACGGCAAGGCGCGAGATGCCCTCAAGAGCACACTACCTCAGGGCCCGGGAGACGGTGCGAGCGTTGGACGGCCACCAGGCCACTTGACTTTCGACGTGAAACCATGCGCGAAGCGTTCCGCTTCCTCCAAATCGTCCCCGAACGCCACGCCAATCCATGCCTCGGGCAGTGCACATCCGCCACCCCAAACAATGTATCCAGTGGCGATAAGCCCATTGGACTGCACCACCACTGGGACCCAGCCGAGCCACCGGTCCACTGCGCGTGAACGCAGCTCCCGTACCACTTTCCAAGAAGCAAGATACGTGAGTTTAAGAGTGACGTCGAAAGAGCGCGCTGCCACAGCTCTTCTTCGAAACACCTCGCAGTCTTCCGGAGTGCCGCAACGCACAACGAGCATGCTCACCTCTGCCTCGCGGACATCCTTCGGGCAAATCGTGAACAACGGCGGTGATGCCCACACATCAAAGCCTCCTCTGTCGCGCAGCTTCACCGCATCAGGTGCGCGCCAATCTTCTAGCCGCACCACCAGCCCCTGCCCACAATCAGTCTTCTGGTCCACCCGCTTGCCTTCTTGCCCTTGCCCAAGGGCGGGCAGTTCCCCGACCGCAAAACTAAGACAACCGAGGCAGTACCCGAGTACAACCTTGAAGAACAACTCACCCACTATTCTCACCTTGCCCGACACGTTCGCTCAAATGGAATCCGCAGAGATGTAAATTTCTTGAGTTAGACCCAACTCGTGCGGATAACGTATCAGCCGCTCGATTCCGGGCCCCACGGGTGGCGAGCCACTGCTTGCCCTAATGATCAGCCACACCTTCCATACCGCCGGGTTCGACGGGTCCCAGCCAGCCCCCGGACCGGCGCTCGGAAAACCAATGCCAATCATTCTTCCTACTACCTTAATGCGCGTGCCTGGGTCCTCCCAGCCTGGCCAATACTCGAGTCTGGCCTCGAACAAGCGCCCGGGTGCGCCGAGTTCGGCAACCTTCGCTGCAGCCCGGCGGATCAAGCTACTGTAGCGCTGCATCTCCCGCAGGCTGCGCAGAAAGTTGACGAAGTCGAACATGCCTTCCACAAAGTCACCAATGTCGGGGCTCTTCACTGGCAACACCAGCGGTGCCCGTGCCGTGTCCAAGCGAATCTCGCCGACAGCGAATCGTTGGTCATGTAAAAGGCCCTCAGCAATGGCAAGGTTCTCTCTCTGCCGAGCGCTGCCACCTTGCGAGGGCTGCGCTTGAGGCCCCTCGCCGCTCAACAACCGATACGCCCCCGCGGCGAGCAGCAGCGCGCCCACCGCCGCACTGGCGTACATGCCGTTGCGCGCGGCCTCGGCCACGCCGTAGCCGCCGCTGGCCAGGCCGGCCACCATGGCCATACTCGAAAGCAATGTCAACGCTCCCGCCCTCAGTGCCGCCCCGACCCGGTCTCAGACGCGCAGACCGTGACACGGCCCCTCGGCCCGATAAAACCGACGTAGCAACGTCATGCGGTCGTGCGTCGTGCGCTTGCTCACGGCAGCCGCGCAGTGAGCAGAGTCCAAAGACCAGAGTACAACGCGTAGCCCACCATCACGACCTGAATCCACCAGGGAATCTCCGCAGAGCGCACACCCAGCATCGCAACAAAGACCGTCATCAAGCCGGCCACAACCGTCAATCCTGACAACGAAAACGAGGCCGCCCCCAATCGCTGCAGCGCCACGGCGAACTTCACCTGGTTCGCCTCTCCAATCGCCAACTGTCTAAGCGACGCTTCCAGTGAGACGAAATCAAGGGTGGCAACCATTAGCCGACGATCTAGATCCTGAAGCCGAAGGGATGTCAGCCCCAGGAAGAACACGACAAGCGGTAAGACCCACCAGCGGGACTGGAAAAGCCTTCTGAAATTGAGCCTTGGAAGCTGCATCGGAAGTAACTCTCAGGGCCGAAAGGTTGCACCAATTTCTCTGGCTCTAAGATATATTGCCGTGTGGCGAGCACCTAAGCGGACTGGCAATTCCTGCAGGGGGAAAAACTTATCCTGAAAGTTCGTCAGCGCTCTCCCAACGATCCCATCACCTGAATGAAGCAACTCGTGTGCAAGCGTCGTGACAAAGTCCTGCCTGCTCGAGTACGCACGCGATAAACGCACCGTCCCGCTCAGGAAGTCAGTCGTGCCGGAGAGCTCGTTGACGAACTCGGGTGAACTCTCCCAAACAATACGTAGATCGCCGCCCATGCGATCGAGAATGTCCGGGAAGTTGCGCCTAATGTGGTCCAAGCCCGCCGCAAGATCCGCCTCGTTTGTGGCCTCAAGCTCGCTACATGCGCCCACGTTTCCATTCGTGCAAGCTCTCCACAATTCCCACGTTCCAGTTCCTTGCTCGTATGTGCCAGGATTGGCACGCGCGAGATCACGTAACAATGCTTTTTGTGCGCTCCGCCCCTTAACCCCTCGGCCGTCTTCCCCAGCACTACCTCCACTACGCGTGCTTCGCTCACCATTGCCACTCAGCAACCGATACGCCCCCGCGGCGAGGAGGATGGCCCCGATGGCAGCACTGGCGTACATGCCGTTGCGGGCGGCCTCGGCCACGCCGTAGCCGCCGCTGGCCAAGCCGGCCACCGCCAGCACATTGGTCACCGTCTCCATCGTCGCCGCACTCACGTGCGTAGCAGCCGCCGAGGCCCTCGTGGGTGGGCTCATTCAACTCGCGGAGGACAGCGTAAGCCAAACAGCCCTGACGGTAATCCTCCCTCACTAGCGGTACTCCTCCGGGAGTAACGTCGCTGTCGCCGTTAGATTCCTCTTGTAATTCTGTAGCTCCTCCTCGTACCCGAGCCGCTCCAGAATCTCCATCCAGGTCGCCTCCCGGACTTGCCCCTGCGAATCGAGGTAGAAAAACCCGCCAGTGCTGCAGGGACTCGATCCGTAATAAGCATCGTCGATCGAGCGGTTTCGGACCTTCGATCGCCTTATAGGCAGGGGGAATTTCTCCGTAAGCAAAACGCAGCGCCGGACGGAACACCTGCCAGCGGCTACGTTTCTCTTCGAGCACGAGCATGAGCTCCGTATCCCTCCAGCCGTAGACTAGTCCATCTCGATTCTGTGGGTCGCGCGGTTTAAAACGGTAAAGGTAGACAAGCCACGGCTGCCCCCCTAAAAGGCGGCGCGACCCAATTTCCACCACCACTCTCCCGTCCTCGTTCCAGAACCGGCAATCATAGCCTGGCAAACACCCACCACATGTTGCGATTAGTCCAAGGAGCACGATGGAGACCACCCGAGCTCTCAGTGCTGCTCTAGAAGGGACGTGGGCCATAACGGAACTCCAGATAAAGCCGCTCCAACATCACCGGTGGAAGGCCTGTTCGCAGTCCCGGTAGTGGCGGGCCCGGGCTCAAATTGAGATACACCCAGTCCCCCACCACGCCCGCTTGCTGCTCGAAGTTCAGTTCCCAGAAACTACCGCGGAATCCGGGGTCCACGCGGTAAATTGCCATGAGGATCCCCAAAATTGCTCAGCCACGACCAGAGGTGTCGCATCGCTCCACCGAAGTTATTCAGTCGCCCCTGTTGTCGCTGCCAGATGTGCACGCCCTCGTGCGTCAACAGCCCGAACTTCCGCCCTTCGTCCGTCCAACCCGAATAGCCCGACTCTACATTGATCTCGAAGTCCGAACGCACCTGCCCTCGAGCGTAGCGCTCGCCCGTGAAGCCTTCGTCCAGCTTCACCTTGCTCCAGTCCACGTCATCTCCAACGGCAGTCCTGAGGATTTCTTTCTCTCTTTCGTTGAGCTTTACCTTACTCCAATCCACGTCGGGTCCAACCACACTCTCGAGTATCTCTTTCTCTCTCTGGTTGAGATCACGAGGTGGCTGGTCGGCACCTGCTGGAGCTTGGCCCGCACCCGTAGAGCGCCCGCCACCCAACAACCGATACGCCCCTGCTGCCAGCAGCAGCGCGCCCACCACGGCCGTGGCGTACATGCCGTTGCGCGCGGCCTCCGCCACGCCGTAGCCGCCGCTGGCCAGCCCCGCCACCGCCAGCACATTGGTCACCGTCTCCATCGTCGCCGGACTCACGTGCGTGGCCACGATGCCCAGCCCGGCATCCACACCCACCGCGATGGCCATACTGGACAAGAACGTCACCGCACCCGCCTTGAGCGCCGCCCCCACATCCCCCGTGCGCACCCCCACGTCGATGGCCACCGCCCCCGCAGCGATCAGCGCCAACACTGCCGCAAAGGCAAACCAACCCGCACCCGTCGGGTCCGTCCCGTTCATCGGATCCCACGGACCATAGGCGTACGGACTGGCATACTCCCTCAGCGGATCGTGCGGGAGAAACTCTCGTCGAACTAGGCAAACCGCTCCGTTTCTCCAACGCAGCACCTAGCGCCACTGCACAACTTACACAGTCCCCGATTTAAGTAGACCACGCCTGTAGTTCGAACCTGAATCCTGCGACAAAGTCGCCAGGCTAAGGCTCACTTCGCTCCCCACGCTCGCATAGCTTGCGGTTTGCGCTTACTGTCCTTGGAGACTGCCACCTGTAGGATATCGGAGCCCCCAAACTTCAAAAGGTCCGACTCTTTCCGCTGCCTTCCTTCGCTGTCAGCCCAACGGTTGCGATCGGAAAACTCCACCACGTAGTAGTCTCCCACGTCGTAGAGGACGATCATGGATTGCTCGACAACCAATCTCTGCCGCTTGGCCTCGGGGACCGCGGCCAGGATTACTTCCAGAGCCTCGCCGGTCAGACCGGTGACACGCTCGAGCTTGGCGAAACCCCGCCCCTCTGAGTACCCTTGTCCCACGGCGCCATCCGCCATTATCGAGCATACAATCAATAAGCTACCTATGACCACTCCAACTGAACGTCGGTTCTCCATGCTCCCCTCCTTGGGCGTCGCTACAACAACGGATATTCCACCAATCGATGCGGGTCGTATGCCTTGAGCGCCCCCGACGGGGTTCCCAGATACCCCCGAAAAAAGTCCTTCCACTCAGCAACGCTGTGGAACGTCCTAAGGTCCGGCAGTGAGAAGAAGTCCGATCCAAATCCGTCTACTGGTCCCGCCCCTCTGACGATAGTGCCCCCGAAATTCCAGCCGTAATCCGCGTGTGTGTGGTAAAAGCCCGTGACCTGTGCCCCAGTGGGTAACAAAGCATAGGCAGGCTCCAGCTCGACTGCGTTGGGCGTTCCGCCCAGTGGAGGGGTGAAATCGAAAAATCCGTCTCGTTCGCGGTAAATCAACCCGCCGTATTCGGTGTTCTCTGCAATGGACTGAGGGTTCACCCGCGTAAGCACCGCCAGAGCTGCACTGTCCGGATCACCATATCCTGGGATGATCGGCACATCATACACGCGGAAGTTTCCTCCAAACCGGAGACCAAAATGCTGGCGCGCGAAGTTGAGTTGCTCCTCGGTACTCAGCCCCCGCGAACCCTTGCCCGGGTTTTTTCCCGCTCCCACCGAACGGTTACCGCTCAACACCCGATACGCCCCTGCCGCCAGCAGCAGCGCGCCCACCACGGCACTGGCGTACATGCCGTTGCGCGCCGCCTCCGCCACGCCGTAGCCGCCGCTGGCCAGCCCCACCACCGCCAGCACGTTCGTCACCGTCTCCATCGTCGCCGCACTGACGTACGTCGCCACGATGCCCAACCCCGCCTCTACGCCCGCCGCCATGGCCATGCTGGACAAGAACGTCACCGCCCCCGCCTTGAGCGCCGCTCCGGCATCGCCCGTGCGCACCCCCACATCGATGGCCACCGCCCCCGCAGCGATCAGCGCCAACACCGCCGCAAAAGCAAACCAACTCGCACCCGTCGGGTCCGTCCCGTTCATCGGATCCCACGGACCATAGGCGTACGGATTGGCATACTCCCTCAGCGGATCGTGCGTGAGAAACATCCCTAACTCGGGCTGGTAAAACCGCGCCACCGCAAAGGCGAGCCCACTCACCGGCTCGGTGTCGTAGCCCGTGAACTCCCGGCAGTACTCGTGATCCCCACACCCGCTGGCACTCGCCCCCGTGGCACTGTAACTCCCGCGCACCTTCCCGTACGCCGTGTAGCGCACGTAGCGGAACACCGAACCGTCTTCGCGCGTGAGGATCTGCGTGGAGCCCAAGTGGTCGAGGTGGTAGTGCATCAACCCCAAGGTGTCCGACCCCGGCGGCGGGCTTCCACCACCGCCACCCGCCCACGCCGGCATCACCACCACCGGTAGCGGTGCACTGCTGAGCCCGATCACCAGCACCAACATCAGCGCACCACCCGCGCTCGGACGCACCCCCACCACCGCACGGCGCCGCTGCGGCGAAAGCAACACCACCACCGTGGCTACCACCAAGCCCCACGACACCACCCGCGCCCCCGCCTCGGTCACCCGCACCACCACTCCCGGCTTTCCTTCCCCCAAGCCCGCCACGTCGAAGAGCTTCTTCCCACTGGCCCAAAAGCTCTCTCCGCCCGTGCGCCCGCCACGCCGCGAGGCCACCAGCCGGTCCCCGACATAGTAGTACTTGGTCACAAAGCGCGGACTCACCTCCATCCACCGCCCCACGTACAGTGTCGCCGCGCTGCCGACTACCTTCGCCACCCGATCGCCCGCAGGTCCCCACACCATCTTCACCCGCGGCGTGCCGCTTTGCCATACCTCCGTCAGACGATCCTCACCGTCGTACACGTAGCCCCAACTGCCCCAACCGGTGCGGTTCCCATTGACGTCATGGCTCACAGCTTGCCCCGCAAAAGACCCGGCTTGATGCGGGCCGCTCGAACTCGGGTACTGAAAATTCTGGCCGTCCTTGCTCCTCAGGTTTTGCAACACGTCGAATGTGTACGTGCCGTTCATCTGGCTCTGGCTCACTCGGGTGAGCCGGCCCATGCCGTCGTACTCCAATGTGGCCGCGTTGGAAAGCACGTCGCTCGATGGGTACACCCCATCGAAAATGCTCACCACCTTGCCGTTGGCCTGGTAGTCGTATTCGAGCGCCTGCAAAATGGCACCATCCTCTCGCACCGTGCGAAGTTGCCGCAAACGATAGTTGCGCTCGGGGCCGTAGTACAGCCATTCATCGCGAACATCGTTACCCGAAATCGTCCGGCCGTGCTCGAGCCGCACCGGGCGGCCGAACAGGTCGTAGACGAGATTTTGCACGTAAATCTTTGGCGCGCTGCCGCCAGACTCGCCGACCGCGGTTACATAACCAACAGTGTAGTCGTATCTTACCACCTCACCGTCGGGATACGTGATCGTCTGCAGCGCGCCGGTTTCCGGGTGATAGGCAAAGCGCATCTCGGCTTCGAGTACGGGACTGCTCCCATCCACTAGGGTGACGCGCTGCCGCACTTGGCGGCGATTGCCGCGAATGTCGTAGCAGTAGGCCATCCAGTTCGCCCCGGTCGCCACGCCATTCGCATCGCTCTCTTCCACTGCAGCGAGGCGCCCCAGGGCACAATCCCCCTTCGGGCAGTTCTGAGCGGTGTGGCACACGACGCGATCGGCCGCCTCCTGGTCGTAGCGGTAGTGGGTGCGCTTGCTCACAGGGCAGCCGGCGGCACCCGGCGTGCAGCGCGTATCCGCGGCAACGGCGATTTTCGCCGTCATGCGGTTCAAGGCATCGTACGTGTAGCGCAGAGACTGGTTCGTTTTCGGGTCGTTCTGGTACACGAGATTACCGGCAAGGTCGTAGCCGTACCGCCACGTGCCCGAGTCCGGGTCGCTCACCAACACCTTGCGGCCGAGGGAGTCGTATTCCGTCGTCACGCGGGTGCGTGTCACGGTGGTACCCGTGTCCGGGTTTTCCGTAGCGCTGCTCGCCTGGGCGGTGGAAACGAGCCGGCCCAAACCGTCGTAACGGTAAATCGTGCGCGACTGGAAGGTCAAACTATTCCCAGCCCAAACGAGCTTCTCCACGGTGCGCCCGGAACCGTCGAGCCGCTCCTCGGCTTTCATCGGGCCGCCGGTGCATGCGCCGTAGTTGATGCCGCGGTTGTTGGTCGAGCCGGAGCTGTAACATTGATTGTACGAGCGCATCACCCACGGGGTGGTTCGCTCGAAGGTTACGGAAGCACCGTCGGGCGTGCTCTGGCGCGCCAAGCGGCCGAGGCCGTCGTAATCGAACATCCACGCGGCACTCGGCCCGACCTGCGGAGGGGAGAACTGGGGCAGAGAACCCAAAGACGGTGGAACCTCGGCAAAGGGCGCGAATTTGACGGAGACCGAACCATAAGCATCGTACTGCGTGGTGTCGCTCACGATATGCTTGGTTTCATTGGCATCGCCGGTGTTGTTCGCTGCCACCGCTGTGCGCTTCTTTTGCAACGAACGCCCGAACGCGTCGCGAAATTCCTCCACCATGTTGTACGAGGGGTAGTAGTATCCCGACTGGGCAAGCTTGAAAATGCGCACAGCAGTCGCGCGCGGTTCGGCGGTACTACTGCCGCCACGGCCGAGGTAGTACTTCACGGCTTGGTCGGGCAGGGTTTGCCCCGGTAGCGTCGCCCGGGTGAGGCGGCAAAAGGCATCGTATTCGTAACGCGAGGTCGGCCAATCGGCCGGCAGCGCCGGCGTGGTGTAGGGAGTCGAGCGACTCAGCAAAGTGCCACAACCAAGGTCGTAGCTGGCCGCCACGCGTTGGCCGAGTGGATTACTGACCTCGACGGGGAACAACCCCAAGGCGTCGTACACAGTCGTGGTCTGGCGACCCAAAGCGTCGGTCGTTTCGAGCAAGTTACCGAAAGCGTCGTAGCGCATGTGCACCTGCGTGCACGAGCCGGATCCAAGATTCTCCGGGCAGCTTTGGCCAGGGTCGGAACCCGTATCGGTACGGTTCAGCCAGGAATGCACGGAAACCAAGTCCCCCACGTCGTTGTAAGAGAACCACTTGAATTCCATCAGCGCCGACCCCCACAGCGAGCGCGCTTTGGCCGGCTTGTCTACCATGTACGTGGTTGCAGTGTTCCAGTGATAGAAATCCACGAACTCCAGTACGCCGGTGGCCGCCCCGGTTTCCGTCTTTCCCAGGCGGGTGACGTTGCCGTAATCGTCCCACTGATCATTGACCTGCGCCGTGGTTTTGGCCGTGGTGGCACACGTACTGGAACTGGCGCACGACGATTTTTTGGTGCTCACGAGCCGCACCCACCAGCGGCGTTGGTCGCCCGCGAGGTACATGGGGCAATTCGCCCCCTGTGGATCCGCCGGAGGTGGTGCGGCGTTGGCAGGAGAAACGCTGGTGATGTCGGCGCAGTCCCAGAAATCTTCTCCTCGCTCCATGGTGCTTTGCACCGGCCATAAAACCTCCGGTTCCGTCACGACCTCCTGGACCAACCCTTTGCGCACCGCATCTTGGTAGTACAGCGTCGTTTTGCGCGTCCGCCCGTCACTTTGCTGTACCGTACGAAAGCCGCGGAACTCGCGGTCGTTGCGCTCGAACAAGCCGCCGAAGTACGCGAAAGTGGACTCCAACTCGTGTCCCGATGGATTGCGGGCGCAGTCCCACCACGGGAAAGCCCCGTCGCAGAGACCATCGCTGCGGCGGATCTTTTTCACCACCCAGAGAGGGAAGGGCGTGCCAGAGTTGTAATGCCTTTGGTACTCGATCCGATCCAATGCACCGATACCGTTCTCGACGGCCACCAGCATGTCGTTCGGTTTCTGTGCCGCCAGGATGCGGTCGTAGTTCGGATCGGTCATCGCCGGATCGGGCTTTACGTGAGGGTTGAAGACCAAGTGCGGCGTATTCGGTTCCCCACCGATCCCGATGCCTCCAGATGTACACCAGCCGAAAGAAACGCGGTCCACTAATCCATCTCCGTCCACGTCCAGGATGTCGGAAATCGTGTACTGCAGATCGGGGCTGTCCATATAAAACCAGCGGATATAGTCCGCGCTGGTAGCGCCCCAACGGAATAGCAGCGGCTGGTCCCCATCGGACACGAACCCATTGCCTTGGTTGATCTGGACGATCCATTCGTTGGGATAGGGAACGTTTCCGGAATAAAAGTGCTGATTGCTCTCCGCTGTGCAGGCGCTCACGAGGTCCGGCAAGCCGTCACCATTGATGTCCACCAAATCGCGGCCGATTTTATCCGGTTTCCAGCGACCAGCGGCGACCGCTTGCAATCCGCCGAGCGTGTAGTGAGGCCCTGCTGGCTGCCCGCAGTAAATGTTGTGCACCGGCCAGTTCTGCGCAGTGGCCGCAAAACCACTCCCCTCGTTGAGGTACACGCGCAAACGAGGCAGGCAACCGGGATCGCTTCCATCACAGCCCCAACCATCGTAAATCACTAAGTCCGGCAGGCGGTCGCCATTCATGTCGCGCACGTCCCAGTACAGCACTCCCGTGCGATCCCTGGTTTTACCATGGTTATCGTAGGCGACCGACTTTCGCTTGCGGATGGCGTACCACTCGGACCAACCCCCCTGGCCCGCCAGGGGAAGGCGAAAGCCGTCCTGAATCAACCACGCGTTCCCATAATTGATATACACGATGTCGAACCCACAGCCTGAAACATCACCGGCCTGCACCTGCGCCAGCGAACACCGGCCCTTGTTGGTGAGTACAAGCCAGCGATCACGCCCGATGCGAGCGTTCCTGCGCGTCTCCACAAAGTCCAACAGGCCGTCTCCATTCATGTCTAGAAGGGCGGTGTGAGTTACTTCCTTTCCGTCTCGGGAGTTCCTCACCTCCAACTCCGCACCTTGAGGAGATTCAGTGAGGTTGACTGAGCTCCACTCGGTCCCCTCCCATCGCACTGCATGATCGAGAAACCCTCCGGGGGCAGACCCGCTGGGCGGGTACCCTAAATACACCAGCCACGGGAAACCACTGGCATCGACGAAATCGGGGATCGCGTCGCCATTCAGATCCACGGTAGTGAATCTCGTCTGTGTTTTTGTGTCGGCTCCCCGCTGAACAACTTCCTCTCGGATGGCGCAACGATTTGCCGGTACGATCCACTCGAAACGCCCGTGGCACACGTGCCCTTGGCCGGCGAGCGCGTTCGCTCCCCACTGAACAGTGGAAGGCAGGAGGCCGCACACGCCAGCTACGTAGCTATAGTCGACCCGATTCGTGTTGGGATCGGTCGTGGACGTAATGCCCCAGGCACCCGTCCACGTGCAGTCAGCGCTCCCCTGGACACTGGCCAATTCACCGGACAAGTCGGGATCCGACACGCGCGGCTCAGCGTAAAAAAGCGCGTTTGCGCTTCCGTTGAGCACGCGCGCACTTTCCGTCTCGCCGAAGCGACGCACCAAGCCGTTAGAACTCGCTGGCTGCGGAGGAGGCGGCGCGCTGCCCGCAGTCTGTTGGGCCCGTGCGGGCGCAGCCACTGCTTGGAACACAATGCCCAGCGACGGGAATAGAACCCGCGCCAGGTGCCACTGGGCCGCCTCGTGAACCTCGGATGGAAAGCCGCCTGGAGGCACCGCTCAAGCAACGGGGGGAGCAAAGTTTCGCTGGGCGGACCCGCTTGCGAGGCCGCTCCTTGTCGCGCGCGTAGTCCGGCGCACACACTTCCTCCACGCGCCGGTCGAAGCCTCGTGGCTCCAACAATCGGCTCAGCTTCTGGCAAAACACGCACCTTGGAGAACGCGGCAGCTCGCTCGCCGCTCCCCCCACTGTTGCCCCGGTACCGCTGCGCGCTTACCCAACGACATCCTTCCCTCGGTCGCCATCGGCTGTCCAACATTCATTGCACCCGGTATCCCCAAGGCCGATTGTTCGATGGGCTGCGAGCGGGCTAAACGCGCGCCAGGCGCATACGAGCATCCACGATCACGACTCCGCGCCCGGGCTCCAAAACTTTGACGGGGTTCAAGTCGAGCTCGCGCAGTTCCGGAACAATTTCCACCAGCGCCGATACCCTCTGGATCAATTGCACCAGAGCATCCTTGTCTCCGGGAGGCATGCCGCGATAGCCATCGAGCAAAGGAGCTGTGCGCAAGCTCTCGACCATCTCGCGCGCATCCACATCGGTCACGGGCGTGAGGCGGAAACGCACGTCGCGCAGAAGCTCGACCAAAATGCCCCCCAAGCCACACACCAGGAGCGGGCCAAACGTCGGATCCGTGACGACTCCCACGAGCGCTTCGTGGCCACCCATGATTTGTCGCTGCAGCAGCACGCGCTCGAGCGTGTACCCGTGGCGGGCCAAGTCCGCGCGCATTTCCTCGACGGCCACTTCCACCTGCTGGGGCGCGAACAAATTGAGAATCACGCCACCCACGTCGCTTTTGTGCACCAGCCCGGGCACTTCGGCCTTCATGACCAAGGGGTAGCCGAGCCGCTCGGCTGCCTCCTCGGCCTCTTCGCAGGGGACGACTTCACCGACTGCAACTGGAATTCCCGCAGCCCGCAACACCAGTGCAATGTCGCTCGCCTCCACCCAAACCGGCTCGGTACGTTGGTCCAGGACACGGTCCACCACCGACCGAATGGTGGCCTCCGCAAAGCGGTCGAGATGCAGTTCCTTGCCGCGCGGTCGCTCGCGCCACTGCCGATACCGCCAAGCTTTCGCGAGCGCGCGTGCGGCATCTTCGGGAAAGCGGAACGAAGGCAGCGCCCCGCGCGGGCCTTGCGCGAGCGCCGCCGGAATGCCGCGCGAAGACAAAAACACGTTGAGCACCGGTTTTTCTGCCGCAATGCGCCCTGCCGCTCGGGCAATGGCGGCGGCCGTCTCTTCCACCTGCGTGAGGAATAAAGGTATGTAAATGGCCACCACCGCATCGATCCCTGGGTCATTGCCCACGAGTTCCAGTGCTCGTTCGAAGTCCTCCGGCGATGCCGAGGCGATGATGTCCACAGGGTTCGCCAGGCTCGCCTGCGGGGGTAGAAACGCTCGCAGTTGCGAGCGGGTCACCTCCCTCAGCTCCGGCAAGGACAATCCCTCCGCTTCGCAGGCGTCGGCCAATAAAATGCCCGGCCCGCCCGCGTTGGTCACCACGCCGACGCGCGGCCCCGCGGGCACCGGCTGCGTGGACAACAAGGCAGCGACATCGAACATTTCCTCCAGCGTCTGCGTGCGGATCACGCCAGCCTGCTCGAACAGGGCGTCGACCGCCACGTCCAGACTCGCCAGCGCGGCCGAGTGCGACGCGGCGGCCCGTGTGCCCGCCGCGGAACGGCCGGACTTGACCGCCACGATGGGCTTTTCTCGGGCAACCGCCGGGGCAATGCGGGCAAACTTTCGCGGGTTCCCGAAGCTTTCCAAGTAGAGCAAGATCACCTTCGTGGACGGATCTTCCGAACCAGTAACAAAGCAAATCGTTACCCGAGACGTCGGCCTTGTTGCCTACGGAAACGAAGGTCGCAATGCCCACTCCCAAGGAACGAACCATGTCGAGAATCGCCAAGCCCAACGCGCCACTTTGCGAGAGCATGCTGATATTGCCGCGCGGGGGGAACGTTGGCGCAAAGGTGGCGTTGAGCGACACGGTCGGATCGGTGTTGAGGAGGCCGAGACAATTGGGGCCCACCATGCGCATGCCCGAGCCCCGGACGAGCTGGCGCAACCGCAGCTCGCGCTCGCGACCTTCCGGCCCGCTTTCGCCAAAACCCGCCGAAATGACCACGAGCGCTCGCACGCCCGCACGCGCGCACTCGCGGGCCACTTCCTCGACACTCGCTGCCGGCACAGCAATGACGGCGAGGTCGATCGGTGCCCCCACGTCGGCAATGCGGCGGTAAGCGCGCAACCCTTGGATCTCCGCGTCGCGCGGATGCACGGGATAAATAGGCCCGCGGAATCCGCAGTCCTTCAGGTTCCTCACCAGCGCATGGCCCACCGTGTTGGGACGGTTCGACGCCCCAATCGACGGCCACCGCGCGCGGATAGAAAAACGGCCGAATGCTTTGCGCAATGGCTTGGCGCTCGCGCGTTTCGGCAGCCGCCCGAGATTCCGTTGTTTCGGCGGTCGGAAACGATACGTGCACAATGCCGCCTTCGACAGTGCGGGCCACGCGAAAGCCGCTGCGCGCAAATACTTCGAGCATCTGGTTGTTTTCGCCGAGCACATTGGCCTCGAACTCGGTGACGCCGAGCTCGCGCGCAATGAGCGCCAAATGCTCGAGCAAGGCTGTACCGATGCCGCGGCCCTGATAGGCATCGGACACGGCAAAGGCCACTTCTGCCCGGTGCGGATCGCCGCCCGGAGGAACGATGAACCGCCCAACCCCGATGATTTTCTCTTCGCCCTCGATGAGTAACGTGGCCACCAGCGCCACATGCGTGACAAAGTCCGGCTCGGTAAAGCGCACGAGTTCCTCGTCGGTCAGCCGTTTCTTGGCGCTGAAGAAGCGAAAATATACCGAGCGCTCGCTCAAACTTTGGAAGTGGTCGAGCAGCCGCTGCTTGTCGTCGGGGCGAATGGCGCGGATGCGAATGGAAGTGCCGTCGCGGAGAACCACGGTGGTGTCGTAGTTGCGCGGATCTATCCCCATCGTTCACTCCTTTTCGCGGCGCCACCAAAGCACGAACCGAGCAGGAGAGGAACCTTTGCGGGCCGGAGCCGGGCGGCAGGATGGAGTAGATCGCACACACTGCGTGCCGGATCGGGCCACGATATCCGCACGCGGCGCCTGACCCGGCTGATGCTTGGCTGCACCCCCTGCCTGAGGGGGCCTATCGCAGGCGACCGGAGTGCTGTGTGCGCGGGGGCGCGCGTGGCGCTCGCAGAGCCCTCGGCCGCATGGGTGCAAGAGGGTCCCCGACCGCGGCGTTCACCCGACCACGGCCGGCGAGGGCGCAGCGCACCCGGATCGAGCCGGTGCGCGGCGCCTCAACGAGCAGCGAACCGTAGCGGTTTGGCCGCGCTGTAAAGCGCCATGGTCCCCAACATCGTGGCGAAGGTTGGCCCCTCGGCGACGTCCACAAATCCTCCGCTGCGTAGCAGCTCGGGAAGCCTTCCTTCTACGTGGTCTTGGGTGTTCGAAAATCCATCCAAAAGTTGCACGGGGAAAAACAGCATGCGCATGAGCGCGTTCGACGGCCGGCCCCAGTCGGCCACGTGCAGTCGGCCTCCCGGACGCAAAACCCGACACACTTCTCTGATTGTGCGCTCTTTCGCGCTGCGGCTGAGGTGATGGAAGAACAAGCTGGCCAGCACACGATCGAAATGTTCATCCGGATAAGGGAGCTCGTCGGCCATTGCCTCGTCGAACCGAACAGCAACACCCGCGCGCTCGGCCTTTTCCTTTGCGATCGCAAGCGCCTCACGGTCGCCGTCGACACCGACGATGTCGGCTTCCGGACAGCTTTGCGCGATCCACACGGACAGTGTCCCGGTTCCGCACCCCAAGTCGAGCACGCGCTGGCCTGGCCGAATATCGGCCTGCCCGATGAGCGCCCGCTTGAATGCTCGTTCCCTTGTTGTGAGGCCGACCACCACGTCGTAGTACGGCGTGAGCCAACGAAAGCCCAACGCAGGCACGTAGTTCGACGCACCGCTCCCTCGCATAGAAACCCCTTACACGGCAAAAAGTACCCGCAGCTTAACCGGCCCTTTCCCGACCGCAACGTTTGCTCGCTTGTCGGACATATTGCGGGCTCTGCGGGCACACTGCGGCCGGGGTTGTCCGAATTGGCGCTTTTTATCCTAGGGTGCACCGGTGCGGGCGGTCACAAGTCCTGCTTTTGCAGGAACACGCCTTTGTCCACCTTCGCAAAGAACGATTGGTAAAACTGCGGGTCGAGGATCGCGCCTACGTCAATGACCTGACCGTGGTTATCCAATTTTTTCACTTGGAAGTTCACGCGTACCTTGGTTGCCCCTTCGAGCTCGCTGACGTTGGCCGAACACTCGACAATGGCAATTTTCTCCCAGCGCGCATTGGTTCCGCCCAGCAGCGCCAGCAACACGGCCCCGGAGTTCTCGATGTTGGTTTCTTTGCTCGCGGTGAGAAGCCCGAGATCGGTGTCGGCGTTCTTGACGATAAAGCCTTCGTCTTGCAGCACGTTGAGGAGCGCTTTCATGACGAGTTTCGAGTCTTGTACCGGATAAGTGCGCGTCTGAAACTCGCGAATCTGAAGCTGGGTGAGCTGGGGGTTCGGCAGTGCGCAGCCGAACCAAAAGATGGCGAGGCTCCCGAAAAGGCAAAGTGTTCTAGTCACCCGGCCTCCCCTCAGAAACGGCTGGCGTGATAGGAAAAAGACTCGACGCGCTGTGCCTCGTCGAACTTAATGACGACGGTGAGGGTGCGTTGCGTGGAAGACGCGGCGCCCGCCGCTCGCCCACCGCCGAGAATCAAGATGGTGCCGTAGGCGCTGCTGTTCGAGTAGGAAGCTTCCGTAGCGACCTTGTCGTAAACCCAGGTTTCTTTGCCGGCCGCATCACGGGTGACGATGTTCGGCGCGCCGAGGCGCTCCACCACTTCGGCTTGGGTCAGCCCCGCGCGGATTTCTTTCTGCACGATCCCCAGCGTCATCTCGCGATCTCGCGCTGAGGAAAGCCTTTGCTGATGCCAACCCACCCCGCAACCACCGACGACGCTTGCGCTACCCAGGGCGACCAGCAGTCGTCTCGCTATCCAGAACCATTGCATGGTTTCCCTCCCGATACCGCGGCGCGCGGCGCTGTCCGTGTGTCCAGCCCCTTCTCTGTGCCGGTGCACGGCCTGTATCCGGCTCTTCTTCCGCGGCACAACTGTGCGATCCAGCCGTTTACGTATTCCCAGTCGCCCAAGTGGCCCACCCGCAGCTCTCGCGAATCCGAAACCTCACGCGTGGTTGTTTTTGCGGCGAACGATCTCCACGGAGCACGGAGCGCGTGCCGCCAACGATGCCGACACACTTCCGAGCAAGAACCGTTGGAGAAAATTGAGGCCGCGTGCACCGGCAAAAACGTTGTCCGCCTGGAATCGCGTGGCCTCTTCGAGCAGGAGCTGTTTTGCCTCCCCATCGAGCAAGGCCGAAGACACCTCCAGCCCGGCTGCACGAAGTCGCTCGGCGGCTGCACCCAACATGCGTTCGAACGCCGGCTTGGCATCGCGATCCTCCGGCCGCAGCCACTTGTGCAATTGCGATTCCTCGTTGGCAAGGTCGGTCAATGCACGCGCCTCCACGACGGTAACGACTCGTGCCGCCGTACGGGGGGGCCAGTGTCGCGCGGCCACGGCATCCACTGCAGCCTCTGCCCACGGAGAGCCGTCGTACGCAACGAGAATGCGCATTTCTGCTCGCTCGGGATCGGGACGGCGGCGACCGATGCGCACCGAACACGGTGCCTCGATGGCCACCTTTTGCGAAACGCTACCCAGAACCATACGGCCCAGCGCGGAGCGCCCGTGCGAACCGAGCGCGATCAGGTCGGCGGGCCACTCCGCAGCGAGTTTGATGACGCCCCACGCGGGAGAATCGGCACGTGCTTCGGCGTCGACCTGCCAAGAGGGAAACAGTCTTTGGGCAAGGGCGGCACCCTTGCGCGCGGTGGCCAGCGCATCCTCGAAAGCCTGCCGCGCCACCGCTCTTCCCTTCGCGACCGGCGGTGGAAGTTGACCTTCGACCTTCAGGTCCTGAGGCGGAAGCCACACGTCAGCCACACACACGACCTTGGCAGAAACGTCGGGCCCGAGGCCCGCAAATGCCAAGTTTTCCATGGCCTCCCGAGAGCACTCCGAGCCATCGTAAGCGATCACCAGTTTCATGCCGTTCGCTCCCTTCGTGCCCTGCGCCGCTCCATGGACGTCTCAGTGTTGCCCGTCGCGTCCCTTGGCCGGAGCGCCCACAGTATCATTCTCTGCCCGCTCGGGGAATAAAAACGAGGCCAGAGCCGCGAGGCCCAGGATCGCTCCGACCACACCGAGGGATACGCCGATCGGGATCTTGATGAATTCCGACACCAACATCTTGCAGCCCACAAAGGTGAGCACGAAGGCCAGACCGATTTGCAAGAAGCGGAACATGTCCATCACACCGGCGAGCAGAAAGTACAACGCCCGAAGCCCCAAGATGGCGAACACGTTGGAGGTATAGACAATGAAGGGATCGCGGGTGACCGCAAAGATTGCCGGAATCGAGTCGACAGCGAATACCAAGTCCGTGGTTTCCACGACCACCAGAACCAACGCCAACGGAGTAGCCCACAGGCGTCCTTCCGCGCGAACGAAAAACGCCTGGCCATGATAACTTGCCGTCACCGGCACCATGCGCCGCACCAAGCGCAAGACCGGGTTTTTCTCCGGCTCCACTTCTTTGTCCGTGGAAAAAAGCAACCGGATGCCGGTAATCACCAAGAAGCCGCCGAAGACGTAAATCATCCAGTGAAACCGATTCAACAAGGCGACACCGGTGGCAATGAACACACCGCGCATCACCAGAGCCCCGAGGATTCCCCAGTACAACACCCGATGTTGGTACGAGGCCGGCACCGCGAAGTAACTGAAGATCATCAAGAAGACGAACAGGTTGTCCACGCTCAGGGACTTCTCGATTAGATAGCCCGTGAGGAATTCGAGCGCGCGCTCGTACCCCCACATCCAATACACGAGGACGTTGAACGATAGCGCGAGGAGCACCCATACGGCGCTCCATGCCGCGGCTTCGCGCAAGCTCACCGCGTGCGCCTTGCGGTGAAACACGCCCAGGTCCAATGCCAGCATCACCAGCACGAAGACATTGAACCCGACCCACCAAAACCAACGATGCTCCATCTGGCGCGCGCTTCTCCCGTCCCAAGTTGGATCCCTCCCTTAGCGAGGGACAAGCCGGTTGGCACGTGTTTCTGCCATTTCTCGTCGGGCCACAGCCGTTATGGAAGTGGCCGCAAGCTCGCGGTTGCGCGCAGCCGACTTGGTCCTTGCCCTTCCCGACCCGCGCGCCCCCTCAACGTGTTTCCACGTCGCCCTTGCGGAGCCGCTGGGCGATGACGATTTGCTGCACCTCGCTCGAGCCGTCGTACACGCGGGCCACGCGCACGTCGCGCCAGATGCGCTCGATCATGTACTCGCCGCGAATGTAGCCGTAGCCGCCGAAGATCTGGATGGCGTCGTCCACCGTTTGCCAGGCGTTCTCTGCGGCTACGAGCTTCGCGGTCGACGATTCGCGAATGGCGGGCTGGCCCTGATCCAAAAGCCATGCGCTGCGGTACACCAGCAGGCGGGCCGCCTCAGTGCGCGCGCTCATTTGAGCCAGGCGAAAAGCAATGCTTTGGTGCTCGATCAGAGGCTTACCGAAGGTGTGCCGCTGTTGGGCGTACTCCAGAGCCAGTTCCAAAGCCTTCTGGGCCGCACCCACACAGCGTGCTGCCAGGGTCGTGCGTCCTTCCGCCAGGGTGCGCTTGGCGTATTCGAAGCCCTGCCCCTCTTCCCCCACCAGGGCCGCGAGGGGGATGCGGCAGTCATCCAGCACGATCTCGGAAATTTGCGAGCCTCGGTGCCCCAGCGTATCGAACACGGAGCCGATGCTGAGCCCTGGCGATTCGCGATCCACGATAAACGCGCTGATCCCGCGATCCGTGCGAGCGAAGAGAAAATACTGATGCGCGAGCGGCGCGTTAGTGATGAAAATTTTGCGGCCATTGAGAACCCAGTGGTCGCTGCGGCGTTCTGCGCGCGTTGCGAGGGCTCCGGCGTCGGAGCCTGCTTCCGGCTCGGTGAGCGCGAACGACCCGAGCCATTCTCCGGTTGCCATCTTGGGCAGGTAGTGCTGTTTCTGTTCTGCCGAGCCAAAGCGTACGATACCGACGCAACCAATGCCGGTGTGCACGCTCACGAAGCTGGCCAGGCCCCACGGCCCGCGCCCGAGTTGTTCGTGCACCAACGCCTTCTGCAGCACGCTCAAGCCGAGGCCGCCGTACTCGGGAGGCACGCTCATGCCGAACAGTCCGAGGCGGCGCACGCCCTCGAGCACCTCTTCGGGCAGCCGATCCTCGCGATCGATTTGCTGCCAGCGCGGATTGACTTCCTGTTCGATGAACGAGCGCACTGCATCGGCAAGAAGCCGATCGTCCTCGGCGATCCTGAAGTCCACTTCGCCCTCCTTTCGTTGCGAGTCGTCGGCCGCATAGGAACACGCTCCCGCAAGGCAAGCAACTGGGGCAACGAGCGCCTTTGCAACCAAGGATCCGCAAAGTCCGGCAAGGCGAAGATGCGCCCGACCGCCCCTTGCCGTTTGCGGCGCACCGAAGCATGTGTCGGGGGTACAAAGCCCACCGTGCCTCCTACCGGGCCGAGTCGTCGGATGCGAGCGGGGCTTTGCCGAGTGAGCGAATGCGCGCCTTGGGATGCCGTTTCCCTCTAAGGCTTGCGGGCGCGGAACACCCGCGAAGCATTGGTCTCCACATTAGTGCCGGTGAACGTTTCGCCCCAGCAAATCGGTGTCGCGTCGTTGTGCACTTGCACCACGACGTCGAGCGGTTGTGCGAGCGGCAGCGCCACATCCGGCAGCCGGGCGCCGAACGCCTGCAGGCGAATACTGGTCTCGTGGGCCGCCAGCCATCCAGTTCTACGCTCCAAGGTTGCCTCTCGTATCCCCTGCACCGAGCCGCTCGGGTCCTCGTAAGCAAAGCCACGCTGGCCAACTGGTTGCCAGCGAGCACCTGGAGGAATGGCCAGCGCCGTCACGAGTTGGCCTTGGCTGTACAGGCATACGAAGGTCGTCGTGTGCGACGGAGGATTGCCGAAGGCGCTCGCGTTCCGCCGCGGCCGAGAACGCCAAAGAGTGAGTGCAAAGGAGTCCTGGGTATCGTCTTCGCCGTTGACGATCGTGAGCCGGCTCCGGCGAGGAGTATCGCAACTCGATAAAGGCCCGGGCGGGCAGCCGGATGCTGGGCCGAGCAGAGTCGGGGTCAGCGTCGGCGTGGGTGGCAGTGACGTCGGCGTCACGGTCGGCGTAGGTGTCGGAGGTGGGTCGCCCTCGTATGCCGCCAGGCCCACTCCCCCCGAACCCTGAAACGCCACAACGATGCGTCCCGAGGGCTCGATCAACGCGGAGTTCACGGCTCCTGGAGGCCCCGGTGTCGCCCGACCGTCCGTACCGAAATCGGGATCCATGCTACCGTCTTCGAGCAGACGGCCGACCAGAGAGCCACGCCCGGCGACCACGATCTTGCCGTTCCATTGCAGGTCCAGATCCGTGACGGTGCCGCCAGTTGGAAGAGTGAGCTTTCCGCTTGTCCCGAAGCTGGCATCCAACGCCCCACCGGGCAGGTAACGCACCATCTGCGCACCTTCTCTGCCGACCCCACCCGAAAGGATTTTCCCATCGCTTTGCACGGCAGCCGCGAAGGCACTTTCCATACTCGATTCCCCCAGGCTCATGTCCGTGACCACCACCCCGCTGCTTCCAAATGTCGAGTCGAGAGCCCCGTTACTATCGAAGCGAAGCGCCACCCAGTCGTTGAGGGTCCCGTCCAATTCTCTCGCGCCTACGGCGACAATCTTGCCGTCAGGCTGAAGGGCAAGGTCTCCGCCGTTGTCACGACCGAAAACGTTGACCGCCACCCATCCGGCTCCGCCACCAAAAGTCGGGTCCAAAGCGCCCGCAGGCTCCAGACGAGCAATTAGGATGTCCTCGTCGGCAGCAGGCCTGGGATCCCTGACTCCTATGCTCATCAGTTTTCCGTCCGGCTGCAAAATCATTTGGCCGAGGGACGATGGCACGGAAAGAAATACAATCCCACCATTTCCGAACGAAGTGTCCACGGAGCCATTTGCGGTCAGTCGCGCAAACCCCCCAAAAAATGCTGCAAACGTACTAGGCGTGCAGAAGGATTGAGCCCCGCCGCTCACGACAATGCCACCGTCATTTTGTACCACCACTCCCCCGCAGAGAAGCGACGGGCTACCGATGGTCGGAACACAGGGGACCGCGTCGCGAATAAACAAGCCGACATTGGGAACGGTTTCCGCCTGCCGCACTATCGCTAGCGGGCAACTGGACGAGCACGGGTCAGCGGTGAGAAGAACGCCACCGCCAAAACCAAAGCTCGTATCCAGCGTGCCGTCGCTGTTGTAGCGCAGGACGCCGCATCCGAGGGCCGACGTGAAGCTGTCCATCAAGATCTGCGCGGCCACGACAAACTTTCCATCCGTACCCCGTGCCACCTGCACACGCGCACCGTTCGCGGGGTAACCAAGGAGCTGCACCTCATTGGTGATCGCCACTCCGTTGGTGCCAAAACTCAGATCCGCCTGACCCGGGGCAGCCAGCGCGCCAGCGGCGGGGAGCGAAACCCCGACGACAGCAAAGAGAAAGAGTATCCGCTGTGCCTCGCGGACCGGGGAAATCCACGTCGCGCACGGGCGGCGGGGCGAACGCAATCGCGTCGAGGTCTGGTGGCAACGTCGCATGGGCTCCTCCTGTTCTTGGCGGCGGCGCCCAGGCGAGACCACACACTCCGCGGGGGGTCGCGCCAAATTGTTTGCGGCATGCAATAGCCCGAGCCGGTTCCGTTTTGCAAACGAAAATCACCAGTCCCCGGCCACCACAACAGCATCATCGAAACGGGCCACCTAGTTCGTCGTGACCCGAGCGGTCATGGCGAGGGGCGAGCGGTCAGCGGGCCGCGAATAGCGAATGGCGGGCGGCCAGCCTGTGCGGACCCCATGTTACCCGTACGCAGCAATCAGGGCGCTGCCCGTGGCAATGACCGCTGCCCCGAGCAAGCGATAGCGCGTTTCGGCTTCGCGCAAGAAGAAGTGTGCGAGCACCACACCGAACACGATGCTGCACTGCCGCAGCCCGAGCACATAGCTCGCCGGAGCCGATGCCAACGCCCAGAGAATCAAGAGATACGAAAAGCCGCCGAGAAGCCCGGTCATCGCCATGCGCAGGGCGTTGCGTTTCCACTCGCGGCGGAGTCGCTCGCTCCACCCCCAGCCCAGGACGAAAGAAATCACGCACGTTTCCCCCAAACTCACGAAATAGAGAAACACCAGCGGATGGAATCGCTGCACCCCTTGCTTGTCCAACAGCGTGAACAAGGCCACGAAACATGCCGTGGCCAGCGCGTACCGCGTCACGGGTAAACGAACCACAGCGGCGAGCCCGTGCAGCCGAATACTCGGCCACTGCAACACGATGGCGCCGCCGCCGGCGAGCAAGGCTCCGGCGATGCCGGCGGCGGTCACAGGCTCGCCGGCGACGACGGCATCCCATGCCGCCAGAAGCACTGGTGCCGTGCGGCTGAGGGGATAGGCGACCGAGAGATCGCCGGCATCGTAGGCCCGCAACAGATACACCGCATACGCCGCGTGCGCGGCCACCGATAGAAGTACCCAAACCCAATCCCGCAGTGCCCCGCCATTTGCGCGGAACAGCCACACCGCGAGAGGCAAATACGATAGGGCCGCAATCATGCCTTGCCCCAAGAAGAACGCCCAACGATCTTCGCTTCCCTTGTTGAACAAGTTCCACAGCGCGTGCAAAAACGCGGAGAATACAACGGCCAGGAGAGCCTCGGCGCTCATGCCGCGGTGCTAGGAAGCGCCCGGCGGATTTGCAACTCGGCGCGGCGCAGGTTTAGCTGGCCGGCATTCTGCCCCTTCGAGGAGAGCACGGCGATGATTCCGGTACGAGGACTCGATCATTTCGTATTGCGAGTACAACAGTTGGAGCGTGCCTTGGCGTTTTACCGAGATTTGCTCGGACTCGAAGTGCTGTGTCTCGACGAGTTCCAGGCCGGCCAGCGTCCGTTCGTTTCCCTGCGTATCGGCGGACAATTGCTGGACTTGGTTCCCGACCCGAGTTTCGCGGGAGCGCAAGCGGAGCCGAACTCCGGCTTCCTGCATTTCTGCCTCCTTGTCGAAGGCAAGTTGCAGGACTTCATCCCGTTGCTGCGCGAACGCGGCGTCCCTCTGCTCGACGATCAGCCCGCGTGGAGGATGGGCGCGCGCGGGTGGGGGTGGTCGGTGTACGTGCGCGATCCGGACGGGTACGTCGTAGAGCTCAAGGAGTGGGAATCGTGAGGCGATGGTGGTCCTCCGGGCGCTGGGCGCTCGGGCTGTTGTGCTCCGCTCTGGTGGCGTGTGCGGCGCACGCCAGCGAGTTTCACTGGGATGAGATCGAGACGGAAGCGGTGGAAACTCTACGCCAGTACCTTGCGATCGATACGACCAATCCCCCGGGCAACGAGCTGACGGCCGCACGTTTCTGGGAAGCTAAGTTCCGTTCCGCGGGCTTGCAGCCCAAGGTGTTCGAAACTGCTCCGGGGCGAGGGGGCGTGTGGGTGCGTTTGCGGGGGCGCAGCTCCGCCGGCGCACTGCTCTTGCTGCACCACTTGGATGTGGTTCCGGCGGTGGCTTCGGAGTGGACGCATCCGCCGTTCGCGGGCATCGAAAGCCAAGGCTATGTGCACGGCCGTGGTGCCGTGGATGCCAAGGGCTTAGGTGTCGTACAGGGCGTGGCCATCCTGGCCTTGCACAAGCACGGCATTGTTCCCTCGCGGGACATTTTGTTCGTCGCCACACCCGACGAAGAAGCGGGCGGCCGGCTGGGCGCGGGGTGGTTTGTCGAACACATTTTGCCCACCTTGGGGCCGGTAGATTTCGTGTGGAACGAAGGCGGGCACATTCGCCCGATGCCGTCGGGTCAGTTGGCCTTCGAGGTGGCCGTGGCCGAAAAAACGCCCCTGTGGTTGCGCTTGACAGCGCGCGGCAAAGCCGGCCACGGGTCGGTGCCGCCCGCAGAAAGCGCCGTGACCAAGCTGATCCAGGCACTCGCGCGCGTACAGGCGATGCCCCGGTCCGTACGGATCACCGACGAAGTGCAACGGTACTTCGCTGCGCTTGCGCCGCTGCAAGTGGGCAGCCAAGCCGAGCGGTTTTCCGATCTGCGCGAGGCGTTGCAGGACGAGGGGTTCCGGCAGACCTTCTTGCTGGAACCACGGCAAGCCGCGCTCGTGCGGGATACCGTGGCCATTACGGTGGTGCAGGCCGGACAAAAAACCAACGTCATCCCCGCCGTCGCCACGGCGGAACTGGACTGCCGCTTGCTGCCGGGCACGGATCCCACACTATTCTTGCAAGGCATCGTTGCTGCCGTCGCCGATCCCACGATTCAAGTGGAGACGCTGCTGCAGTTCCCCCCTTCGGCATCGCCTGTGGACACACCGCTGTATGCGGCCGTTGCCCGCATTGCCGAGCAAGAAAACGGCCGCGTCGTGCCGAGCGTACTCACAGGCTTCACCGACAGCCACTACTTCCGCGAGCGTGGCATTCCGAGCTACGGTTTCGCCCCCTTCGTGCTCACCGAATCCGAACTGCAAGGCATGCACGGGGTGGACGAACGTCTGAGCCGCAAGAACCTGCGCGAGGGCACCCGCCGCTTGATCGAAATCATTCTCGCTTTGGACTCAGCCGGCTCACCCGCCCACTGCGCGAGCGATGCCGGCGGGCCGTGCCGCGCGTCGCCCCCGTGAGCTGCCTACGGTTCGAACAACAGGGCGCGCAGGTAGTCCCGATTCAAACGTGCGATAAAGCGCACGCTAATTTGCTTGGGGCAGGCGGCTTCGCACTCGAACGTGTTCGAGCAAGCGCCGAACCCTTCCTTGTCCATTTGCGCCACCATGTTGCGCACGCGGCGGTAACGCTCCGGCTGTCCTTGGGGCAGCAGCCCCAAGTGAGACACCTTCGCAGCCACGAACAGCATGGCGGATGCGTTTTTACAGGCCGCGACGCACGCCCCGCAGCCGATGCAAGCAGCCGCATCCATGGCGAGCTCCTGGTTTTGTTTTGGAACCGGAATGGTGTTGGCGTCGGGCGCGCCGCCCGTGTTGACGGAAATAAAGCCCCCCGCTTGCATGATCCGATCGAAGGCGCTGCGATCCACGATCAAATCGCGCAGCACGGGGAACGGCTTGGCGCGGAAGGGCTCGACCGTGATCGTGTCACCGTCGCGGAAGTGGCGCATGTAAAGCTGGCAACTCGCTTTGCCTCGGCCCGGGCCGTGGGGAATGCCGTTGATCACCAAGGAGCAAGAGCCACAAATGCCCTCGCGGCAGTCGCTTTCGAACGCCACCGGCTCTTCTCCTCGCTCCACGAGTTCTCGGTTCAAGGCATCGAGCATTTCCAGGAAGGACATATCCGGGACGACATTGTCCTTCACATAGGTCACGAAGCTGCCCGGCGAGGTCGCGTCCTTTTGCCGCCAAATGCGCAAAGTGAGCCGCATTACTTGTAACTCCTCGTGGTGAGCTTGACGAACTCGAATCGCAGCGGTTCGATGTGGCGCACTGGCGGCTCACCGGGGCCGCGATATTCCCAAGCCGCGACGTGGCAAAAGTTCTCGTCGTCCCGCTGGGCCTCGCCGTCTTCGGTTTGGAACTCTTCCCGAAAATGACCGCCGCACGACTCCCGCCGCTCCAGGGCATCGAGGCACATGAGTTCCGCAAATTCGAGAAAGTCTGCCACCCGGCCGGCACGCTCCAGGGCCTGGTTGATTTCCTCCGGCCCGCCGGTAACTCGGGCCTCCTTCCAGAAGCGTTCGCGAATCTTGGGGATTTCTTGGAGAGCGTGGCGCAAACTCGCTTCGCTGCGGGACATGCCACAGTGATCCCACAAAAGCTTTCCAAGTTCGCGGTGGAACACGTCCACCGGGTGTTTGCCGTTGATGCCGAAGAGGCGCTCGATGCTGGCGCGCACAGCGGCTTCGGCATCGCGAAACTCCGGCCGATCCACATCGGGCCGCGGCTGCTTGGAGCGCGCCAAGTAGTCGCCAATGGTGTACGGCAAAATGAAATAACCGTCGGCCAGCCCTTGCATGAGAGCGCTCGCCCCCAGACGATTGGCGCCGTGATCGGAAAAGTTCGCCTCGCCAATGACGAACAATCCCGGCAGGTTGCTCATCAAATTGTAATCCACCCACAGTCCGCCCATGGTGTAGTGCACGGCCGGGTAAATGCGCATGGGCACTTTGTACGGATCCTCATCGGTGATTTCGCGATACATGTCGAAGAGGTTGCCGTATCGCTCGCGCACGACTTCGATCCCCAGGCGCCGGATGGCATCGCTGAAGTCGAGATACACGCCCAAGCCGCCCGGACCCACGCCGCGCCCCTCGTCGCACACTCGCTTGGCAGCCCGCGAGGCAATGTCGCGCGGCGCTAAGTTGCCGTAACTCGGGTACATGCGTTCGAGGAAGTAGTCGCGCTCCTCTTCGGGGATTTGATCGGGCGGTCGCGTGTCGCCCTTTTTCTTGGGCACCCACACTCGGCCATCGTTGCGCAACGACTCCGACATGAGGGTGAGCTTGCTTTGGTGGTCGCCGCTCACCGGGATGCATGTGGGATGAATTTGCGTGAAGCACGGATTGGCGAAAAACGCCCCGCGCTTGTATGCGCGGTACGTGGCGGTGACGTTCGAATTCACCGCATTGGTGGACAAGTAAAACACGTTGCCGTAGCCGCCGGTCGCCAGCACCACCGCATCGGCTGCGTGGCGTTGGATTTCGCCGGTCCGCAGATTGCGCGTGATAATCCCTTTCGCGTGCCCCTCCACCACGACCAGATCGAGCATTTCGGTGCGGGGATACATTTTGACCTGCCCTAGACCGATTTGCCGGCACAGCGCCGAGTACGCACCGAGGAGGAGCTGCTGCCCGGTTTGCCCGCGCGCGTAAAACGTGCGGGAAACCTGCGCCCCGCCAAACGAGCGGTTGGCGAGCAACCCACCGTACTCGCGCGCAAAAGGCACACCTTGCGCCACACACTGATCGATGATGTTCACCGAGACCTGCGCCAGCCGATACACGTTGGCTTCGCGCGAGCGAAAATCCCCGCCTTTGATGGTGTCGTAAAACAACCGCCAAACACTATCGCCATCGTTTTGGTAGTTCTTGGCCGCATTGATCCCGCCTTGCGCGGCAATGCTGTGCGCCCGCCGAGGGCTATCGTGAAAGCAAAACGCCGATACCTGATAGCCCAACTCCGCCAGGCTGGCGGCCGCGGAGGCGCCGGCCAACCCCGTGCCGACCACAATGATGTGAAACTTGCGCTTGTTCGCCGGGTTCACCAGCGCCAGTTCGTTGCGATGGCGATCCCACTTTTGTTCCAATGGCCCCGCAGGCACGTGTCCGTCCAAGATCATCTCACTTCCCTGCCACTGGATACGGAACCAAACCCGCCAACACCGCCAGCGGGATGGAACAATTACCCAAAAAGACAATGAGGGCGACGACCGGACCGAGCGCGCGGATGATGCCGTTGTACCGCGGATGATTGAGCCCGAAGGTTTGCAAAAAACTCGACACGCCATGCTGCAAATGCAGCATGAGCGGCACCATGGCGAGCAGGTAAAAGAAGGACACCAGCGGCTGGCGAAAACCCAGAACCACCATGGCGTACACGTCGTGCCGTCCCTTGGCGTCGTGCAATTGAAAGTGCTCGGGATGCGTCAGCCCAAAGGTGAAGTGCGCCAAGTGATACAGTACGAACCCAGCCAAAACGAGCCCGCCCATGAACATCGTGCGTGCTGCGTACGTGGTCACTTGCGGAGACCAAAGCTCGTAACCCTGCGGCCGTGCTTGCCGATTGAGTTGCGTGATGCGCACCGCGGAGACAATGTGCAGCACGAACGCTGCGAGAAGCACTAGGCGCGCCGTCCACAGCAGCGCCGGCATGTGGCGCAGCGATTCGGCGTAGGCATTGATGGCCTCGGGCCCCAGGTAGATTTGCAAGTTGCCGAGCATGTGCACCACCACGAAGCCCGCGAGCACGAGCCCCGTCAGGCCCATGAGCCACTTCATGCCCACCGTGGAGCGGAAAAACGCGCCAAGCCAGTTCATCGTGCGGTTTGCTCGGAACACGGTACCTACCAAACGCGAACGATCGTTCAACAGAACGGCCCCGCTATTCTTTTTATGGTTCGTATTAGTGGGGCGGGACCGTTATCGGCCTTCGCCGACGCCTGCGGGCGAAGCGAGGGCGCAAGGCCAACGAAGCGGATTCGCTTCCCGCGCTTGCGCACGGTGTGGGAGGAATCGGTGGATCGAGTCGGCCGTTCTCGACACGGGCGCGATTTCCGCACGCCGGCCCACATTGGGATGGATCGGGCGTTCCCGGAGGGAGGATTTTCCCGTGGGTTCCCCGCGCCCGTGTGGGGAATGCCGCCGCCCGAGGTCAGGAGCTTTGCGGGTCGTGGGTGTCCCCCGGCAAGTGTTCGCTCCGCGCGATCTCCGGTGGCAGCAACGGAATTGGTTCCTCTCTCTCCACGGCCGCCCCTTCTGTTCGAGTGGATGACGCTTGCGCCGAGTCGGCACCTGGCGGCGTCTCGGTGGCCGGCTGGGTTTGGGGGATCTCGGTCAACTTTGCCACGGCGCGGCGCACGTCCACAGCAAACGCGGCAAGCTTTTGCACAGCGTCCGCGGGCCAGCACTCCCCAGGATACAAGAGCTTGAGCAGCCCGGAGGTGAGGCGCCGCACCGCGCGCAGGTCGGGGTATGCCAGGTCGCGCGGGAGCCACTCTTCCAATTCGAACTGCAAACTCCGTGGCCGTAACCGTGCGAACATTTCCGCGAGGTAATCGGCCGGAAGGCCCGGGCCGGAATACGGAGGCAAAGCGCCGTTGCAGACGTCGCCGGCGTTCAGGTAGGCCGCAATGTGGTCGCTAAAGCGCGCAAGCCAAGGCGGCAGTGGCGCTTGCGCCGCGCCGCCGTTTCGGCGGGCCGCCCGCACGAAAAACACGACCGAGGAAACCACGCGCCGGCCTCCGTCGCGGTTTTCCAGCGTACCGAACAGTTGCGCCACAGCGCGGGCTCCCTGATTCGGGTCCTGCCACGGGAGCTGCTGCAAGTGATCGAGGACCACCACTTCGTAGGCAGAGCCCAAATCCGGAGTGCGCAAGATGGCGTTGGCAACGAGGGAAGATCGCAAAGCGGCGGGATGAGAAATGGCGAGGGCAGCAGGAGAAAAAGATTCCAGGCCTTCCAGCCCCGCAGTGCCGGGCAATGGCGCGTCCACCAGGTGTAGCCCGCGCTCTACGAGGGGCGCCAAGCGGGCGAGGCAAGCGAGCTTTCCCTCGGAGGAGAGACCGGCGGGATCGGTCCCCATCCCTTGCAAGAGAATGTCCATCCACTGCTCCTCGGTGAAATGCTCTCGCGCCCGGACAAATTGGTCGAAGCGAGCTTGTGGAACACGGACGGGCACGAATTCGCTCACGACGATCCGGCCTCGTTCCCCGCGCTCCAAGCGAATGGAGCCCCACATGCCGTAGAACAATTGCGGGAAACGTTCGCCGATTTCGAACGGCACCGAAAACTTTTGGTCGGGCCAGGCGGAAAGCTCCCCCGCGAGGTGCCCTTTTTCCCAATCGGTTCGAATCGTGAGCCGTGCAAAGGCAACCGCCTTTCCTTGGCGGGCCAGGTGCTCCTGGAGGTTTTCCGGAGCCGTGGCCGGCAAACAGTGCCGCCCGAGGAAACCTCTCAGTCGTTGCAAGGCCGTGCTTTCGCCATGGGGTGCAAACTTCACGAGCAGGTGTTCTGCGGCATACCGGGGAAGCGCGCGCAGCTCAGGTTCGCGCGCCCATGCTTTGGAAACCACATTGCCGGGGAACAAAGCGAAGAGCTGGTCAATCACGGAAGGCGTCTTCCAGTAACGGGTTAGGCCGCAAATCCCCTTGTGCCGTGTGCATTTCTACCCCGGTTGGAGATTCAGGCCGTGTAGTTTCTCGAGTGCTGGCCTCGGTATCAATGGCGTACGGCGCGTCGGCGAGGAGCTGGTCGGGTTCGACCGGATACAGAAAGCGAAACACCACCGCCTCGTTGTCCGAAACCCATTCCGGATGAATCGCCGTGGGCTCGATCAGAAATGGCTTGCGGACCTGCCCCAGAACCCAGTTGAAGCGCTGGTGGTGCGGGTCGTGGGCGACCATCACCCGCGGCGCTGCCATTCTCAAGGCGGCGTTCCACGCATGTTCGTCCACGAGCTCCTCCAGGGGAACCCGGGGTAATTCGGTGGCAAGAATTTGCGCGTGTGTCTGAACTTGCCGTTCGACTTCAGGCAAGGCTCCCTCGTGTAACTGCTGCAGTACGTCGGATGCAACCAGCATCGCGGCATGGCGCCGCAACGCGCTGTCCAACGCGGTCTCGGGAACGAAAAACTGAAGCACGAGACTTTGTGGAGATAGCGCTGCGTGCTCGGGAAAGAGGCTCTTTGCTCGCTTTTCAATTTGCTCGCAACTCGCAATCGCTTGTGCCAAGGCGTCGCGATAGCGCCGGACGATGGAAAAGGTCCCCCAGCGCTGCAACCAGTGGGCGCGGCGTTGCGCGAGCTGGCGTTTCCACTGGTAGGCGTCTTTCGTGTAGCTCCAAGCCCGGTCGCACAACTGCTTGCGCCGGTCCCGTTTTTCTTCCTCCTCGCCTCCTCCCCTCGATCCGGGCAAGAACAAGAATTGGATCGCTCTTTTCGCCCACCGCGAGGCGCGCCGCCACCAAGGAAGGCTTTGCGCGTGCTCTTGCGCGGGGGCTTCGATCTCGTGGTGCCACCGATTGAGATTGTCTTGAAATTTCTGCCGCAGCTCTTCGAGCCGCGCTGAGGCCTCTTGCGCTTCCCGGTCGCGTTGGAGGAAGGCTTCGATGTCGCGAGAGTCCAGCGCCGCGTTCAATGCCTCGACTTCTTCGTCTACCACCGCGGATTGGAACAACGAGGGGACCACGTCGAACAGTTGCTCGAACTCCCTTCTGAGTTCCAAGAGTTTGGCTTGTTGCAGGTGGAGTTCGCGTTCCAGTCGCTCGCGCAAGGTGCGCACCGCGGGTAAGCCACGGCGCAGGGCAGTTTGCAGGGCGTCGCTCGCAACTTGTTTCTCGTTTTGACGGATCTGAGTTTCGAGCTGCTGGACGTACGTGAGCTCTGTTTGCTTGTGATACTCGGCCCAGTCGTGCTCGACGGTAAACTTCCAGTCCGGGTGCTTGAAGCAATCCACACGTTCTCGTGGCGGTGGAAAGCTCTCGACGCTGGAGTACACCTCGCCCACGGCGGAGCAAACGGGCAATTCGATCGAATCTTCGTCTCCGATCACGGTGCGCTGGAACTCCTGCCACAAGCGGGCGGCCAGGTACTTCGGAGGCGGGGGTGCGGCCTCCATGCGGCACACCCCGACCGCAGTCCAGTCTCGCCCCTGCGGGGGCGCGGGATGGAACGGGAAGTCCTGGGTGAGCACTGCCTCGACAAAGTGCTGCACGAGCGGGGCTAGGTCTTCGGGCTCCGTCAGGTACAAGTCCGCCCGGCTGCGGATCGAAAGCGGCCACACCCGCAGGGGAAAAGGGAAGTCCGCATCCGGCTCGAGTCGCCGCCGATTGGTCTCGGCCACCTCGAGCTCCTCCGGCCGCAGCGAGAACAAATCCGGCAGGAGCAACAAGAGATGAATTTTGAGTTCGCGTCCCGCAGACCCCGAAGCCGTCCCGAGCTGTTCCAACTCGTCCAAAACGGCGGTGAGCTCCAGGGAATGGCTTTCCGCGAGCCAGACAATACTGACGATGTCGAGCAGTTCCGTACCCCGACGCAACTCGTCCAAGAGATGCTGTCCGGAAAGCAACTTGCGAATGGTCGCAAACCAACCGCCCGGGAGCCTTTGGTCCGCTCGCCCCAGCACCAGCGCGTGGCGGTCCAATCGCTCGCGCCACACCGGTTCGAGGCTCGTGACCAAATGCTCCGCCACCGCTCCCGTGGCGGATACCACCGTGGGTCGAAGCAGCATGAGCGAATGCCACTCAATTCTCGGGAGGCACAAAAACGTCGGTTCCGAGGTCCGGAGGTAATGTGGCGATTTGAGATTGCAGAGTTTCCAGCACGCGGATTTCCTGTTCGACGACCGGAATTTCTTTCTTCAGCCAGTCGCTCGCCGAGTCGGCATCAAGGCTTTGTTTCAGTTCCTCGAGTCGCGTGGCGCGTTTCGCTAGGGCAGCCTCTACACGCTTCTTATAATCAGCACGCTTCTCCCGCCAGCTCTTTTCCTGTTCTTCCACGCGGAAGCGGAGCTCGCGGAATAGGAAGAAATCGTTTTTGAGACAGTTGTATGCTTCCGCCAAAGTGCGACCGAGGTTGTGCCACCGCGCACCGCCGTTAATCGTTACCCCTTCGCAGCGAAATTCCTGGGTCTGCGAATCTTTTTCCACCAGGCAAAACAGTCGGGCTTTCACCCAAACCTGTATGGCCTCCTCTTCGCTGGGGAGTGGAAATAACTCAGGAAGCTGGGCTTCCAGAACGCGATCCACGTGAAAACTGCGCTCCTCGGAAAAATCGCGGTAACGTTCCCGATACATTTCGATGTTGCGCAATATGAAAGCAGGAATCGAGGCTTCGATTTTGTAAAGGTACACATGGTTGGGCTGGCCCGTACGGACGGCGCGGAGTTTCTGCTTGTCGTGGATGTTGCCGGCCAAGATGTCGAAAAATGGCTCCGAAAGGAGAGCGGGATTGCCGTCCGAACCGTTTTCTAAACCAATGATGTTCACCGACTCGCGCTCGGCTACGTGCGGGTTGGACACCCATGCCTCTTGGTAATCCCACGCCGGTGCGGACAACTGGTTCAACTCGCGCAAAATGTGTTGCACAGCGGAGCGCAGCTCGTGGCCCTCGGGGAGCTTGGCGACTTGGCGCAGCCAGTCGTCCAGGGAGGAATATTGCAGATTCGCCATCACTCCATTCAGGGTTTCGGCGGGGTTGTCGAGGAGCGCGGCCAGCCCTTTTTCCCGCAGCTCCCTCAAAAGTTGCTCTGCGGGAACTTCGCGCTTGGACTGCGACTTTACGAACGAAGGTGGAAGCGTGAGGGTGAAAGGCTTTTTATCTTCGGACGTTTCGGCATCACTTCCCGCCGGTGCGCTCTCGCCAAAGGCGGCGCACCAATCATCCAACCTACGCGATAGCGCTTCGAGCTTCTCGACTTTTTCTTTCAGTTTGTTCTGGACATCCACGAACCAGTCGTAGCGCCCTTTTAGAGCAGCGACGTCCTCGGTCTTCGCGACTTCGTTTTGAATCATTTGCCGGTCCACGAGGGGATCCTCGGAGTCGTTGCCCCGGCGAGTCAGCCACCCCGGTTTTCGGTATTTCACTGCCACTGCTCGCTTTTCGCGTTGTTCTCGAGTATTTGTTTCTCTTCCTCGAGTTGCTTCTTCAGTTCCTGAGTCGCTTGGCTGCCATATTCTCTACCTCACGCAACCCAGCGATGAGGTCGCCAATGCTGCACGTTTGGAAAGCGCGTTCCACTTCCTCGTCGAGGGACTGATCGAACTGCAGTTGTTCATTCAACTGTTGGAAGGCCTCGCGAGCGAGGTTACCTTCTGCGTGCTCCAACTTTTCTATCGCAGCGCGGTATTTTCGTTCATCTTCTGCGCGCTCAGCCGAGGAATCCGGTACATCCCTTGGCGGTAGCTTCGGTGGGGGTAGTCGTTTCTACGCGGTCCAAAATTGCCTTGAGTGCCTGAGCCTGCCATGGGGTTTGTTCGGCTCGGAGCGAGCGGACCAGGTTCTGCCGCTACACCGGTAAGCAGACCGCTCTGGAGCCGTTCTGGGAGGAACTGGAGCTCCGCCACACCGAAGCTGGCGTAATGGGCCTTTCTGCCGTGGTAGGTTCCTTGCTGTTCCGCGAGTTGCATGACGATGTTGTCGAAGACGTCCGCTTGTTCCTTGCCGAGCGGGCCGCTCATGAGAAAGATGCCCATGCCGAGCAACTCGCCCATGTCTTCGATTTCGTTGAATACCTTGCCGGCGCGGTTTTCGCGGTTCACCAAGAACACCATGTCGAACGGCTTCTTGCGCACCTCGATTTCGCGCCCGCCGAACTGGTAACAATGCGTGCCGGGTAGGCTCATGTAGTAATCCAGCTCGCGCAGGGCACCGTACGCGTTGGCCTCCACGTTTTGGGTTCCCGGCCGGTTCACGTAGATGTCGGGCAACAACAAGTAGGCAAACAGTTGCTCCTCGTCTTTGAGCAAGTCGCGCAGGATCATGCCGACGTCCAAGAACACTCCGGATCCCGTTCCGCCGGCCAGGGAGGCCACCACACACACGGTCAGGTGCGGCGAATAAGGTTCGTAAACGAATTCCCAATCGGCGCGAACGCGTTCGGTCCGGTAGTCGCGCGCTTGGCTGAGCAAATCCCGAAAAGTGTCGTACACGATGCGGGCGTTGGCAAACAAGGCGAGGCGCCCCAGCGCCCGAATTTGCCCAGCGCCGGAAATGATGTTGGCCTTGAGGTCCGCCTTCGGCGGAAACCAACTCCGGATTTCATCGTTGACTTGGGGCAACATGCTGGCGCCGCGCGCCTCGATGAACAGCACCTCGCTCGGCGTGAGGCGCACCTTGCGGACCTCGCCCCCGGGAGTGCGTGCTTCGAGCTGATCGGTCACTGCCGGAGTGGTGTCGATGAGCAGGAACTTCACCAGCGGCGGAACTTCGCCGAAGGTCTCGATGTACTTGCGCTTAGCGTGCAACAGCGCGTGCTTTCCGGTACCTCCCAGACCGATCAAAATCGTGCGTTTGAGAAACCTCTCTTGGTAATTCTTCATGTTCACCCCCTAGCTTTGCGGCCCGAACTGGCGCGTCTTAATGAAAACTTCCCAACTGTTTGATCGAACCTCTTGACTACCACCTCGGAGTCCCACTCGATCGAGCGAGATTTTTCGAGAGGGAGGTCATCGGTCCACAGTTCCGTGCCAGGTGGCACGGAATCCACCTTGGGCAACCCGTGGCCTTTCCACGCCACCTTGATGCCGTTGAGGAGCGGATGTCCCACGACTTTCCCGAGATCCACCCTCCCTTTTCCGCGGAGGGCTCCCGGGAAGTCCTTGCAGTCGGGCAAATCCGTGAAAATGCACGTCGCCCACGGCTGCCGGGCTTGCCACCAGCGCAGGAGTAGCCACAACAGCGCCAGCAACAAAAGCAACCAGAGCCACCACCACGACCAAAACCAGTCCCACCACGACAGCGGTGCGACAATTCCCGGCAGCCCCAAGCTGGCAGCGCCGGTGGTCCCGGGCGGCAAAGTGACAGGCAGAGCCAAGTGCAACGCGTCCGTGGCGCGAAGCCCTTGATTCGTAAGCGATACTTGCAACTGGTCCCCAGGCATGAGCGACACCGGACCAGTGCCCCCGTTGAGCTGAAGTTCGAGCCCCTGCGGTAATTGCTCGGGCAAAGACACGCTCACGGGAGCGTTGGCCCACGGGTTGGCTTCGACGCGATACGCGACAGTGGCCGTGCCCCCCTTTTCGAGAGTAAGAAAAGCCACGTCTTGCAAGGGGGCCAGACGATATTCCCCCGGCGGATGATACGCGAGCTTCAACGGAACCGGGTATGGCTGCAGCGCTGTACTTTTTTCCGCGGCTTCCACGCACACGAACGCCTCGTACTCGCCGTGCGGTAATTGCTGCGGGTTGAGCAGGCGGAAGTTCAAGGATTGCGCACCGCCTCCGCTGAGTTTGGCCGGCTCGACCACCAGCGCGGCCCCATGAGCGGCAAGCTGCGGGGCGACTACCCGCAACTTGAGATCCACCGCGCGCTCGGGCTCCACGGCGAGTTGCAGATCGCGCCGGGCAACCGGCTCTTGCAGCAAATTCCCCAGGTGGAGCTGGTTGGGCGTGGCTTGCACGCGGAGCAGTTGCGGCACCTGGTTCGGAGGCACGGAGAGCACTTGCCAACCTTCTTCACCCAGTGTGGCTCGCGCGACGTCCTCGGGTACGTCGAGCCCGAGCAGGAAGTAGTAAACCCAGTCATATGGTCCGCGCCGAACCTTGTACGCGCGCGTGACATCGTCCATCGTTAGCGGCCCCGGGTCGTTATCCTTCCCGTCCGTAAACAAAAAGACGATCGTCGCCGTCTCGGGGTCCTGCGGGAGCGAGCGCAAAACCTCGAGCAAACTCGCGTACAGATACGTGTCTCGCCCTTTCGCTTGCAGGGTGTCGAGGTAAGCCTGGAGCTGGTTGTCGTCCCCTGGGAGCATGAAGGACACGCGCGGGCCCGGGCCGCGGTCGAACGGTTGGAACGTCACTTTCGACCCCGCCGGTACGCGCTCGAGAAAGCGGCGAATTTCTTCCTTGACTCGTGGAAAGATCACCCGCCCCTTCCCGTCGCCCTCGCCGATCATGGAGCGCGATGTGTCCACCACGAACACGTAGTGGTACTGCTTCGGGGCCGCAGGAGCGGCTGCGCTCGAGGTTTCCGGACCGCTCGGATCGCAAATCCCCGCTCGGGCACGCGCGGGATAGAGCCAAACGAAGAGACTCGCCGCGAGCAGCACAACGCTCGTGCGCCGCCAACGCACGAGCCACAAAGAAAAGCTGAACCGTTGCGCCAGTCGCGCGTTCCTCGGAATGATCACAGCTCCCCCCTCGATACTTTGCGTCAGCTACTGGCCCCCGCCTCCCATCGGCTGTCGAAACAATGCGCCGCACAAGCTTGCCTGAACCTGCAGGTCGGCTGGCAAGATCCGTACGGCAAGAATCGTCGCCCGCTCTATCTGCCAACCGCGCCGTTCCCGGCATCGCAGAGCAAATTCCATGTGGCTTGTGGATATCGATCCCCTACCCATGGCGCCGGTATTTGCCACGCCCAAAATTGGTGCGCAAGCCATTGTTCCCCCATTGGGTGCAACACGGCAACATTGCCACCGACCCTCGGCAACGCCCCTCTCCCATTTGCAGCAGGGGCGAACAGCCGGGTGGTGGGGCACGGCACGCCGTGCCCCCACAGCCTCCGGGCCACTCGCCATTCCCCATTCGCTATTCTCCATCCGGCCCTCACCGCTCGCCACTCGCTACTCGCTACTCGCCATTCCATCCCGCCCTCAGGCGGCCGGTGGCGAACCAAGGGAGGAGCGGTGCTGGTCGGTTCCGGGGCGTGACCGGATACGGCCGTTGGCGTGCGGGCGAGGCCTTTTTTGCTAGTCAGCAATCCCATGGTTCCGCGCTGCGAGCATTTGAAACTCGTCGAAGACGGCCCTGTCCTATGGATAACGATCGAGCGGCCCGACTGTCGCAACGCGCTGAGTTTACAAACCTGGAGCGAGCTTCGGGACGCGGTAACCTGGGCTGGCCGGCAACCGTTGCGTGTCGTGGTACTGAGCGGCAGTGGCCACGAAGCCTTCGTCTCCGGCGCGGACATCCGCGAGTTTCCTGCGGCGCGCGCCAACCCGGAGCAAGCAGTGGAGTACGACCGCGTAAGCCACGCCGCGCTTCATGCCCTGGCGCAAATCGAACAGCCTGTGGTGGCCATGATCAATGGCCTCTGTTTTGGCGGGGGCGTGGCATTGGCGTTGGCTTGCGACTTGCGCATTGCCGCGAGCCACGCGCGCTTTTGCGTCCCCGCTGTTCGCTTGGGTTTGTCCTACCCGCTGCGAACAGGCATTGCCCCGCTCGTGCGCACGATCGGTCCCACGGCAGCCGCAGAAATGCTGCTGTGTGGCCGCGTGCTCGACGCCGATGAAGCCCATCGCCTCGGGCTCCTCCATCGCGTCGTGCCGGCTTCAGAGCTAGCAAACGAAACGCGGGCTTACGTCGCGCGCTTGCTCGAAAGTGCTCCGCTCACCTTGGCCGCACACAAAGCCGCGATTCGGGCATTGCTGGCCGAGCTGCCGGCGGACACCCGCGAGCTCGAAGAAAAAATTCGCCGCTGTTTCGCAAGCGCCGATTACCGCGAAGGCGTGGACGCGTTTCTGGAAAAACGCAAGCCCAAATTCCGTGGCCAGTGAGCGGGCATTTACATGTACACGCCGCCATTGGGCGATAGAACTTGCCCGACGGTGTAGCTGGAGTCGTCGCTGGCCAAGTACAATGCCAGTGCCGCCACTTCCTCCGGGGTCCCGAACCGGCCAATGGGCGTTTGCAGCGCAATCGAACGCTTGAGTTCGGGGGCCATATCGGCCAAGAGCGGTGTGTCGATAAACCCAGGAGCGATGGCATTCACGTACACGCCGGCGTGGATCGCTTCCCGAGCCACGGCCTTGGTGAGGCCGATAATGCCTGCCTTAGCGGCAGAATAGGCGGCTGCGCCCGCCAAGCCGCCGAGTCCGGCCACAGAGGCCATGTTGACGATCTTGCCGGATCCCTGAGTTTCCATGATGCGCAGCGCTTCGCGGGTGCAGTAAAACGTGCCGTCGAGATGCACCGCCAGTGTGCGGCGCCACTCCATGTCGGTCACGTTTTGCGTGATCCCGAGCGGGGTGCGGGCGGCGGACCCAGCGAGCCGCTCCATTTGTGCCTGCACGAGGCGCTGCTGCACCACCGGGTCCACGTTGGCAATGCCGGCGTTGTTGACGAGAACATCGAGCCGCTGCCAGCGGGCAGCGACCTCTTCGAACATCGCCCGCACTTCGACCGAGTCGGATACGTCTGCCACGAGCACCATCGCCTCGGCGCCCACGGAGCGCACTTCATTGGCGACGTGCTCGGCAGCCTCGCGCCGAATGTCATTGACGGCCACGGCCGCGCCTTCGCGAGCGAAACACAGGGCAATGGCGCGTCCGAGACCCGAACCGGCACCCGTGATCAGAGCTTTCCGTCCGGCAAGCTTCATGACTCGTTGCTCCTTTCTCCGCGCAGGAGTTTCCGCCATAATCCACAAGTGTGACGACTACAAAACCCCAGCGGTACGTGCAC